>NZ_JAPNNL010000209.1 GCF_027620315.1 Nonomuraea corallina | reverse complement strand
GCCGTCCCGGACGGGCGCGGCGACGCTGACGAGCGGCCCCGGCTCCGCCCGCTCGATCACCGCCAGCCCCGTCCCGCGCACCCGCGCCAGCGTCCGCCGCAGCACGGCCGGCGAGGCGGGCAGCCCTTCCGGCTCGTGCACCAGCGGCCCGGCCAGCACCCGGTCCTGGAACTCGGGCTCGGCGTGGGCCAGCAGCACCAGGCCGACCCCGGTCGAGTGGAGCGGCAGCCGCCCGCCCACCCGGTAGAGCACGTCCACGGCGTCCCTGGCCGACAGCCGCTCCACCAGCAGGGCCTCCGTCCCGTCGCGCACCGCCAGCAGCACATGCTGGTGCGTGGCCTCGTACAGGTCCTCCAGGTACGGCAGCGCGGCCTCGCGCAGCCCGTGCCCGCGCGGCGCGAGAGAGGCGAGCTCCCACAGCCGCAGCCCGATGACGTACCGGCCGGCGCCGTCGCGTTCCAGCGCGCCCCAGTGCAGCAGGCGGCGGGCCAGCCGCAGCGCCGTGCTCGGCGGCGTGCCGGTGGCGCGGCTCAGCTCGGCCAGCGTCATCGCCCGGCGGGTCGCGGAGAACGCGCCGAGCAGCGCGAAGGCCCGGTCGATCACGGGGGCGCCGTGCGGCGGCCGGCGGCCACGGGGAGCGTCCGTCACCCGTGCAGTGTGCCATTGATTGAAATCCTCCCTGGTGCGTGCCCTGGCCCACGCCCTAGGGTTTGCCGATCAAGAGAGAGGTGGAGGCGACGATGACCCCGGAACCCGGCACCGACCGGCTCGACGCCCTGCTCGCCCAGGTCCTCGGCTCCGTCGCGGGGGAGGACGCGCGGCTGCGCGAGCTGGTCGGCGGCATCGTCACCCACCTGCACGCGTTCGTCCGCGAGACCAGGCCCACCGAGGCCGAGTGGCTGAGCGCCGTCGACTTCCTGGTGCGCGTCGGGCACACCTGCACCGAGACCCGCAACGAGTTCATCCTGCTGTCCGACATGCTGGGCGTCACCTCCGCCGTCGACGAGGTGAACCACACCGGCCCGCCCACCATGACCCCCAGCTCGGTCGAGGGCCCCTTCCACTCGCCCGCGCCGCCCCGCCCCCTGGGCGCCTGGATCGCCGAAGGACCCGAGCGGCGGCGCGGCGAGCCCACGGTCGTGCACGGCCGCGTCACCGACTGCGACGGCGTCCCCGTCGCCGGCGCGGTGCTCGACGTCTGGCAGGCCGACGACGCCGGCCACTACGACAGCCAGGACCCCGAGCAGCCCGACGGCAACCTGCGAGCCCTGCTCACCACCGGCCCCGACGGCGCCTACTGGTTCCGCACGGTGCTGCCGAGCAGCTACCCGGTGCCGACCGACGGCCCGGTCGGCGAGCTGCTGCGGGCGATCGGCCGCCACCCGATGCGGCCCGCCCACGTCCACGTCAAGGTCCGGGCCGCCGGGCACCGGCCGCTCACCACCCACGTGTTCGTGGCCGGCGACCCCTACCTCGGCTCCGACGCCGCGTTCGCGGTCAAGGACGCGCTCGTCGCCGACTTCCGGCCGTCCGCCGACCCGCGCTTCGGGATGGACGGGCCGTTCCTGGCGGCCGAGTTCGACATCAGGCTCGTCAAGGAAGGAGACCCGCGGTGAAGCTGGTCGGGATGGCCGCGCGCGACGGCGGGCGGCACGTGACCGTCGGCGTCGTGACGGACGGCACGGTGACGCCTCTGGCGGAGGTGACCGACTTCTACGACGACGTCCCGTACTGGCTGGAGCGGGCGCGTCAGGCGGACCCCGGCGGGGTGCCCCTGGCCGAGGTGGAGCTCGCTCCGCCCGTGCCGCCGTCGGCGCGGGTGCTGTGCGTCGGGCTCAACTACCGCGCGCACGCGGCGGAGGGTGGTTTCGAGCCGCCCGCGCACCCGACGGTGTTCGGCCGGTGGACGGCCTCGCTGTCGGTCACCGGCGTCGCCGTCCCGGTGCCGGCCGGCGAGCCGGGGCTCGACTGGGAGGGCGAGGTCGCCGCCGTCGTGGGCGCGCGGCTGGCCGACGCGGACGAGAGCGAGGCCGAGGCGGGCGTCCTCGGGTACGCCGCGTTCAACGACCTCACGGCCCGCACCGCCCAGAAGCTCACCAGCCAGTGGACGCTCGGCAAGAACGCGGACCGCAGCGGCCCGATCGGCCCGATCGTCACCGCCGACGAGACCGGGAGCCCCGCGGACGGCTGGCGCGTGGTCACCCGGGTCAACGGCGAGGTGACGCAGGACGGCGACACCCGAGACATGATCTTCACCGTGCCCCGGCTCCTGTCCCACATCAGCGCCACGCTGACGCTCCACCCCGGCGACGTCCTCGCCACCGGCACCCCGGAGGGCGTCGGCTACGTCCGGACGCCGCCCCGGCTGCTGACGCCGGGCGACGTGGTGGAGGTGGAGGTCGGACGGCTCGGCGTGATCCGCACGCCGGTCACCGGCCCGTCCGGCAGGAGCGGCGCGTGAGCCGGGTCCTCGTCGCGGGCGGCGGCCCCGCCGGGCTCGCCGCGGCCGTCGAACTGGGCAGGCGCGGCGTCCCCACCACCGTGGTGGAGCCGCGCGTCACGATCGACCAGGACCGGCCGCGCGCCAAGACCACCAGCATGCGCACCATGGAGCACCTGCGCCGGTGGGGGCTCGCCGACCGGCTGCGCGCCGCCGCGCCACTGCCCGTCTCCTGGTCGCAGGACGTGCTGTTCTGCACCCACCTGCTCGGCGTCGAGCTCACCCGCTTCCCCAACGCCTTCGGCCTGCACCCCGAGCGCGACGAGCGGTGGGCCGAGCCGGGCCAGCAGGCGCCGCAGCCGGTCGTGGAGCGGCTGCTGCGCGAGGCGGTGGCCGAACTGCCCGCCGTCACGCTCCTGACCGGCCGCGCCGTCACCGCCATCGAGCAGGACGGCGAGCGGGTCCGCGCCGCGCTGTCCGACGGCTCCGCGATCGAGGCCGACTACCTGCTCGGCTGCGACGGCGCCGCCGGGGTCACCCGCGAGGCGATCGGCGCGTCGTACGAGGGCTCGTCCGGCGAGCGGCCCAACCTCAGCGTGGTCTTCCACGCGCCCGGCCTGGCGCAGAAGGTCCCGCTCGGCCCGGCCGTGCAGTACTGGGTGATCCATCCGGAGGTGTCCGGACTGATGGGCCGGATGGACCTCGACGACAAGTGGTGGGCGATCATGGTCGGGGTCGACGTGCGCACCTCCGCGCCGGACCCGGAGCGGCTGGTGCGCGTGCTCATCGGCGCCGACCTGCCGATCAGCGTCGTCAGCACCGACCCGTGGGTGGCCAGGATGCTGCTCGCCGACCGCTACCGGGCCGGGCGCGTCTTCCTCGTCGGCGACGCCGCCCACCTCAACCCGCCGTGGGGCGGCCACGGCTTCAACACCTGCGTCGGCGACGCCGTCAACGTCGCCTGGAAGCTCGCCGCCGTGCTCCAGGGCTGGGGCGGGCCCGCGCTGCTCGGCAGCTACGAGGCCGAACGCCGCCCGGTCGCCGCGCAGACCATCGCCGACAGCTCCGCCCAGGAGAAGCTGCTCGCGCCTGCCTTCGCCGACCGCCCGCTCACCGGCGCCGGCCCCGAGGCCGAGCGCGCCCGCGCCGAGACGGCCGCCGCGCTGCGGGTCAAGGCGGGCGAGTTCTACAGTGAGGGGCTCGTGCTCGGCTACCACTACGCGGGCTCGCCGATCGTGGCCGACGACGGCTCGCCCGTCCCGCCGCACACCCCGCAGGTCTACCACGCTTCCGCCCGGCCGGGCGCGCGGCTGCCGCACGCCTGGCTGCCCGATGGCCGCTCCCTGTACGACACGCTGGGGGAGGGGCTCACCCTGCTGCGCCTGGCGCCGGAGCCCGGCCCCGGCTTCGAGGAGGCGGCGCGGGCGCTCGGCGCGCCGTTCACGGTGGTCGACCTGACGGACGCGGGCCTGCTCGGCCGGTACGGGGCGCCGCTCGTCCTGGTCCGGCCCGACCAGCACGTCGCCTGGCGGGGCGACGCCGGCGACCCGGTGGCGATCCTGCGCACCGTGCTCGGCTTCACCGAGCCGTGACCGGAGGCCGGCCGCGGCACGTTCCGCTCGGCATCTGGGGGCCGTGACCGGAGGCCGGCCCGCTCCCGCGCGCCGGTCAGGCGCACAGGGCGGTGTCCAGGGCGGCTTCCAGGTTCTTGACGGCGGGCAGCCCGGTCGGCAGGGCGGTGACCGCGACGGTGGCGGCGCGGCCGTCCCGCGTCACCCCGTTGCCGGTGGCGTAGCCGGGCGCGGTGCCGCCATGGGACCAGGCGAAGCCGCCGCAGCTCAGCTTGAAGGTGGCGATGCCGAGCCCGTACCGGGCGCCGCCCACCGTGTCGAACTGCGGCGCCGCCACGGTCGTCGTCATCTCCTTGAACTGCGCGGGCTTGAGCAGCTTGCCGCCCACCAGCGCGCTCATGAACGTGTTGAGATCCTTCGGGGTGGCCACCAGCGCGCCCGCGGCCCACGCCATCGACGGGTCCATGGTGGTGACGTCCCGGTACGGGTCGCCCGGCTTGAGCGTGAGATAGCCCTTGGGGTGCGGGCCGCGCATGACCCGCTCGCCGACGCCGGGCCAGTACGTGTCGCGCAGCTCCAGCGGCTTGATCACCCGCCGGGTGATCTCCTCGCCGATCGGCCGGCCGGAGACCTTCTGGATGATGAGCCCGGCCAGGACGTAGTTGGTGTTGCTGTAGCTCCAGCCCTTGGCGGGGGAGTCGCGGTGCGCCAGCGCGGCGTCGACCAGGTCGCGCGGCTCGACGTGGCGCTCCAGCATGCTGGTGAAGTCGCCGACGAGGAGGTCGTCGTAGTCGCGCAGGCCGCTGGTGTGCCGGAGCAACTGGCGGGTGGTGATCTTCCGTCCGTCGACGCCCTTGCCCCGGACGACCTTGGGCAGGTACTTCTCGATCGGCGCGTCCAGGTCCAGCTTGCCCTCACCGGCCAGTTGGAGCGCGACCACGGCGGTGAACATCTTGGTGTTGCTGGCGATCCGCACCCGGCCGTTCTCCGGCATCTTCGCCTTGGTCTTCAGGTCGGCCACCCCGGCCGTGTAGGTCCGGGTCCGCCCGTCGCGCCCCCGTACCGCCGCCAGCGCGCCGGGGAAGGCGGACTCGTCGACCAGCGCGTCCAGGCGCTGCTGCACGGGATCGGCGGGGGCGGCGTGCGCGACCGGCGCGGTCAGGCTCAGCCCTGCCAGCGCGGCCAGCGCCGAGATCGCCAGGATGCGGGCGGGGTGCTGCGACATGGGGGTCTCCGTCTGTTCGGATGGCTCGTTCTCGGACATGACCCAGCCTGTCGGCCCGCCGACTCAAGATCGATCCAGCACCCTGGAGAACGGTGGTACAGCCTGCACTACGGTCAGGCCGCGGGATGCCCGGGGCCGCTCACGCCTCCGCTCCGGGCGCGGCCGCGGCGAGCAGGTCCTCGTCGCCGGGACGACAGACGAGCTGGAGCCCGACCGGCAGCCCGGCCACCGCCCCGGCCGGCACGCTGAGGGCGGGGAACCCGAGCACGTTCCACGGGCTCGTGAGGGCCAGCAGCGCGGCGCGCACGGCGACCGGCCGCCCGCCCAGCTCGACCTCCCGCAGGCCGAGCAGCGGGGCGGTGAGCGGCACCGTCGGCAGCGCCAGCACGTCGTGCTCCTCGAACAGCGCCTCGGCCGCCTCGGCCAGCCGGGGCAGCCGCGCCACCGCGCGCACGTACCTCCAGGCCGGAACCTCCATCGCCCCCTTGAGCCGGTCGAGCACCTCGGGCTGGAACAGCTCGGGCGCCCGGGCCACCCGCTCGGCGTGCACGTCGGCGGCCTCGGCGCTCTGGACCGTGACGTACACCTCGCGCAGCCCGTCGGCGACCTCCTGGGGCAGCGCGACCTTCCCCATCGCCCCGGCCGCCTCCGTCGCGACCCGCGTCACCTCGGGGTCGCAGGCGTGCAGCGGGGCGGGGTCGAGCCAGGCCACGCGCGGCGGGCGCCGGGCGGGCCCGACCTCCCTGCCGCTGAGCGGCCGGTAGGCGAGGAGGCAGTCGCCGGCGGTGCGGGCGAGCACCCCCACGTGGTCGAAGCTGCGCGCCAGCGGGAAGACGCCGCCGGCCGGGATGGCGCCGTACGCGGGCTTGAAGCCGGCCACCCCGCACAGCGCCGCGGGGATGCGCACCGACCCGCCGGTGTCGGTGCCGATCGCCAGCGGCACCAGGCCGGCGGCCACGGCGGCGGCGCTGCCGCCGCTGGAGCCGCCCGACATGCGCGCGGGGTCCCACGGGTTGCGGGAGGGGCCGTTGGCCGAGCAGTCGCCGGTCGGCCCGTACGCGAACTCGTGGGTCGTGGTCTTGCCCACGATCACCGCCCCGGCCTCGCGCAGCCGCGTCACGCACGCCGCGTCGGCGCCGGGGACGTATCCCGTGAAGTGCCGCGACCCCATGGTGGCGGGCAGCCCGGCCACCTCGACCAGGTCCTTGACCCCCACGGGGATCCCGTGCAGCGGGCCCCGGTCGGCACCGCCGGCCAGCTCGCGGTCCGCCTCCCTGGCCGCCGCGAGCGCGCCCCCGGCGTCCACGCCGACGAAGGAGTTGAGCGCGGGGTCGAGCCGGGCGACCGCGTCGAGCGACGCCCGCGCCAGCTCCTCGGCCGTCGTGCGGCCCGCGCGCAGCTCGCGGCCGAGCTCGCCGATGGTTCGGCCGGCGAAGGGCCCGAGAGGGATCGTCATGGACCGTCCTTCCACATCCTGGCCGCCCCGGCGCGTCCGGCCTCTACCAGGATAGGGAGCGCGTCACGCGCTGACGAAGTCAGCGACGATCATGGTGGCGTCCTCGACCGGGTCCAGCACCGACAGCTCGTCGTACAGCTGGTCCAGGCAGGCCGTCGGCGACCGGCCGTCGGCGAACAGCGTCATCAGCCGCTCCAGGCCCAGCGCCCTGACCACCCCGTCGGTGACCACGACGACCCGGTCGCCCTGGCGGAGCGGCACGCTGCCGATCTCCGGCGCCGGGGTCCCGGTCCTGCCGGTCCCCGCCGCCGTCAGCCGCCGTGGCCTGCCGCCCTTCGCGCAGTGCCAGATCGCGCCGCCGCCGACGTGGGCGTAGCGCAGGCGAGGATGCTCGTCCACGTCCAGCACGATCAGGTCCAGGCCGGTGGCCTCCTCCGCCAGGGCGGGCTCCGTCCGCCACGCCGTGCGCGCGCAGCTTCCCAGCTCCTCCGCCCGCGTCCCGGCCATCTGCGGCCGGGCCGCGACCACCGCGCCCAGGGCCAGCGCGGCCGCCGTGTGACCGGGCCGGCCCCGCCCCCCTCCGTCCGCCACCGCGATCAGCCGTTCCTGGATCACGTACTCGTCGGAGCGGCGGCCGTGCGAACTCTCGTACGTGCCGCCCGCTGCCGACAGCCGTGGCCGTGCCACCGGGAGTCCCGGTGGCCACGGCCCCCGCCTGCCACGGACCGCCATCACCGACAGGCAGGAGATCAGGATAGAGATCGAGATGAGCGTCATGGAGGTCCCCCCTCAGTCGCGGTGATCGCGACAGGGCCAGTACACGCGCACCGGCCGAGGGATGGCATGACGGTCGATCAGCCGTCATGCCGCCGGGGGCGCGGACGGTAGAGAGTGCGGGGGTGGGAGCAGGACCGAGGAAGACAGCCGGGCGATCCCTGCCGGCGAACCCGGCCGGCACGGGTCAGGTGCGTTATCGTGTGTGCCGACTTGTGATCGCGTCGCGGGCGGACGGGCGATGGCTCACCTCGGTTCCACACGCTACGACTCGGCGGCCAGGCAACTGGAGCGCACGGCCGCGCGCACCGTTGCCGGCGCGCGCGGCGCCATGGGCGTGGTCGTGGCCGTCGCGGGCGCCCTCGGCGCCGTCCCGCCCGTCTCCGCCGCCTGGCTGGGCCCCGCTCTGGCGGTCGAGCTCGGGTGGACCGCGCTGTTCCTGTGGCGGTGGTGGCGCGGGCTGCTGTTGCCGGCCTGGCTCGTCGCCGGCGACGTGGCGATCACCGTCGCGCTCTGTCTCGCGCAGCGTCACCTGGTGGCAGGGGAGGCGCTGGCGGGCGGCGCGAGCTGGGTGGCGGTGCTGGTGACCATGACGATCATCGTGCCGGCCGTCGCGTGGCGGTCCGTGGCGGCCGTGCCCACCGGCGTGGGGGTCGCGGTGGCGTTCCTGGCCGGGGTGCGGCTCGCCGCCCCCGGCCAGGACGTCACCGTCTCTCTCGGCATCCACCTCGTTCAGGTGCTGGCGATCGCGGTGCTGATGACGCTGCTGCGCCGCTCCGCCGCCTCCGCCGACGGGTTCCTCAGGGAGAGCGCCCGCGCCGACGTCGCGCTCATGGTGGAGCGGCTGCGCCGCGAGGACGAGCTGAAACAGGTCGGCAGCGTGCACGAGACGTCCCTGCACACCCTCACCATGGTCGGCCTGGGAACCTACGACGGCCCCTCGGCCACCCTGCGCGAGCAGGCGGTCGCCGACCTGTCCGCGCTCGACCGGCTGCGCGCCACCCCCGGCGACGAGCGCGCGCCCATCGCCCTGGACACGCTGCTCGACGAGGTGGCAGGGCGGGCCTCCGGGCTGCGCGTGCGCCGGCGGCTCACCCGCGAGACCGTGCCCGGCGAGGTCGCCGAGAGCTTCGCCCGCGCCGTCACCGAGGCCCTGTCGAACGTGGCGCGGCACGCCGGCGTCCGCGAGGCCGAACTGGTCTCCAGCAGGCGCGGCGACGAGATCCGGGTGGAGGTCGCCGACCACGGCCGCGGCTTCGACCGCGACCGGCTGCCGCCCGACCGGTTCGGCGTGCGCGGCTCCATCCTCGACACCATGCGCGCCCTGCCCAACGGCGGCGCCGACATCTCCTCGGGCGGCCACGGCACCCGGGTCACGCTGTGGTGGCGGCCATGACCGGCGACATCGAGCAGGTGGCGCGGCGCTACGCCCGCTACACCGCGCTCGGCGCGGTGGCGATCGCCGGCCTGTGGCACGTCGGCTACGACCTGACCGTCACGGTCACCGGGTGGGAGGACTTCCGCCTGCCGGTCCTGGCGGCCGTCGCCTGGGTCGTCTACACCGTGGTCGGGGCCGTCGCCGCCGTCAACCTGTTACGCGACCGCGAGCCGGGAACGGCGGGCACGGGCCTGCTCGTGGCGGTGACGCTGGCCGTGGACGTCGCCGTCATCCTCGCCTGCCACCCGCGCGACCTGCTGGGCACCATCGACTGGGGGTGGGGTTCGGTCGGCTGGGTCGGCGTCATGCTGCTGTGGAACCGGCCGCGCTGGCGGGCCGAGCTGATCGCGTTCCTGGCCGCCAACGCCGGGCTCATGCTGGCCGCGATGGCCGCCACCGGCACGACCGACCGGGTCTCGATCGCCAAGTACCTGGTGGTCGTGGCCGGCGCCATCGCCCTGCAGCTCGGCTACAGCGTCGGCGGCCACGCGCTGCGGGCCAGCGCCGAGGAGGCCGCTCTGCTGGCGCGGCGGCTGGCCGCCGACGAGGCCTGGCGGATGTCCGCGCAGCGCATCCACGCCGACCGGCTGCGCCGCTACGGGGCCATCCGCGACGTGGCCGAGGACCTGCTGGAGCGGCTCGCCGACGGCGCCGACCCCGGTGACGAGCGGGTGCGCCAGGAGTGCACGGCCGGCGCCCTGCGGCTGCGCCGGCTCATCACCGAGCGCGAGGACGTGCCCGACGCGCTGGTGACCGCGCTGCGCGAGCGCATCGACGCCGCCGAGCGGCGCAGGGTGCTGGTGACGGCGCCGCCGTTCGGCGGCACCCTGCCCGACCTGGCCGACAGCGTACGCGCGGACCTGCTGCGGGTGCCGCTGCTGGCACTGGACGGGGCGAGGTCGTGGGCCAGGGTCACGGTGTCGGCCATGTCGACCATGGTGAGCGTGGCGGTCGTGGCCGACAACGACGACCTGGCCGTCAGCTCCGACCCGGTGCGTGAGGCGAGCGGGGTCGTCGTCACCTATCAGCGTCAGGGAGGTGAGGTATGGGTCAACAGCATGTGGCAGGCCACGTGACGGTGGCCCTGGTCGAGGACCACCAGGTGGTGGTGGACGGGGTGCGGTCCTGGTTCGGGCCGCCCAGCCCGGTCACGATGGTCGCCCAGGGGCCGACCATCGAGTCCGTCCGCGGCACGCCCGCGGACGTGCTGCTGCTCGATCTCAACCTCAACGGCACCATGATCGTGGACCGGGTGGGCGAGCTGTGCGCGGGCGGCCAGCGGGTCGTCGTCTTCTCCGAGCACGAGGAGCCGGAGACGGTCCGCGCCGTGCTCGACGCGGGCGCGTCGGCGTTCATCGGCAAGGGCCGGGCCACCCGCGAGTCGTGCGTGGAGACGATCCTGGCGGTGGCCGCCGACCGGCCCAGCGTCACCCCGCCGATGGCGCAGGCGATCGCCACCGACGAGAGCCCGCACCGGCCGCAGCTGTCGGAGAAGGAGCGGCTGGCGCTGCTGTACTGGTTCCAGTCGATGTCCAAGGCGTCCGTGGCGGCCCGGATGGGCGTCAAGGAGCGGACCGTGCGCCAGTACATCGACCGGGCCAGGGTCAAGTACGCCGCGGCCGGCCGGCCCGCCCCCACCAAGGAGAAGCTGCTCATCTGCGCGATCCAGGACGGCCTGATCAGCCCCGGCGAGGTGGACGTCTACACCTCATTGGCCGCCCGGCCCGGGGAGTCGTGAAACTTTCTTCTCGCTGGTAGATCGTCCGCGCACGTCAGAAGGCCGGTCGGCCGGTGGCGCGTGTCTCCGTGGTTGCCCGGCCAAAAGTTTCGGGACATCATCGAAATGTTTCGAGCGATGGGAGGCGCGGATGAGAGCACGTCACCGTACGGCCGCGGCCGCGGTCACCACCGCCCTGCTGACCGTCCTCGGCCTGGTGGTCCTGGCCGGCCCGGCCTCCTCGGCCCAGCTGGTCGAGGTCACCGGGTTCGGGACCAACCCCACCAACCTGCGGATGCACCTGTACGTGCCCGACGGCGTGGGGTCACGGCCACCGGTGCTGCTGGCCGTGCACTACTGCACCGGCTCCGGGCCCGCGCTGCACTCCGGCACCGAGTTCGCCTCGCTCGCCGACCGCCACAAGTTCATCGTCGTCTACCCCTCGGCGACGAGGAGCGGGGCCTGCTTCGACGTCTCCTCGCCGCAGGCGCTGCGGCGCGACGGCGGCAGCGACCCCGTCGGCCTCATGTCCATGGTCAGGTACGTCCACCAGCGCCACGGCGGCGACCCGGACCGCACCTTCGTCACCGGCGTCTCCTCCGGCGCGATGATGACCAACGTCATGCTGGGCGTCTACCCCGACGTGTTCAAGGCCGGAGCCGCCTACATGGGCGTGCCGTTCGGCTGCTTCGCCACCACCGACGGGTCGAGCTGGAACAGCCAGTGCGCCAACGGCCAGATCGTCAGGACGCCGCAGCAGTGGGGCGACCTGGTACGCGCCGCCTACCCCGGCTACACCGGGCCGCGGCCGCGCATGCAGATCTGGCACGGCACCCAGGACGGCACGCTGCGCTACCCCAACTTCCAGGAGCAGATCAAGCAGTGGACGAACGTGCACGGCCTGAGCCAGACGCCGTCCCTCACCGACACCCCGCAGGCCGGCCAGACCCGCACCCGGTACGGCGGCACCGGAGGGACGGCGCCGGTCGAGGCGATCAGCCTCCAGGGCGCCGGGCACGACCTGCCCAGAGGCGGGATGGCCGCGGAGACCATCCGCTTCTTCGGCCTCGACTCCGGCGGCGACCCCGGCCCCACCATCACGCCCACCATCACGCCCACCGTCACCGGGCCCTGCGAGGTCGGCTACACGACGAACGCCTGGAACACCGGCTTCACCGCCGCCGTCTCCCTCACCAACAGGAGCGCCACGCCCATCACCGGCTGGTCGCTGACCTTCACCCTGCCGCCCGGCCAGACGGTCACCTCCACCTGGAACACGGCGGTCACCCCCAGGAGCGGCCAGGTCACGGCCACGAACGCGCCCTACAACGCCACCATCGCGCCCAACGCCACGGTCAGCTTCGGCTTCCAGGCCACCCACACCGGCAACACCGCCGAACCGTCCTCCTTCACCCTCAACGGCGCCGCCTGCACGGTGACCCCATGAACCAACCGCTCACGCGTTGGATGACCCCTGAACGGCGCCCGCACGCTCATCCGGTGAGCGGGCGCTCCCCCGGGACGCCAGG
>NZ_JAPNNL010000208.1 GCF_027620315.1 Nonomuraea corallina | reverse complement strand
CCGGCGCGGACGTCACCCGCGAGGACGAGGTCCGGGAGGCGGTCCGGCAGGCCGTGCTCGCCTTCGGCGGCGTCGACCTCGTGGTCAACAACGCCGGGCTGTCGCTGTCGCGGTCGCTGCTGGAGACCACCCTCGACGACTGGGACCTGCAGCACGACGTGATGGCGCGCGGCTCGTTCCTGGTCTCCCGCGAGACCGCCCGCGTCATGATCGACCAGGGCCTGGGCGGCGACATCGTCTACGTCTCCTCCAAGAACAGCGTCTTCGCCGGCCCGGACAACCTCGCCTACGGGGCCGCCAAGGCCGACCAGGCCCACCAGGTACGGCTCCTCGCCGCCGAACTCGGCGGCCACGGCATCCGGGTGAACGGCGTCAACCCCGACGGCGTGGTCCGCGGCTCGGGCATCTTCGCCTCCGGCTGGGGCGCCAACCGGGCGGCCGTGTACGGGGTGGAGGAGGAGAAGCTGGGCGAGTTCTACGCCCAGCGGACGCTGCTGAAGAAGGAGGTGCTGCCGGAGCACGTGGCCGCGGCCGTGTTCGCGCTCACCGGAGGCGACCTGTCGCACACCACCGGCCTGCACGTCCCCGTCGACGCCGGGGTGGCCGCGGCGTTCCTCCGCTGACCCGCACCGCGCCCCGGGTTCTCCTCTCCCGGGGCGCCGGCCCGCCCCCCGGCTCCTTCACCCGGGGCGGACGGCGGGTCCGCGAACCCGGGGCGCTTGACGAAAGGGCCGTCGGTGTGCGCCAATCCACACGTCCACGACGACTCCGGAGGAAGGCCCGTGATGGCTGCCGTATCCCTGCCCGCGTTCCCCGCGCCGCTGCGCTGGCTCAACGAGCCCGAAGGGTGGAGCGTCGAGGGTGACGACACGCTCGTCATCACTGCAGCCGCGGGCACCGACCTGTTCTCCGACCCCGGCGAGCCGAACCGGTACGCCAACGCCCCGGCCCTCGTGGGCCGCCTGGACGGGGACTTCACGCTCAGCGCCCGGGTCAGGCTCGACCTGCGCTCCACCTTCGACGCGGGCGTTCTGCTGCTGCACGCCGACGCCGACCGCTGGGCCAAGTTCTGCCTCGAACTGTCCCCGCAGGGCACCCCCACCGTCGTCTCGGTGGTCACCCGCGGCGTCTCCGACGACTGCAACTCGGTGCCGATGCGCGGCGACGACATCCGGCTCCGCGTCTCGCGCGTCGGCTCGGCGTTCGCCTTCCACGTGGCCGAAGGGACGGGCGCGTGGAGCCTCATCCGCTACTTCGCGCTCGACGGGGATCTCGAGGTCGGCTTCCTCGCCCAGAGCCCGATGGGGGACGGCGCCACCGTCCGTTTCGAGGACGTCCAGTACACCCCGAAACGGCTGTCCGACCTGCGCAACGGCGAGTAGCGGGAACCTGCGAGGTCGCTGTGAAGGCGGGCCCTGGGCCTTTGCGGCGGCCTCGCGCGGGGAGATGGTGGCTGGATGAGATCAGCGATCCTCAAGACCGCGCTCTGCGCGGCCCTCACGGCCGGGCTCCTGACACCGCCCGCCCAGGCGGCCACACGGCCCGCCACCTTCCCGCTGCCGGCGGGGTTCCAGCCGGAGGGCATCGAGATCGGCCCTGGCCCGTACGCCTATCTGGGGTCGCGGGCCACCGGCGACATCTACCGCGCCGACCTGCGCACCGGCCAGGGGAAGATCATAAGCAAGGGTCCCGGCACGCAGTCGCTCGGACTCAAGACCGACGACCGCGGGCGGTTGTTCGTCGCCGGGGGCAACGCCGGCGACGCCCGCGTCGTCGACCTGCGCACCGGCGCGGTGATCAAGTCGTACCGGCTCGCGACCGGCACCGCGTTCGTCAACGACGTGCTGCTGTTCCGCGGCGCCGCCTGGATCACCGACTCGGCCAACCCGGTGCTCTACAAGCTGCCGCTCGGCCGCCACGGCAAGCTCCCGCGGCAGGCCGAGACCATCCCGCTCACCGGCGCCATCCAGTACGCCACCGGCACCAACGCCAACGGCATCGCCCCGACGCCGGACCGGCGCAACCTGCTCATCGTGCAGTCCAACACCGGCAAACTGTTCAAGGCCGACCCCGGCAGCGGCGTCACCACCGAGGTCGACCTGGGCGGCGAGTCGCTCGTCAACGGCGACGGCCTGCTGCTGCGCGGACGCACCCTGTACGTGGTGCAGAACCGGCTCAACACGGTGGCCGTGGTCCGCATGAGCGTCGACGGCTCCTCGGGCCGGGTCGTCGACCGGCTCACCGACGACCGGTTCGACGTGCCCAGCACGGTGGCGGCTTTCGGCGGGCGGCTCTACCTGCCGAACGCCCGCTTCACCACCCCGCCGGCCCCCGACACCCCGTACGACGTGGTCTCCGTCAAGGCGCGGCGCTGACCGCAGGGGTCAGCGCGAGGGCCGGATCGAGGCCAGGTACTCCTGGAAGGGGACCACCTCGTCGAGGTCCGCCCCGGCGTCGCGACAGCCCGCCGGCCCGCTGGACGCCCCGCTGACAGCCGGTCCGCCGGTCTCCCCGGTCGCCGCTCCGCCGGCTTCCACGGCCGCCGGCCGGCCGGCGGCCGGGGCCGTGCGGCGCATGAGGTCCGCCAGTTCGGCCGCCGCGCGGTCGATCCGGTCCGCCAGCCCGTCGGCGTAGGCGTCCCCGCCGCCGCCCCAGTCCTCCGTGGCCGCGTACACGGCGGTCGGCGTCACCACGGCGCGCAGGTACGCGAAGAGCGGCCGCATCGCGTGCTCCAGCACCAGCGAGTGCCGGGGCGTCCCGCCGGTGGCGGCGATCAGCACCGGCTTGCCCGCCAGCGCCTTCGGGTCGAGCACGTCGAAGAACGACTTGAACAGCCCGCTGTAGGAGGCGGTGAACACGGGGGTGACCGCGATCAGCCCGTCCGCCCCGGTCACGGCGTCGATCGCCGCCCGCAGCCGGGCGTTGGGGAAGCCGGTGACGAAGGCGCCGGCGATCTCCACCGCCAGGTCGCGCAGCTCGACGACGACGGGCTCCGAGGCCCCGCCGAGCCGCTCGGCGGCGGCCCGCGCGAGGCGGTCGGCGAGCAGGCGGGTGGAGGACGGCTGGGTCAGCCCCGCCGTGACGACGACGAGCTTCATCGGTTGACCTCCTTCTCCAAGGCATCATCCACCGGCGCGTCCTTCGCGCGTGCGGCGGCGAGGCGGGAGGCGTGGGTGGGGGCGTCGGGGACGCCGGCCGGGCGGCCGATCGCGAACTCCTTGCGCAGCACCGGCACGACCTCCTCGCCGAGGAGGTCGAGCTGCTCCAGCACCGTCTTCAGCGGCAGCCCGGCGTGGTCCATGAGGAACAGCTGGCGCTGGTAGTCGCCGAAGTACTCGCGGAACTGGAGCGTACGGTCGATGACCTGCTGCGGGCTGCCCACCGTCAGCGGCGTCTCGGCCATGAAGTCCTCCAGCGACGGCCCGTGGCCGTACACCGGGGCGTTGTCGAAGTACGGGCGGAACTCGCGGATCGCGTCCTGGGACTTCTCCCGCATGAACACCTGCCCGCCGAGCCCGACGATGGCCTGCTCCGGCGTGCCGTGCCCGTAGTGGGCGTACCGCTGCCGGTAGAGGGTGATCAGCCGGACGAAGTGCTCCTTCGGCCAGAAGATGTTGTTGGCGAAGAACCCGTCACCGTAGTAGGCGGCCTGCTCGGCGATCTCGGGGCTGCGGATGGAGCCGTGCCACACGAACGGCGGCACCCCGTCCAGCGGCCGAGGCGTCGAGGTGAAGCCCTGCAGCGGCGTGCGGAAGCGGCCTTCCCAGTCGACGACGTCCTCGCGCCACAGCTTGTGCAGCAGCGCGTAGTTCTCCACGGCCAGCGGGATGCCCTGGCGGATGTCCTGGCCGAACCACGGGTAGACCGGGCCGGTGTTGCCACGGCCCATCATCAGGTCCACCCGGCCGTCGGCCAGGTGCTGGAGCATCGCGTAGTCTTCGGCGATCTTGACCGGGTCGTTCGTGGTGATCAACGTGGTGGCGGTCGACAGCACCAGCCGCTCGGTCTTGGCCGCGATGTAGCCGAGCATGGTCGTCGGCGAGGACGGCACGAACGGCGGGTTGTGGTGCTCGCCGGTGGCGAACACGTCCAGGCCCACCTCCTCGGCCTTGAGCGCGATCCGCATGATCGCCTTGATGCGCTCGCCTTCGGTGGGCGTGCGCCCGGTGGTCGGGTCCATGGTCACGTCGCCGACACTGAAGATGCCGAACTGCATTTTAGTCACCCACTCGTACTGTTGAACTTTCAACAGCTAGCTCAGCGTCCAGGCTCGCCCGGTTATTCCCCTGGTCACAGCGCGTTGACGGCCGCCGCGTCCAGGACGCGGCCGGGCGCTCCCCGCTCGGCCACCGCGATCATAGCCCGCCCGATCTGCTCCGTCGTGGTCACCGCCGAGGGGAACAGCCGCCGCAGCACCGGATAGAACGGCGCCGCCACCACGTACGCCAGCCGGTAGAGCCTGGTCCTGGACGTGGCCCCGTACATCGGCTGGACGTAGCCGGGGCGGAACAGGTAGACCTCCAGCGGCAGCGCCAGCAGCGCGTTCTCCGTCTCACCCTTCACCCTGGCCCACATCGTGCGGCTGCGGGCGTCGGTGCCGATCCCCGACACGTACACGAACGTCGAGCCGGGGCTCAGCCCGGCCAGCGTGCGCGCCACCGACAGCGTGAGATCGTAGGTGAGGCGCCGGTACTCGCGCTCGCCCATGCCCGCCGACGACACCCCCACGCAGAAGAAGCAGGCGTCGTAGCCGGCCAGATCGCCCGCCACCGGCGTCAGGTCGAACAGGTCGGCGTGCCGGATCTCGCGCAGCTTGGGGTGCGTGCGGCCGGTCGGGGAGCGGCCGACGGCCAGCACCGCCGTCACCCGGTCGTCGGCCAGGCAGGCGCGCAGCACGCCCTGCCCGAGCATGCCGGTGGCGCCGAACACGATGACCCTCATGGGACCCTCCCGACCGAAGCCTAACCGGCCAGGTCACGGGCCGCCTCGCGCAGCCGGTCCAGGCGTCGCCATCGGAGTGGGCAGGCCGCCCCCGTGACACCCGGACCGGCGCGCGGGCGTCGACGGTCCCGCCGGCCGGGCTCGAACCGGCGTCCACCCGGGCCGAAGAGCCAGGCGCTCTACCTCTGAGCTACGGCGAGGCAGCCCTCAGTCTGGCGGACGCCCGGTGATCGCGCTAGCCGTTTTCCGCCCGCGGTTCCCGGGCCGGCAGCTCGCTGACCACGACGCCCGAGGCCAGCCCGTGGGCGGCGTCCGCCGCCAGTTCCGGCTTGACCGCCCGGCCGCCGAAGACCCCGGACCGGCGCAGCAGCGCCGCCCACACCGGGTCGGCCACGCTCACCCCGTGCACCAGCTCGGGCGTCGGCCGGAACACCGCCACCCCGCGGCCCGGCGCGGGCGCCGTCCAGCCGGACCCCGCCGCGTCAAGACCGGCGGCCACGCACGCGGCCTCCACGTCGGCGCGTGTGCACCGGGCCGTCCCGTCGAGCACCTCCCACGGCAGCGGCAGCCCCGCCCACACGGCGGTGTCGGGGTCGACGTCGCCGCCTTCCCGGCGGTGCCAGCCGGCCAGGTCGGCCGCCATCAGCCGCATCACCTTGCCGGGGCAGGCCGCGTCCAGCAGGCCGAGCGCGTTCAGCGACCGCAGGCAGGCGAGCCATCCGGCACGGGCGGCGTTGTAGGCGACGGCGAAGGTGTTCCAGGTGGTCGAGTCGTCACCAGGGCGCACGATCATGTTCTTCTTGTCGGCGTCGTCCCTCCACCGCTCGCGCAGCAGCTCCGCGCTGTCCCGCATGACGGCCGACCACCGGCCCAGCAGGCGCCCGCGCTCCTCCTCCGGCAGCCGCGCCAGCACCTCGGGCGTACTCCGCGCCTGCGCGATCATCCACCAGTCGGCGTCCTCGCCGCAGCGGGCGAGGAGCACCTGGGCGATCTCGTCGAACGGGTTCTCCCGCCCCGACAGGCTGAACTCCCTGCGCTGCTTGCGGCGCGCGGTGTAGTACGCGACGAAGCAGGCCGCGTCCACGTCGTCCGCGAACCTCTCGTACGGGATCTCGGCCGCGAACCCGGCCAGCCCGACCCGAAGCAGCCGGCGCTTGGCCCGCTCGACCTCCAGCACGCCGGCCTTGGCCGCCACCCTGCGCAGCACCCGGAACCTGCGGTTGTACTGGCGCTTGGACAGATCCACGCCCGCGGCCTCGCGCGCCTGCCGGTTGAGCCGGTCGCGCAGGAAGTCACCCCGCTCCGGCGCCCACCCGATCGGCTCCCCGGTCCGCGCGGCGAACTCCAGCAGCGCGGCCGGATCGTCGCCGTCCGCGTCGAGCTCCTGGTCGAACAGCCGGTTGGCCGCCGCCACCTGGCGGGCGCCGCCGACCGGCGGCGCGAACTCGGCCGGCATCGAGGAGAACCAGCCCTGGCGCCGCGCCGAATGCCGGGCGGCCCGCTCCAGCACCACCCGCTCACGGCGCCCGAGCCGCCCGCCCAGCACCCGCAGCACCAGCTCGGCGACGTCCTCCGGCCGATCGCGCCGGCTCAGCGACGCGTGCAGGTCCCGTACCACGGCGTCGTCCCGGATCACGCTCATGCCGCCATCTTCCCGCCCGTCCGGCCGTCTTTCGACCGTATTTCGCGAAGGCGGCGGTCACTCCTGGACGCCGGCCGAGAGCGAGGCGGTCACGGCGGCGGGCAGGTCGCGCAGGCGGTGGGCGGGCAGCTCCAGCACGGTGACGTCGTCGGCCCACGGCGCCACCCGGGTGACGATCTCGCGGGCCTGCCGCTTGGTCAGCCCGGTGTCCGCCCTGGTCAGACCCTCCCGCCAGGTGTTGGCGAGCTTGCCGTGGGCGTGGTCGAGGATCGCCCGGAGCAGGCGCCCCGGCGCGTCCCGCGCGGGATCGGTGCGTACGGCGTCGAGGACCGGGCCTTCCGCGGTGATCCGGTAGACCGGGGACAGCAGCGCGGTCAGCCCGGCCAGGTCGTCCGGCGGCCCGGCGAGCGACACCCGCACGTGCCCGGCCCGGGTGGCCAGCAGCAGCCGCGGGAGCGCGGCCTCCATGCCCGCCGGCACCGCGACGGCCACGCGCTCGGGCGCGGCGGCGTACGGCTTGGCCAGCCAGGTGGACAGCCGCGCCCGGGGAACCCTGGGGGACAGGCCCTTCGGCCAGTCGCCGACCAGGACGCCCGGCTCGAAGCCCTCCGGCAGGGCCGGGCCGGCGTCCGCCGGGCGGGACTCCACGGACTGGGGGCCCTTGGTGTAGATGGCGGTCCCGTAGCGGTCGGCCCTGGCGGCGACGGCGGGCCGGGTCTTGGTGGTCGGGCGCAGCACGTAGAGGTCGGCCGCCGAGCCGATGGCCTCCGCGCCGAAGTAACGGTTGAAGTCTGGATACATCGCCTCGTAGGCGAGGTTGAGCTCGTGCAGCGACTCCTGCACCTTCAGCGCCAGCATCGGGGTCCGCTCGCTCGCCCCGTACGCGAGCAGCACCCGCCCCCGGTCCGGGTCGCGCAGCCCTTCGACCGCCCTGGCGACGAACAGCCCCACCCCTTCGGGCGTGTACGGAGGATCGGTGACGGCCAGGTCGGCCCGTTCGCGGACGGACGGCGGCAGGCCGAGGCGCAGGTCGGCCCAGCGGGTGCGCACCGTGACGCCCAGCCGCCCGGCCTGCTCGTCGATGTAGGCGAGGATCCGCTCGTCGACGTCGACCACCGTGACGTCGGCCCCCGGATGGATCAGCTTGATCGCCAGAGAGGTCAGATCGTGGTCGCCGACGCACAGCACCCCGGCGTCCCGCAGCCAGAACCGCGCCCCCAGCAGCAGCGCCCGCCGCACGACGGTCTCCGGCGTCGCCGCCACGTGATCGAGCACGTGCCGCCCGCGCGGCGCCCCGGCGATCAGCCGTTCCAGGACCTCCACCACCCCGGCGTGCCGGGGCAGCAGGTGGGCGACCGGGTCGGCGGGCGCGGGCCCTGGCTCCGCGTCCTCGTCGAGCAGGTCCTCGTTGAGCAGGTCCTCGTCGAGCAGCTCGCGGCAGGCGGCGGCCTGCTCCGGCGTGAGCCGGAACCGGTCGACGGAACGCTCGGGCGACACCTCGCGCAGCAGCGACTCGACGCCCCGCCTGGAGGTGGCGGTCTCCCGGACCAGATCGGCGAGGGTCCACCAGCCGCCCTCGCACAGCAGCGCGAGCGCGGTGCGGAACCGCCGGGCGTCCACCCCCGAGTCGGCCAGCACCTTCCGCACGCCCTCGCCATCCATGAGCAGGACTCTATCGGCAGGGATCACCCCCACCGGCCGGCCCTCGCACAGGCCGCGAACGCGGAAAAGGCCAGGCCCGTGAGCACGGGACCTGACCTCTTGGCGCGGATGGTGGACGATACTGGGATTGAACCAGTGACCTCTTCCGTGTCAGGGAAGCGCTCTCCCGCTGAGCTAATCGTCCGCGTACGAGACCCGAGCGGAAGACGGGATTCGAACCCGCGACCCTCACCTTGGCAAGGTGATGCTCTACCCCTGAGCCACTTCCGCGCCCGCCCGGCGAACACCGGGTGACGAGAGAACTCTAGCGAATACTCGCCGACTCCCCAAACCGGATTGTCCCCGCCCGACCGGTCAGGCCGGGGACGGCGTGTGCCCGCCGTTGACGGTGAAGCGCTGCCCGGTCACGTACGCCGCCTCGTCGGAGGCGAGGAACGCCACGGCCGCCGCGACGTCCCTGGGCGTGCCGATCCGGCCCACCGGGACGTCCGCCACGTAGTCGTCGACCTCCAGGCCGGCGTGCCGCTCGACCGGGACCCAGCCGGGCGCGACCACGTTCACGGTGATCCCGTACGGGCCGAGCTCGCGCGCCCAGCACCGGGTCATCGCGTGCTGGGCCGCCTTGGCCGCGGTGTAGGCGGAGGTGCGCGGCAGGCAGCGGTCCACGACGTCGGAGCCGATCTGGATCACCCGGCCCCTGCCCCGCTCCCGCATGGCGGGCAGGCACGCCTGGACCAGCAGGGTCGGGCTCTTGACGAAGAACGTGAGCTGGTCGAGCTGGGCCTGCCAGGTGAGCTCCTCGACGCCCAGCTCGGGCTGCGGCCCGGTGGCGTTCAGGACCAGCGCCTCGACCGGCCCGAGCGTCCGCGCGACCTCGGCCACCAGCCCGGCGGCGGCGGTCTCGTCCGTCACGTCCGCGGGGAACGCCTCGGCCCGCCCGCCCGCCGCCCGGATCTCGCTCGCCACCTCGGCGGCGCCGGCGGCGTCGGACCGGTAGTTGACCGCGACCGTCCAGCCGTCCGCGCCCAGCCGGCGCGCGATCGCGGCGCCCAGACCCCTGGAGGCGCCGGTGACCAGCGCGACTCTTGCCTGCTCATGCACGCCCGTCACCCTATCGAGGAGCATGGGCCGCGCGCCCCCGGGTAGGCGGGTGACGGTTCGACCGGAGCCGAAGCGTGCCTGAGCTACCGTCGCCGCATGGACCGTCACACCGATGCCGACATCGCGCCGGTCGCGGCGCTCATCGCCGACCCGGCCAGGGCGGCGATCCTGACGGCGCTGCTCGGCGGGCGCGCCCTGGCCGCCGGCGAACTCGCCCGGGTGGCCGGGGTGAGCCCGGCCACCGCCAGCTCCCACCTGGCCCGGCTGCTCGACGGCGGGCTGGTCGAGGTGACCCGGCAGGGCCGCCACCGCTACTACCGGCTGGCCGGACACGAGATCGCGGAGGTGCTGGAAGTGCTCGCCAGGATCAGCGCGCGGCCGCCCGTCCGGTCGCTGCGGCAGTCACGGCAGGCCCGGCTGCTGCAGGAGGCGCGCACCTGCTACGACCACCTGGCCGGGCGGGCCGGCGTCGCGCTGCTGGACGCGCTGCGCGGGCACGGCTGCCTGGACGGCGAGCGGGTCACCCCGCAGGGCGAGCGGCTGCTGGCCGGGCTGGGCGTGGACGTCGCGCGGGCACGCCGGACCAGGCGCAGGTTCGCCCCGGAATGCCTGGACTGGACCGAACGCCGGCCCCACCTCGGCGGCGCGCTCGGCGCCGCGGTCACCGCGGTGCTGCTGGAGCGCGGCTGGTACCGCAGGGGCAGCCTGCCACGCGCGGTCGAGCTCACCGGAGAGGGCCGGGAAGGGCTGGCCGCGCTGTTCCCCGGTAAGGAGCTAACATCGCATTCGCCGGTTACCTGAACGGGAGAAGCACATCATGCGCGACAACGAGGTCGTGAACGTCGGTCCCGAACCCCTCACCTTCGACGACGTCATCAGGGTGGCCCGCCACGGCGCCCCCGTCCGGCTCACCGACGACGCCATGGCCGCGGTCTCGGCCGCCCGCCAGCGCGTCGACGACCTGGCCGAGGCCCCCGTCCCCGCGTACGGGATCTCGACCGGGTTCGGCGCGCTGGCCACCCGCCACATCGACCCGGCCCTGCGCGCCCAGCTGCAGCGCTCGCTGGTGCGCTCGCACGCCGCCGGCAGCGGCCCCGAGGTGGAGACCGAGGTGGTGCGCGCGCTCATGCTGCTGCGCCTGCACACGCTCGCCACCGGCCACACCGGCATCCGCCCCACCACGGCCAAGACCCTGGCCGCGCTGCTCAGCGCGGGCATCACGCCGGTGGTGCACGAGTACGGCAGCCTCGGCTGCTCGGGCGACCTCGCGCCGCTCGCCCACGTCGCCCTCACCCTGATGGGCGAAGGAGTCGTACGCGACGCCTCAGGAAAGCCGATGCCGGCCGCCGAGGCGTTGAAGCAGGCCGCGATCGAACCCGTCGAACTGGCCGCCAAGGAGGGCCTGGCGCTCATCAACGGCACCGACGGCATGCTCGGCATGCTCGTCCTGGCCATCGCCGACCTGACCAGGCTCGCCAGGACGGCCGACGTCAGCGCCGCGATGAGCGTCGAGGCGCTGCTCGGCACCGACCGCGTCTTCGCCCCCGAGCTGCAGGCCCTGCGCCCGCACCCCGGCCAGGCCGCGGCCGCCGCCAACATGGTCAGGCTCCTGGCCGGCTCCGGCATCATGGCCAGCCACCGCGACCCCGAGGCGTGCACCCGCGTCCAGGACGCCTACTCGCTGCGCTGCGCCCCGCAGGTCGCCGGCGCCGCCCGCGACACGATCGCGCACGCCGCCGCCGTCGCCGCGCGCGAACTGGCCGCCGCCGTCGACAACCCGGCCGTGCTCGACGACGGCCGGGTCGAGTCCAACGGCAACTTCCACGGCGCGCCGCTCGCGTACGTGCTGGACTTCCTCGCCATCGTGGCCGCCGACCTGGCCTCCATGTCCGAGCGGCGCACCGACCGCTTCCTGGACGTGGCGCGCAACCACGGCCTGCCCGCGTTCCTGGCCGACGACCCCGGCGTCGACTCCGGGCACATGATCGCCCAGTACACGCAGGCGGCCGTCGTCTCGGAGCTGAAGCGGCTGGCCGTGCCCGCCAGCGTCGACTCCATCCCGAGCAGCGCCATGCAGGAGGACCACGTCTCCATGGGCTGGTCGGCGGCCCGCAAGCTGCGCCGCGCCGTCGACGGGCTCACCCGCGTGCTGGCCGTCGAGGTGCTCACCGCCGCCCGCGCCCTCGACCTGCGCCGCCCGCTCACGCCCGCCCCGGCCACCGCCGCCGTCGTCGAGGCGCTGCGCGAGAGCGTGCCGGGGCCGGGACCCGACCGGTTCCTCGCGCCGGAGATCGACGCGGCGGTGCGGCTCGTGGCCGAGGGCGGCGTGGTGGCGGCGGCCGAGTCCGTCACCGGCCCGCTCGCCTAGGAAGGCAGCGCGACGATCGCGTCCACCTCCAGCAGCAGCCCCGGCATGAACAGCTTCGACACCTCCACGGTCGTGCTGGCCGGGGGCGTGCCGGTGATGTACTTCCTGCGCACCCGCCCGTACTCGGCGCGGTCGTCCATGTCGGTCAGGTACGTGCGCAGGAACGCGATGTCGCCGAACCCCGCGCCCTGGTCGGCGAGGATCGCGCCGAGACACCGGAAGACGTGCTCGGCCTGCTCGGTCATCGACCCCTCGCCGACGAGGCGGCCCTCCTCGTCGAAGGCGGCCTGGCCGGACACGTAGAGCGTGTCGCCGACGCGGACCGCGTGCGAGTACATCCCGTTCGTGGCCGGCACGCCGGCCGGGTTGAGCGGCACGGCCCGTCCCGCCCCGGCACGCTGATCCGCGGCGGCCAGGCCGCTTCCGGCCGGACGGGTTCCGGTGTGCCCGCCCGCGGCGGCCGGGCCGGCTTCGAGGTGCT
>NZ_JAPNNL010000207.1 GCF_027620315.1 Nonomuraea corallina | reverse complement strand
GGGGAGCGTTTGCCGCCTCCGGCGTGATGGGTGATGATCGGGCGATGGGCAGGTCGGTTCTGGTGACCGGGGGAGCCCGCGGCATCGGGCTGGCCGTGGCGCGCGAGCTGGCCGCCGCGGGAGACGCCGTCACCGTCACCCACCGCGGCGGGGACCCGCCCGGCGACCTGACCGCGGTGCCGTGCGACGTGACCCGGGAGGACGACGTGCGGGCGGCCTTCCTGCGGGTCGCGCGCAGCCAGGGTCCGGTGGAGGTGCTGGTCGCCAACGCCGGCGTCACCCGGCACGGGCCGCTCGCCCTCAGCGGCGACGACAGCGCCGGCGTCGTCGCCGACACCAACCTCGGCGGCGTCATCCGGGTCGCCCGGTACGCGGTGCGCGGCATGATGCGGATGCGCCGCGGGCGGATCGTGCTCATGTCGTCGGCGGCGGCCTGGCGGGGGATGGCGGGGCAGGCGGTGTACGCCGCGACCAAGGCGGGCCTGGTCGGGTTCGGCCGGTCGCTGGCCCGCGAGGTGGCGCCGCTGGGCGTCACCGTCAACATCGTCGCGCCCGGGTTCATCGACGTCGGCATGACCGCCGCCATGCCCCCCGCCCAGCGGGACGAGGCGCTCGCGGCCGTGCCGCTGGGCCGCTACGGCACCGCCGAGGAAGTGGCGAAGGTGGTGCGGTTCCTGGCCGGCGAGGACGCCTCCTACCTCACGGGGGCGGTCATCCCGGTCGACGGCGGCTTCGGCATGGGGCACTGACGCGGGCCGGTGACCCCTACCCCCTCGTCGCGGTAGGGGTTGGTCGGTGACCATGGCGTGAGTATGTTCCGTACGTGAACGCGCCCTGACCGAACGGCTGTGCGGAAAGGGGAAGCCGTGCGCGTTGTGATCGCCACCCAAGCCGAGCGCTCCCACTTCCACTCTCTCGTGCCGCTGGCCTGGGCGCTGAGCACGGCCGGGCACGAGGTCCGCGTCGCCAGCCACGCCGACCTGATGGACGCCGTCGCCGGCGCAGGGCTGACCGGGGTACGGGTCGGGTCCAGCAGTGTCATGCGGCACGTCATGCGCCGTGCCGTCGCCTCCGCGCCCGAGTTCGACCTGTCGCGCCCCGACGAGATGAGCGGCGAGGAGCTGGCCCGCTGGAACGAGCGGGTGGTGCCGTGGTGGTGGCGGGTGGTCAACGACCCGATCGTGGCCGATCTGGTGGCCTTCTGCCGGTGGTGGCGGCCGCAGCTGGTGATCTGGGAGCCGGTCACGTTCGCGGGCCCGATCGCCGCCCAGGCGTGCGGCGCGGCGCACGGCAGGCTGCTGTGGAGCGTGGACGTCTACGCCCGGCTGCGTGGCCGCTTCCTGGACTCCGGGCCGGTGGCCGACCCGCTGGCGGAGTGGCTGGGCCGGCGCGCCGGCGCCTACGGGCTGCGCTTCTCCGAGGAGCTGACGCACGGGCAGTTCACGCTGGACCACATGCCCGCCTCGCTGCGGATGGACGGCCGGCCCCCGGCCGAGCGCGTGCCCGTCCGCTACGTGCCGTACAACGGCCGGGCCGTGGTGCCCGCCTGGGTGCACGCCCCACGGGAGCGTCCGCGGGTGTGCCTGTCGCTGGGCAACACCGCGCACGAGAAGTTCGGCGGCTACGCGGTGTCCGTGGGGGAGCTGCTGGAGGCGCTGGGCGACCTGGACGTGGAGGTCGTGGCCACGCTGCCCGCCAAGGAGCAGGCGAGGCTGGGGCGGGTGCCGGGCAACGTGCGGCTGGTGGAGTTCGTGCCGCTGCACGCGCTGGCGCCCACCTGCGCGGCGATGATCGTCCAAGGGGGCGGCGGCACCGTCTGCACGGCGCTGTTCTACGGCGTGCCGCTGCTCGTCGTGCCGCACCCGCACGTGTTCGACCAGCCGCTGTTCGGGCGCAGGCTCACCGAGCTGGGCGCCGGGCTGACCCTGCCTCCGGACGAGGTCAGCCCGCAGGGCGTCCGCCGCCTGCTGACGCGGCTGCTGTCCGAGCCGGGCTTTCGCGGGGGGACCCGGCGGATCCGCGAGGAGATGGTCGCGCTTCCCGCGCCCGCACGCGTCGTACCGGAACTCGAAGAGCGCGCCTGGGCCGCAGTCGCCGCATAGGACCGGCGGATGTGGAGCCGCGGGAGAAAGGACCACCGAGGGTGAGCGTTGGGCGAGAGGGCGTTGGGCGAGAGGGCGTCGGGCGAGAGGGCGTCGGGCAAGAGAACGAACGCGGCGGCGAACTGCGCGAGCGCATCCTCCAGACGGTGCGGGAGCACTTCCGCGAGACCCGGCCGCCCGGGGAGTTCGTCCCCGGGGTGACGCCCATCCTGTCGTCGGGGGCGGTCCTGGACGAGGACGACCAGGTCGCGCTCATCGAGGCGGCGCTGGACCTGCGCATCGCCGCGGGCCCGTACACGCTGCGGTTCGAGCAGCGTTTCGCGCGGCTGCTCAAGCGGCGCAAGGCGCACGTGACGAACTCGGGATCGTCGGCCAACCTGCTCGCCCTGACCGCGCTCACCCAGCGGGAGCTGGGTGAGGCGCGCCTGCGGCCCGGCGACGAGGTGATCACCGCCGCGCCCGGCTTCCCCACGACGGTGAGTCCCATCCTGCAGAACGGGCTGGTGCCGGTCTTCGTGGACGTGGAGCTCGGCACCTACAACACCACGGCCGACCTGGTGGCGGCGGCCGTCGGCCCCCGCACCCGGGCGATCATGATCGCGCACGCCATCGGCAACCCGTTCCCCGCCGCCGAGATCGCCGCGCTGGCGAAGGAGCACGGTCTATGGCTGGTCGAGGACAACTGCGACGCCGTGGGCTCGCTGCACCACGGCCGGCTCACCGGGACCTTCGGCGACCTCGCGACGGTGAGCTTCTACCCGGCACACCATCTGACCATGGGCGAGGGCGGCTGCGTGCTGACCGACAGCCCCAAGCTGGCCAGGATCGTGGAGTCGCTGCGCGACTGGGGCCGCGACTGCTGGTGCGAGCCGGGCGAGAGCAACACCTGCAAGAAGCGCTTCGACCAGCAGTTCGGCAGGCTCCCGCACGGCTACGACCACAAGTACACCTTCAGCAGGGTCGGCTACAACCTGAAGAACACCGATCTGCAGGCCGCGCTCGGCGGCTCGCAGCTGGCCAAGCTGGAGGAGTTCGGCCGGGCCAGGCGGCGCAACTGGCAGCGGATGCGTGACGGGCTGGACGGGGTGCCGCACCTCATCCTGCCCACGCCCACCGAGGGCAGCGACCCGAGCTGGTTCGGCTTCGTCCTCACCGTGGACCCGGACGCGCCGTTCGGGCGGCACGAGCTGATCGCGTTCCTGGAGGATCGCCGCATCGCCACGCGGCTGCTGTTCGGCGGCAACCTGGAGCGGCAGCCGGCCTACCTGGACCAGCGGTTCCGGGTCAGCGGCGACCTGACCAACAGCGACATCATCACCGAGCGGACGTTCTGGACCGGCGTGTACCCCGGCATCACCCCGGAGATGATCGACTACGTGGTGAGCTCGATCAAGGAGTTCGTCGCCGCGCACGGCTCCTGACGCCGCGCGTACGCGGCCACCGTCCATCGGGCACGGGCATCTGGCAGGTCATCGGGCTCGTGTCATCGGGCAGGTCATCGGGCTCGTGTCATCAGGCTCGTGTCATCGGGCTCGTGTCATCGGGCACGGTGCTTGGCCGTGAGCTCCTCGATCTCCGTGACGACGTCGTTGGGCGCGGGCATGGCCCGGATCTCGGCGCTCACCCGTTCCGCGCCGAGCCGGTAGGCCGGCTCGTGCAGCAGCGCCGCCACCCGCTCGGCCACCTGCCCGGCGCCCGTGAGCGCCACGCCGGCCCCGCCGGCGGTCACCGCGCGGGCCAGCAGCGGCGAGTCCGGGTCGGCGACCGGGACGACCAGCTGCGGCACCCCGTACAGCAGCGCGGTGCAGACCATGCCGGGGTCGCCGTAGTTGACCATGGCGGCGCAGGAGGGCGCGAGCTGGTGCGCGGGCACGCTGTCGGTCACCCGCACGTTGCCCGGCAGCGCGGGCAGCTCGTCCTCGGCGGCGTCCGCGGCCGTGACGACCACCTCGACGTCCAGGCCGGCGAGCGCCTCCAGCAGCGCCTGCGGCGGCGCCGGCGACGCGGCCGCCTCCGCCTCGGCGGAGCCGAGACAGACCGCCACGCGCGGACGCTCCGGCTCCTCGCGCAGCCACGCGGGCAGGATGGCGCGGCCGCTGTAGGGCACGTAGCGGACGGGCACGCGGGTCAGCGAGCCGGTGCGGGGGAGCGCCAGCGACGCGGGGAAGCAGTCGACGGTGAAGTGGCCGCGCGTCAGCTCCTCGGAGAACTCCTGGCCGTGGGCGGCGGCCCGGGACCCGAGCCAGCGGGCCAGCAGGTCCTCCTGCCCCGGCTCGCCCCGCTCGGCCATCAGCTCGAGGAAGCGGTCGCGCAGGCGGGCGAACACGTCCACGCTCCACACCACGCGGGCGTGCGCCGCTCCGCACGCCTGGGCGGCGATCGGGGCCGCGTACGTGCCCTGCTCCCACAGCACCAGGTCGGGCCGCCACTCCTGGCAGAAGGCGGTCAGGTCGGCGAGCATCGGCTCGTTGATGACCTTCCACCAGCCCGGCACGGCCCGCCGGTACCACTGCCGCAGGTCCTCCCACGACAGTTCCTCGGGGCGCTGAGAGGCGTTCTCGGACTCGTCCGCCCCGCCGGCCAGGCCGGTCATCGACTTCTTGAAGTAGCGCGTGAGGTTGTCCCTGCCGAGCGGGACCATCGTCAGACCGGTGTCGGCGACGAGGTCGGTCGCGTCCGGCTGGCCGGCGACCCACACCTCGTGCCCGGCCGTGCGCAGGGCCCAGCCGAGCGGGGCCATGCCGTAGCAGCTTTCGTTACGGCCCTGGAAGGCGATGAGAACGCGCACTCTCTTTCCCCTCATTTCCGGCCGACCACGGCCCGGCGGCCGCGTTGGAGCACGACGGGATCTTAAGCGGGAGAATGCGGGCCACCAACCCCTACGGGCGCCCCCTACGCACGCCGAGAATATGCTGACCGAGGGTTGAAGCGAAGTGGCGCACGGCATATTGGTTTCTGTATGTTCGGCCCGGATGACGGTTCACGCATCGAGGAAGCCAGTGAACGTACGAACGAAAAGCCCGCCGCTGCGATTTGGCGTTCTGGGGTGCGCTGACATTGCCTGGAAGAGAACTCTTCCGGCACTGCGGCGGCTATCCGGAGTGAAACTCGTCGCGGTGGCCAGCCGAGACCGTGCGAAAGCGAAGCGATTCTGCGCCGAATTCGGCGGCGTGCCCGTCACGGGATACGCGGAGCTGCTGGAGATGCCCGAGGTGGACGCCGTGTACGTGGCGTTGCCGGCGGCGCTGCACCACCCGTGGGCGCTGCGCGCCCTGGAGGCCGGCAAGCACGTGATGGTGGAGAAGCCGCTGGCCACGCGGCTCGGGCAGACCCGCGAGCTGGTGGAGCAGGCGCTCGATCGGGGCCTTTGGCTCACGGAGAACTTCTCCTTCCTGCACCATCCGCTGCACGCCCGGGTGCGGTCCCTGCTCGACGGCGGGGCGGTCGGCGAGCCGCTGGTGTTCGCCAGCGCCTTCGGCATCCCGCCGAGGTCGGGTGATGACATCCGCTACCGGGCCGATCTGGGCGGCGGCGCGCTGCTCGACGTCGGCACGTACCCGCTGCGCGCCGCGCAGGCCTTCCTCGACGCCGAGCTGGACCTGCTCGGCTCCGTCCTGCGGATCGACCGGGAGCGGCAGATCGACCTCGGCGGCAGCGCCCTGCTCTGCTCGGCCGACGGCGTGTCGGTGGAGCTGACGTTCAGCTTCCAGTCCTCCTACCGGTCCACCTACGCGATGTGGGGGACCGAGGGCAGGCTGACGGTGGAGCGCGGCTTCTCCCTGCCCGGCGACATGACGGCGAGGATCCGCGTGGAGCGCCAGGGCCGGGCCGAGGAGATCGCGGTGCCGCCGTGCGACCAGTTCGCGGCGGCCATCCGGGCCTTCGCCGGAGCGGTGCGTGACCAGGAGGACTTCAAGGCGCACAGCAGGGACCTGCTGCGCCAGGCGGAGCTGGTGGAGGCGATCAGCGGCCGGGCGCACCGGGTGACGGTCTCCCCCCTGGCGGCGGCCGATCCGCGGAATTCGGGTGGGTGAAGGGGAGCATGCATCGGACACGGCTCGGACGTACCGCCCTGGAGGTGAGCCGGCTCTGCCTCGGCACGCTGAACCTCGGGGTGAACACCACCAAGGAGGACGCCTTCGGGCTCCTGGACCGGGCCCTCGACGAGGGCGTCAACTACCTGGACACCGCCAACCACTACGGCTGGCAGGTGTACCGCGGCATGACCGAGGACCTCCTCGGCGAATGGTTCTCCCAGGGCGGCGGGCGGCGCGAGAAGGCGGTGCTCGCCACCAAGGTCTACAACCCCATGAGCGACTGGCCCAACGACAGCGGCCTGTCGGCCAGGCACATCATCGCCTCCTGCGAGGACTCCCTGCGCAGGCTGCGGACGGACTGGATCGACGTGCTGCAGATGCATCACGTGGACAGGAACGCCCCGTGGGAGGAGATCTGGCAGGCGATGGAGGTCCTCACCTTCCAGGGCAAGATCAGGTACGTGGGCTCGTCCAACTTCGCGGGCTGGCACCTGGCGGCCGCGCAGGAGTCCGCCAGGCAGCGCAACCGGCTCGGGCTGGTGTCCGAGCAGTGCCTGTACAACCTGGTGACGCGGCACGTCGAGATGGAGCTGATCCCGGCCGCGGTGGCCTACGGCATCGGGGTGTTCGCCTGGTCGCCGCTGCACGGCGGGCTGCTCGGCGGGGTGCTGCGCAAGCTGGAGGAGGGCAGCGCGGTCAAGTCAGGGCGCGGCCGGGCCATGGTGGTGCTGGACCGGCACCGGGAGATGATCGCGCGCTACGAGAAGCTCTGCGACGAGGCCGGGCTGCATCCCGCCGAAGTGGGCCTGGCCTGGGTGCTCGCCCAGCCGGGCGTCAGCGGCGTGGTGATCGGGCCGCGCACCGTCGGCCATCTCCTGGGCGCCAAGCGGGCCCTGGAGCTGGAGCTCGGCACGGACCTGTTGAAAGAGCTGGACGCCATGTTCCCGCCGGTCGGCAACGGAGGGCCGGCACCCGAGGCGTGGGCCTGGTGACACCGGCCCTCGGTGGAGTGTGCCCATGAAGGGGATCGTTCTCGCGGGTGGCACCGGTTCGCGGCTGGCGCCCATGACCAGCGTCGTGTGCAAGCAGCTGCTGCCGGTCTACGACAAACCGATGATCTACTATCCGATCTCGGTGCTCATGCAGGCCGGCATCACCGACCTGCTGATCATCTCGACGCCCGCGGCCCTGCCGCTGATCTGCGAGCTGCTGGGCGACGGCTCACGGCTCGGGCTCAGCGTGTCCTACGCCGAGCAGGAGGAGCCGCGCGGCATCGCCGACGCGTTCCTCGTGGGCGAGAAGTACCTGAGCGACAGCCCGGCGGCGCTCATCCTGGGCGACAACCTGTTCGCCGGCGACGAGCTGCCCGCCCTGCTCTGGGGCGCCCGCCGGACGGTGGAGTCGGGCGCGGCGGGCGCGGTCCTGTTCGGCCGCGAGGTGAGCGACCCGCGGCGGTACGCCGTCGCCGCGTTCGACGCCCGCGGAGCCGTCACGGACCTGGTGGAGAAACCCGCCGACCCGCCGTCCGCCTGCGCGGTCACCGGCGTCTACTTCTACGACGCCGACGTGGTCGAGATGGCCAGGCGGGTGCGGCCGTCCGCGCGCGGCGAGCTGGAGATCACCGACCTGAACCGGTTCTACCTGGAGCGGGGCGACGTCCGGCTGGTGGGCCTGGGGGAGGGCTGCGTCTGGCACGACATGGGCACGCCCGCCTCACTCCTGGAGGCCGGCCATCTGGTGCGCGCCTGGGACGAGCGCGGCACCCGGGTGGGCTGCCTGGAGGAGATAGCGCTGCGCATGGGTTTCATCGACGCCGACACGTGCGCGGCGGCGGGCCTGCGCATGAAAAGCTCCCCGTACGGCCGCCACCTGCTGGAGTTCGCCACCCAATGGGCCGGATGAGGCCCTGTCCCGCTGGCGGGACAACCAACTGACGGAAAATGCGTAATCGCATTCACCGGCGCCGCCGGCGGACAATTGCCGGTGCCCGGCGCACGGGCTAGATTCGGTGCGCCCCATGATATTCCGCCGTTTTCGAAACGGAGGTCCGCGTTGTCATTCACCGAGATGACTCCAGAGGAGTCGCTGACCGCTGCTTTCGACGGCTCGGATATAGCGGATAAACCGTGGACGGTGCGCTGGGACACCTGCGCGGAAGATATCGAGGAATTGGTCCGCGCGGTCGTCCCGGACACCGTCGAGCTGCGCACGTCGGGCAGCACCGGCGCCGCCGCCGTCTGGCGCCGCACCCGCGAGCAGCTGTGGGCGGAGGCCGGCCTGCTCGCCGGCCTGCTGGAGGCCGAGCGGCCGGAGGCTGTCCTGGCCTTCGCCCCGCCCCGGCACGTCTACGGCGCGCTGGCCACCGTGCTGATGCCGGCCCGGCTGCGCGTCCCCGTCTGGTACCGGCCGGGCGCCTTCGGCGGGCTGCCCGATCCGGCGCAGGCGCGGCGGTGGGGCGTCGTCGCCATCCCGTCGGTGTTCCCGGTGCTGCGCAGCCGCATGGCGTGGGTACGCGCGGCGGAGCGGGTGGCCGTCCTGCACAGCACGGCCACGTTGCCGTCGACGGCGGCCCATTTCCAGGACGAGGCGGGGCCGGAGCGGGTCACGCTGGTGGAGGTGTTCGGCTCCACCGAGTCCGGCGGGGTGGCCTACCGGCGCTGGGCGCCGGACAACCCGCCGTGGACCCTGCTCGACGACGTGACCTTCGCCCACCACGACGCCCACCCCCACGACGCCCACCACGACGCCCACCCCCACGACGACGACCCGGACGGCGAGGTGCCGCTCGCGGTGCGCAGCGGGCGCCTCGCCGCGCGCCCCGGAGAGCCCGCTCCCCAGGTGTGGCAGCTCGACGACTACATCGAGCCGCTGGACGAGCGGCGCTTCCGGTTCCGGGGCCGGCGCAACCGGCTGCTGAAGGTGAACGGCCGCCGGGTGAACCTGGACGAGGTCGAGGAGCGGCTGCGCGCCCGCCTGCGCTGCGCCGACCTGGCCTGCCTGCCGGTCACCGACGGCGTCACGGGCGAGCACTTCGAGGTGCTGCTCGTCCCCGGACCGGGCCGGTCCGCGGCCGGGATCGGGCTGGAGAGCGCGGTGGCGGAGCTGGACATCCGGCCCCGGGACGTGCGGGTGGTGGAGCGGATCGAGCGGTCCGAGACCGGCAAGCTGCGGCAGATCCAGCAGGCATCGAGCGAGAGGTGAGACGATGACGGCCGTTACCGACCTGCACGCGGGAAGCCGGCTATCCGACCTGGTGCGCGGGGTGACGGGGGAGGCGCGGCTGCCCGCGCTGACCGAGCAGGACATCGGCCGGATGCGCGCGAGCACGGAGATCCTGGCCAAGGCGCTGGCGGGCGAGCAGCCGGTCTACGGCGTCACCCGCGGCTTCGGGCCGCTGGTCGCCTACGCCGCGGCGGACGACGGCGAGGACCAGGGCGCCGGGCTGATCGCCCACCTGGGCACCGCGCAGGGCGAGCCGCTGCCGCCGGAGGTGTGCAGGCTGGTCGTCCGGCTGCGCCTCAACAGCATGCGCCAGGGCTACTCGGCGGTCTCGCCGGAGTTCCTGAACCGGCTGATCGACATCTACAACCGCGGCTTCGTCCCGGCCATCCCCCGGCACGGCACGGTCAGCGCGAGCGGCGACCTGCAGCCGCTGGCCCACGCGGCCCTGGCGCACACCGGCCACGGCGAGGCGTGGACGGCCGGGCCCGACGGCGCGTGGACCCTGCGCCCGGCCGCGCTCGCCCTGGCCGCGGCCGGGGCCGAGAGCGTGTCGTGGCCCGCCAGGGAGGCGCTGTCGTTCGTCAACGGCACCAGCGTCAGCCTGGCCATGACCATCACCAACCACGTGTCGCTGCGGCGGCTGGTCCGGGTGGGTGCCCTGCTGAGCGCGCGGATGGCCGGCCTGCTCGGCGCCAACCCCGAGGCCTACCAGGAGGGCGTCGGCCGGGTGCGCGGTCAGCTAGGCCAGCTCACGGTCGCGCGCTGGATCAGGGAGGACCTGCCGTCAGATCTGCGCCGCGACGTGTCGCGGCCTCTGCAGGAGCCCTACAGCCTGCGCTGCGTCCCCCAGGTCCTGGGAGCGGTGCTCGACCAGCTCGACGGGCTGGAGGAGATCCTGCTGCGGGAGGCCACGGGCTGCACCGACAACCCCATCTGCTACGAGGGCGAGGTGCTGCACGGCGGCAACTTCCACGCGATGCCCGTGGGACTCAGCTCCGACCAGCTCGGCCTGTGCCTGCAACAGGTGGCCTACCTGGCCGACCGGCAGCTCGCGCTGCTCTGCGACCCGGCGGGCAACGGCGGGCTGCCGCCCATGCTGACGCCGCGGCCGGGCGCCGGCAGCGGGCTGGCGGGCGTGCAGCTGAGCGCCACCTCGTTCGTCTCGCGCATCCGGCAGCTCGTCTACCCGGCCTCACTGACCGCCCTGCCGACGAACGGCGGCAACCAGGACCACGTGCCCATGGCGCTCAACGGCGCGAACGCGGTCGCGGAGGCGGCCGAGCTGGCGTGGCTGGTCGCCGGGTCGCTGGCGGTCGGGCTCACCCAGTACGCCCACCTGACCGACCGCCCGGCGGACCTGACCGGGCTCTGGGGGGAGCTGGCCGTGATCTCACCCCCGCTGGACCGGGACCGCCCGCTGGCCGGCGAGGTGCGGGCCGCCCGCGACCTGCTCCTGGCCCACGCCGGGTCGCGGGACTGAACCGTACGGGCGCGACGAAAGGCCGGGCGGGGTCACCCGCCCGGCCCCGGCCGGCGCCGCGTCACGGTCGCGCGGACACGTCCTCCTGCGCCGCGCAGAGCATCGCCGCGATGCTCGCCACGTCCTTGAACGCGGTGGCGTCGACGCGCTCGAACGGCACGTGCGCGCCGAACTCCATGGTGATGTGGTTGAGCAGGATCGCCGTGTTGAGCGAGGTGAGGATGCCCCACTCCAGCAGCGGGGTGTCCGGCCGCAGCTCCCCGTGGGGGTCCCCGGACAGGAACCTCTCCTTCAGGAACGACAGCAGGCGCTCGGTGACGTCGGTCTCGGTCAGGGGAGCGGTCACGTGTTCTCTCCTCGGCTGGGCTCACCTGGCGAGGTCGAGCAGGGCGAACCTGTCGACCTTGCCGTTACGGGACTGGGGCAGCGTGTCGACGAAGAAGATCTCGTCGGGGATCATGTACGTGGGCAGCCGCGCGGCGACGTGACGCTTGAGCGCCAGCGGGCCGGCGCCGCCGCCCGTCACGGTGACGAAGGCCGCCAGCCGGGCCTCCATGCCGTCGCCGAGGACGGCCACGGCCGCCTGCGCCACCGCCGGGTGCGTGCCGAGCACCGCCTCGACCTCGCCCAGCTCGATCCGGTGGCCCCGCACCTTGACCCGGAAGTCGCGCCGGCCCACGTAGTCGAAGGAGCCGTCCGGCAGGACGCGGACGAAGTCCCCGGTGCGGTAGGCCCCGGTGTGCCGCTCCTTGCGCCAGTAGCCCAGCATGACGGTGGGCCCGTCCACGAGCAGTTCGCCCTCCTCGCCGGGACCGGCGACCGAGCCGTCGGGGCGCTCGGCCCACGCCTTGTCGCCGCAGCAGGCCCGGCCGATGGGCGGGGGCCGGTCGCGGGCGAGATCGTCCGGCGTCACCTCGTGGAAGGCGCAGACGTTCGTCTCGGTCGGGCCGTACAGGTTGAGCAGCCGCGCCGTGGTCCAGCCGGCCAGCTCGCGCAGCCGGGCGATGGGGAACGGCTCCCCGGCGAACAGGATCGCGCGCAGCGCGGGCGGCGGCGGCCCGTCCAGCAGCCTGCCGTCGCGCATCATATGGATGAGCGCCGACGGCACCGAGTACCAGACGCTCACCCGCTCGCGGTGCAGGAACTCCACCAGTTGGCGGGGCGCGTAGCTCAGCTCCTGCGGGATCAGCGTCACCGCGGCGCCGGTCGCGAACGCCGCGTACAGGTCGAGCACCGACAGGTCGAAGGTGAAGGGGGCGTGGTTGGCGAACCGGTCCTCCGGGCCCGCCCCCAGTTCGCGCACCGCCCAGTCCACGAACGCGCGCGCGTTGCGGTGGCTGATGGTCACGCCCTTCGGCGCGCCG
>NZ_JAPNNL010000206.1 GCF_027620315.1 Nonomuraea corallina | reverse complement strand
CGGGTCGCCCGCGCCCGCCGCCGTGACCGGGGTCGCCATCCTGTCCTGGAACGGCTCGGCCGGCTCCGTCCGGGTCACCGCCGACGGCACCGGCGCCGTCCGGCTCCGGCTGTCCTACCTGCGGCGCGAGGACGGCGGCGTGTCGCGCGAGCTGGCCGGAGAGAGCCGCACCCTGTCCGGCCGCACCGAGTACACCAGCCGGACCGGCCGCGACCTCGGCCGGGTGCCGTGCGGCAGGCGCGCCCACCTGACGCTGGTGGCGATGACGGAGCCGGCGGCGGCGAACGGGCCGCAGATCAGCGAGGTGGCGGTGGACGGCCCCGCCTGCGCCCCGCCCTCCCGGCCCGGCACCCCGTCCCCGGACGTCCGGGCGTCCACGCCGCCTCAGAGCTCCCCGGGGAACCAACTGGGCGTGATGAACAGGCCCGTGGCCTCCACCAGGACGGTGCCGTCCGGGAGCGCCATGCGGCCGTCGGCCCAGGACTTGCGGCCCTCGGACCGGGTGTACTCCGCCGTCGCCACGACGGGCGTCCCGAACGGGACGGGTGCCCGGTAGGTCATCGTCAGGGAGGCGGTCAGGCCGCCGCGCCCGACGGCGCCGAGGGCCGTGCCCAGCAGGTGGTCCAGGACCATGGCGCTGACCCCGCCGTGAACCAGGCCCGGCGGGCCCTCGTGCAGCGGGCGGAAGACCTGCTCGGCGCGGACGCCCCCGCCCGGCAGGTACTCGATCTCGATCGGGGGCGCGAACGGGTTGGCCGCGCCGACGACGGCGTTGCCCATGAGCCACCGGGGCTCGCCGACCTCCGCCGGGGGTCGCCGGACGGCGTCGAGGCGCTCGGTGAGCGCGCGCAGCTCCTCGGTGACGGCGGCGATCTCCTCGTCGTCGGCGCCGGTCGCGACCACGGCGTCCATCAGCGCGCGGGTCTGCGCGACCAGGGCGAGAAGCGCCGTGTAGGTGGATGCGGACGGAGCCTCGAGCGTCATGCGACGATCCTAGACCGAATGTCATTCTAGAAGACGGGACCGATCCAGGGATGTACGTCACATTCCACGAGGTCACGTTGACGTCACGAAGAAGTCACGCCAGGATTCCAAGATCTTTTGCGATTGCATCCCCTTTGGGGCCTTCTTTACGAAATACTGCTGACCTGCCGGTTTCAAGGCGTGGATGATCTACCCGCTTTTGACACTGGCTTGACCTGGCGATTCGTGACGGTAACCTCCTGGATCACGGAGGACTACTGGTCTCCGGTTTCGTCACACGCGTCCCGAGGGCTCCCCTCGTACCCCGGGCTGCGCGGACGGGATCGGTCTTGCTCGGAAGGGTTGGCCCCCAGACTTCCATGACCCCTGAGATGCGGAAGTTCATCGAGCTTCTGGAGAGCCAGCTCGGCTACTCCGAGAAGGCCGGTGCGTACACCAAGTTCGGCAACTGGTACGGCGAGACCATCGAGTTCGACGCCGACTACACCTCCGCCCCCTGGTGCGACATGTTCCTGGCCTGGGCGGCCACCAAGCTCGGGTACGAGGAGTGGATGGGCCAGTTCGCCTGGACGGTGGCGCACGCCAAGTGGTTCAAGAAGCAGGACGCGTGGGGCACCAAGCCCGAGCCCGGCGCGTTCGTCTTCTTCGACTGGGGCGGGTCCGACAGCATCAGCCGCATCGACCACATCGGCGTGGTCACCAAGGTCGAGGGCGGCCGCATCCACACCATCGAGGGCAACATCGACGGCGGCGTGGCCAAGCGCAAGGAACGTGACACCAGCAAGGTCGTCGGTTACGGGTACCCGTGGAAGATCAAGGAGCGGCTGGACGCCGAGGCGGCCCAGAAGGCGGCCGACGAGGCGGCGGCCATGGAGGCCAAGACCGACGACGGGCTCGCCACCCTGGTCCCGCACGTCGAGCTCGACGGGCAGGCGAAGACCTCGTCCGGGTCCCGCCCCGGAAAGGAGCGCGACAAGAAGGGCGAGACGCCCAAGGCCGGCAGGTCCGACGCCCCGAAGAAGGCCGAAGCGGCCCCCCAGACCGCGGTCACCCCCGGCGCCGGTGAAGCGTCGGCGCCGAGAACCGGCAAGCACGCCAAGCCCAGCACCGCCGACACCAGCGCCGTCACGACGGGCCCCATCCCGGTCATCACGGACGTCGCCGCCACCGGCCCGTCCACCACGGTGGACTCCCCTGCGCTGCTGACCTCCGCCCTGGTGGCCGCTCTCGCGGTGCTGGCGGTGGCCAAGGCCAGGACGCTGCGGCTGCGGCCGGCCCTCGCCGGGGCGGCGGCCGTACGGGACGACGCGCCGCGCTCTCACCGCCGCCGCAAGCCCCGCAAGGAGGCCCGCACCCCATCCGCGCGCCCGCTGCAGGAGCCCATGGAACTGGACGCGCCCCGGCCACTGGTCGACGGGCTGGAGCCGGTCACCGCGCTCAGGTCGCTGCGGACGCTGTTCCCGCACGAGCCCATCGTCATCCCGGAGGCGACCAGCCCGTTCGACGCCTTCTCCCGCCCCACCAGAACCTACGGCTCCACCACCCGCCCGGCCCTGACCACGGCCTCGACCACGGCCCCCGCGCTGGTCCCCGCCCCGGTCCTCGCCGAGCCGGAGCAGCCGGTCACCCTCGTCTGGGAACACGACGGCTCGACCCGCCGGCTCATCACCGACACCGGGCCGATCGAGATCCCGCGCGAGCCGGGGCTGTACGAGCTGCCCGACCCGTACAGCGGATTCCACCTCCTGGGCGGCGCCTCCGGCCCGTTCCCGATCCGCGAGGAACCCGTCCTGCCGCGTCGCCCGCACGCGACCTCCTCCGGCACCCACCCGGGTCGCGGGCATGCCCTCATGACCGCGCCCTCTCACGGGGAACGCCTCGCGACGGACGCGCCCCTCCGAGGCCGCCGCCACCGTCAGTCCGTGGACGTGCAGCGCCTGGAGCCGCTCACCCCGGACGCCCCCCTCCGAGGCCGCCGCCACCGCACCGCCCACGACCCCACGGGCCACGACCTGAGCCGCAGCGTCCCGTACGAGCCGGCGGGCCGTACGCACGACGGCGCCCGCCACCTTTCCCACCGGCCGGACGCCGCCGCCACCCGCGCGTACGAACCGGCCCTGGCCGGCGCGTCACGAACGGCCGACCACGCGCCCCCCGCCCGCGACACCCGCACCGCTCCGGCAGGCCGCCGAGGATCCCGCCGAGGCCGCCACCGCGCCTGACGCCGCCGCCACCGGACCGCCACCGCCCTCGCGGGTCGGCGGTGCGTCGCTTTGTGCCCAAGGCCGCGGGCCGCCGCGCGGCGGGTTTCACGATCCTTTTGCTCTTCCGTTCCACCTATCGGTCCGATAATCTAAAGAACGTTGGAATACGAGAGGAGCCCCCCATGTCGTACCCCGAAGCGCGTTACCTGGGCGAGTCCGGCGAAGCCAGCGGACGCCTGAGGCCCGCCACGCTGGGCCCGGACCTGGTGATCGGCAAGGACCCCGGGACGCGGGTGCACTATCTCGGCACCGGCGCGTCCACGAACGGCGCCTTCGGCCTGTACCGGTGGGAGATGGGCCCCCGGCCGGGCGGCGCTCACCCGCACTTCCACCGCACGATCACCGAGTCGTTCTACGTCCTGTCCGGCGCCGTGAGCCTCTACGCCGGCAAGGAGTGGGTGGAGGGGACGACCGGCGACTTCCTGTTCGTCCCCGAGGGGGGCGTCCACGGCTTCAGGAACGAGTCGGGCGAGCCCGCGTCCCTGTTGATCCTGTTCACCCCCGGCGCGCCGCGCGAGGGCTACTTCGAGGAGCTCGCCGCCATCGCCGCCGAGGAGCGGCAGCTCGCCCCCGAGGAGTGGACCGAGCTGTATCTCCGCCATGACCAGTACATGGTGTGATGTTCCCCGAAGAGCCCGTCTACGAGCAGCTCGCCCGGGTGGGCAAGGCGCTGGCCAGCCCGGTGCGGCTGCGGCTGCTCGACGTGCTGGACCAGGGTGAGCGCACCGTCGAGGAGCTGGCGCGGGAGGCGGGCGTCCCGTTGAAGAACACCTCGGCCCAGCTCCAGCAGTTGCGCGCGGCCCAGCTGGTGACCGCCAGGAAGGAGGGCACCCGGGTCCACTACCGGCTGGCGGACGAGCGGGTGTCGCGGTTCCTGGGCGCGTTCCAGGGGTTCGCCCAGGAACGGCTGGCCGACCTGCGCGACGCGATGACCGAGCTGCTCGGCTCGTACGAGGGCGTGTCGGCGGACGAGCTGGCCACCCGGCTGTCGGACCCGGCGACGCTCGTGCTCGACGTGCGCTCCCCCGACGCCTTCGCGGCCGGGCACGTGCCCGGTGCGGTGTCGGTGCCGCTGCGCGAGCTGGAGGACCGCCTGGGCGAGCTGCCCGGTGGCCGGGAGATCATCGCCTACTGCGGCGGCCCTTACTGCGTGGTGTCGCCCCGGGCCGTCGAGCTGCTGCGCGAGCACGGCTTCCGGGCCAGGCCGCTGGAGGGCGGGCTGACCGCCTGGCGGCGATCCGGGCGTGGCATCCGGGGACTTTAGTCACCGGACACTTGCGTCCCGATTCCCGGCCGCCTCAGTACGGTGAAGGTCCGGGGACCGGCACTCCGGGATCAGCGGCTCAGATCAGCCCCAGCGCGAGCATCGCGTCCGCCACCCGGCGGAACCCGTCGATGTTGGCCCCGGCCACGTAGTTGCCGGGCATCCCGTACTCCTCGGCGGTCCGCAGGCAGCGGGCGTGGATGTCGCCCATGATCTCCTGCAGCCGGTGCTCGGTCGTCTCGAAGCTCCACGAGTCGCGGCTGGCGTTCTGCTGCATCTCCAGCGCGCTGGTGGCCACGCCGCCGGCGTTGGCCGCCTTTCCCGGCCCGAACGCGACGCCCGCCTCCAGGAACACCTTGATGCCCTCGGGCGTCGTCGGCATGTTCGCGCCCTCCCCCACCGCGACGCAGCCGTTGGCGACCATGGTGGCGGCGTCGCGGCCGGTGATCTCGTTCTGCGTGGCGGACGGCATCGCCACCTCGCACGGCACCTCCCACACGCTGCCGCCCCGCACGAACGTCGCGTGCGGGCCGCGCCGCGCCGCGTACACGTCCATCCGGCCGCGCTCCACCTGCTTGACCTGCTTGAGCAGGGCGAGGTCGATCCCCTTGTCGTCCACCACGTACCCGGAGGAGTCGGAGCAGGCCACCACCGTGCCGCCGAGCTGCTCGATCTTCTCGATCGTGTAGACGGCGACGTTCCCGGACCCGGACACCACGACCCGCTTGCCGTCGAACGACGTGCCGCGCGCCTTGAGCATCTCGTCCACGAAGAACGCGCATCCGTAGCCCGTGGCCTCGGTCCTCACCTGCGCTCCCCCGTACACCAGGCCCTTGCCCGTGATCACGCCGGACTCGTAGCGGTTGGTGATGCGCTTGTACTGGCCGAACAGGTAGCCGATCTCGCGCCCGCCGACGCCGATGTCGCCGGCCGGCACGTCCGTGTACTCGCCGATGTGCCTGTAGAGCTCCGTCATGAAGCTCTGGCAGAACCGCATCACCTCGCGGTCCGAGCGGCCCTTGGGGTCGAAGTCGGAGCCGCCCTTGCCGCCGCCGATCGGCAGCCCGGTGAGGCTGTTCTTGAAGATCTGCTCGAACCCGAGGAACTTCACGATGCCCAGGTAGACCGACGGGTGGAAGCGCAGTCCACCCTTGTACGGGCCCAGCGCGCTGTTGAACTCGACCCGGAAGCCGCGGTTGATGTGGACCTCGCCGCGGTCGTCCTCCCAGGGCACGCGGAAGATGATCTGGCGCTCCGGCTCGCAGATGCGTTCGATGATCTTGGACTCGGCGTATTCGGGGTGCTTGCCGAGAACCGGGCCGATGCTCTCCAGCACCTCCCGCACCGCCTGATGGAACTCGATCTCCCCAGGGTTGCGGCGCAGGACGTTGTCATAGATCGACGACAGCTTCTCGTGCAACACGGACTCTCCCACTCGTTCGCCAAACGCGTCCTCACCTTACGAGGAAGGCGGCTGTGAGCTCCACCCACCCCCGCTTCTGACCTGCGAGTACCCGGTGGGCGGCGGGAGAACCCAGGTCAGGTGCCCACGTGTGCCTTGGGACGCTCCGCCGTGACGGCCGGCGCGGGCTCCTCGTCGTGCCCCTCCACCGACAGGTTCGGCAGCAGCCGGTCCAGCCAGCGCGGGCACCACCAGTTGGCCCGCCCCAGCAGCACCATGGTCGACGGCACCAGGAATCCCCTGATCAGCGTGGCGTCCACGGCGATCGCCACCGCCAGGCCCACGCCGAACGTCTTCACCATCGAGTCCGGGTACGCGATGAACGCGGTGAACACCGCGACCATGATCAACGCGGCCGAGGTGATGACCCGCCCGGTCGACCCCAGCCCTTCGGCCACGGCGCGCGCGTTGTCGCCGTGCTTCAGATAAGACTGCCGCACCGCCGTCAGCAGGAAGACCTCGTAGTCCATCGACAGCCCGAACAGCACCGCGAACAGCATCAGCGGCACGTAGCTCTCGATCGGCACCGAGAAGAACAGCGTCTGCACGAACGAGGCGTTCACCGGCGGATCCATGCCCACCAGCCCGCTGCCGACGCCGAACGAGAACACCGCGGCCAACGCGCCGAACGCGGCGCCGAGCGAGACGAGGTTCATCAGCGCCGCCTTGAGCGCCACCACCGGAGCCCGGAAGGCCAGCAGCAACAGCAGCGCGCTGAGCAGGACCACGATGCCGATGACGAGCGGGGTGCGCTCGATCAGCCGGTCGGCGGCGTCGGTGAGGGCGGCCACCTCCCCGCCGACGTGCACCTGGAGCCCGCCGCCGTCGAACGTCCTGATCTCGCGTACGAGGTCGGCGGCCCGCGCGTCGCCTGGCGGGTACTCGGAGATCACCTGGATCATGGCCGCCCGCTCGGAGTCGTTCAGCTTGGGCTCGGCGACGTGCGCGACACCGTCGAGGTCCCCGATCCGGTCGGCCAGCCGGTCGGCCGCGGCCTCGGTGATCGTGCCGGACGAGGCCGCCACCACGGTCAGCGGCCCGGTGCTCCCGGGGCCGAACCCGACCGTCATCAGCTCGTACGCCCGCCTGGGCTCCGACCCCTGCGCGCCGTACCCGTCGTCGATCGGCCCGAGCTTGAGCGACAGCGCGGGGGCGGCGAGCGCGGCCAGCACGATCACACTGCTGATCAGCACCCGCCAGGGCCGTCGCGCCACCCAGGCGCCGAGGGCGGCCCAGCCGGACGACTCCGCCCGGCGGCCCAGGAACGGCACCTTGAGCGCGTTCACCCGGTGGCCCAGCAGGCCGAGGAGCGCCGGCACGAGCGTGATCGAGGTGAGCACGGCCATCACGACCGAGATGCCGGTGATCCAGCCCAGCGTCGCCAGCAGCGGGAACCCGGCGAACATCAGCGCGGTCAGCGCGATGACGACCGTGCCGCCGGCGAACACCACCGCCCCGCCCGAGCTGGACACCGCCCCGCGCACCGCCTGCTGCACGGGCAGGCCCGAGGCGAGCAGCCGGCGGTACCGCGACAGCAGGAACAGCGCGTAGTCGATGCCCACGCCGAGGCCGATCATCGTGGCCATGATCCCGGCCTGTTTCGGCACGTCCACGACGTGCCCGAGCAGCCCGATCACACCCAGCCCCGCGGTCACGCTGACCAGCGCGGTGAAGATCGGGATGAGCGCGGCGGTGAGCGTGCCGAAGGCGAAGATCAACACCAGCAGCGCGCAGATCACGCCGATGACCTCGCTCGGCCCGGTCTTGATCTCCTTGTCCGCCGGGGTGGAGCTGTCGTTCGCGACGACCTCCAGCCCCGCCGCCCGCGCGGGGTCGGCGGCCTTGGAGATCCGCTGCGTGTTCTCGGCGACCTTGAGGCTGTCGTGGCCCTCCAGCCGCACGGTGATGACGCCGATCTGCAGGTTGGAGGCGATGCCGCCCTGCCGGAACGGCGAGTCGACCTCCTTGACGTGCTCCTGCATGCGGATGTTCGCGACCGCCTCGTCGACGGCCTCCTTGCGCGGCTCCTCGATGAGCGGCCCGTCCGGGGAGTAGACGACGAGCTGTACGGTGCCGCCCGGCTCATATCCCGGCCCGAAGCCGTCACGCATCAGATCGTGGGCGCGCTGCGCGTCGGTGCCGGGGATGCTGACCTCGCTGCTGACGGGGCTGCCCAGAATCAGGCTGCCCCCCATCGCCGCGACGGCCAGCGTCACCCACAGTGCCAGAACGGCCCGCCCGTGCCGGGCGCACCAGCCGCCCAGCCACCCCAGAAAGCGCGCCATCGAGCCGCCCCCCTGTTCAGAACGACCGTCCTGTACGGTCGTACAGAGTAGGATAAAACGGGATCAGCGGAAAGCTGACGCGGACCCGGAAATGAGACGATGACCACAGCCGACGACACTCGCAGCCGTATCCTGGCCGCAGCTCGCAAGCTGTTCGCCGAGCGCGGCTACGCCAACACGTCACTGGCCGACATCGCCGCCGCCGTGGGGCTGACCAAGACCGCGATCGCCTACCACTTCCACCCCAAGGACAAGCTCGCCGCCGAGCTCATCGCCCCCGCGGCCGAGGACCTGATCACCCTCCTGGGCACCGACTTCGCGGAGGACCGCCACGCCTTCGTGACGGCCCTGGTCGACCTGATGGTGCGGCACCGCGCGGTGATGCGCCTGTTCATGGAGGACCTCGGCACCGCCGACGTCGCCCCGCCCGGCTCCACCGGCGAGGCCGTACGGACCTTCCGCGACGAGATCTACCTCAGGCTCGTCGGCCCGCACCCGGACGACGCGGCGAGAGTACGCGGCTGGGCCGTGCTCGGAGCCTTGAACTCGGCCGTGGTCCACACCATGGACCTCCCCCAGGACCAGGTGCGTCCCACACTGCTGCGCGCCGCCCTGACCATCGAGAACCTCTAGCCTCTCAGCCGAAGAGCTCCTCGGCCGTGGTGACGCTCATCGCCCGCACGAGCCACGTGTCGAGCTGCGCCACATCAGCACACCCTTCGACCCGCGCCCGCACCTCACCGGACACCGGCACCCCGCGCCGTTCCAGAAGCAGCAGAATCGACCGGGTCTCCCCCCGAACCTGCCCCTCCTCCCGGCCTTCTTCGCGGCCTTCTTCGCGGCCTTCCTCGCGGCCTTCTTTTCGGCCCTGGTCGCGGAGCTGCTCGGCGAACTCGGACTGGTAGCGGTAGGTCCCGGTGGACATCATTCTCCTCCAGAGCTGTCGGGCCTTGGTGTCGCCTAGCCCCACTTCGGTGAACTCGGCCAGGAAGCCGGCGTCGTCTACCTCGACGGTGTCCAGTGCTGCTGCCAGCGCCTCCAGTATGACATTCACTCTCCGTGAGTGCGCGTGTGTGATTGCGGAGAACACGGTCAGGACCACGTCCTGAGCCGCCATGGCACGGTCGGCGATGACGGGGACGTTGTCGGGGCCCAGAGCGATCGGCCAGATCGTCATGGTCGGCATGTCTGGAAGACCGATCGACTTGGGACGCCGGGCCCAGCGGGCGACGGCCGCGTTCTGGCAGATGACGACGAGCACGACGCCGCGCCGGTATTTCGCGTGCAGATAGCTGATGTAGTAGGCCCAGGCGGGAGGCTTCGCCCGGTCCCGTTTCTGCTGTGACTCGATGACGATCAGATGGTCGCCCGCCTCGGACTTCAGGTCGAGCAACGTATCGACCCGTCGTTCGATCGGCAGGATCTCGGTGAGGTCGGCGTTGACGACCGCTGCCGAGTTGACTTCCGGGAAGGGGATGTCCAGCGCCTTGAAGGCGCGGGAGAAGAGCGAGGGCTCCTCCTGGAAGATGCGGTGGAGGGCCTCGTGCTGGGCCGAGGGCATGCACAGAATGTTAGCAGCCGATTACCTAGAGTTTTACCGGTCACTCCGCCAGATGGAACGCGGCGACGGCCGGGGCTCCCAGCATGGCGGCGCGCACCCGCTCCGGCGGCAGGCCCTCGCGCAGGGCGGCGACCGCGGCGGCGCTGACCGCGCCGAGCGCCGCGCCGGTGACGGCCGCCGCCGAGACGGGGTCCAGTTCGTCCGGGTAGGCGCGGCGAAGGGCCTCGGCCAGGGCGCTCTGGGCGGTGGCCATGCGCTGGAGCAGCCGCGCCTGGACCGCGGGCTCGGTCGCCACCAGCCGGGTGCGGGCGGCGGCCAGACCGGTCGGCAGGTCTTTCGCCGACGCGTCGGCGACCATCGCGCCGATCGCCCGAGCGAGCGCGCGGGCCGGACTCTCCCCGCTCCGCCGCTCGCCGAGAGCCGCCACGCCCAGCTCCACCCGGGGGACGCTGTTGGCGAGCAGCACGTCCTCCTTGGTCGCGAAGTGCAGGAAGAACGTCCGCGTGGACAACTGGGCCGCGGCGGCGATCTGGGCGACCGTCGTCCGCTCGTACCCGTTCTCCTCGAACAACCGCACGGCGGCCTCGACGAGCGCCTCCCTGGTCCGCTCCTTCTTGGCCTCACGCAATCCCATGCTCCAGAGCTTACTACATCGACTGCATCGCTACATTGAGTGTATAAATGCACGAGTGCATCGAAAGGAGCCAGCTATGGGAAGCCTGGACGGGCGGGTCGCGCTCATCACCGGCGCGGGCCGCGGAATAGGCAGGCAGGAGGCGCTCTTCTTCGCCTCCGAGGGAGCGAAGGTCGTGGTCAACGACCCGGGCGTGACGGCCGAGGGAGCCTCCGGCGACCCCGGCGTGGCCCAGGCGGTGGCCGACGAGATCAGGGCCGCCGGAGGCGAGGCCGTGGCCAGCACCGACGACGTCACCGACTGGGCGGGGGCCAGGCGGATGGTGGAGACGGCGGTGGAGGCGTTCGGGGATCTCGACGTGGTGGTCAACAACGCGGCGATCCAGCGCAGGCGGGCCCTGGTGAACATGACGGAGGACGAGTTCGACGCCGTGCTCGCGGTCCACCTCAAGGGGACGTTCGCGGTCACCCGATGGGCCGCGCGGCACTGGCGCGACCAGGGCGACTCCCGCGACCGCGCGGTGATCAACACGGTGTCCGCCTCAGGGCTGCTGCTGCCCGGGATCACGCAGGGCAACTACGCGGCGGCCAAGGCCGGCGTCGCGGCCCTGACCGTGGCCCACGCCGTGGAACTCGCCAGGTACGGGGTGCGGGTCAACGCCGTGTCCCCGTCCATGGCCCGTACCCGGCTCACCGAAGGCGTCCCGGGGATGTCCGCTCCGACGGAGGGCGCGTTCGACCCGCTCGACCCGGCGCTGACGGCGCACGTCGCGGCCTATCTGGCCACGCCGGGCTGCCCGGTCAACGGGCAGGTGCTGGCGGTACGGGGGACTTCGGTGACAGCGCTGAACGGGTGGAGCGTGGGTGAGAGCGTGACCAAGGACGGGGCGCCGTGGACGGTGGCCGAACTCGGCAAGGCGATGGCGGCGCTCCCTTGGCGCGATCCGCTGGAGGAGGCGGTGGCGATGGTGGGCGGCAGCCTCGGCGACGGCAACCGGGACAAGCTGCTGGCCATGGTCGACGCCATGCTCGCCGACCCCGGATGACCGGTCCCGGTTCCTCCCGGATCACGGCGCTCTCGGGCTGAGGCGGGCGTCAGGGTTCGGTCGACGGGTCCGCGGTGGCGGTGGACCGGGCAGGCGTGGGCCGGGTGGGCTCTGGCTCTGTGGGGCTGGGCCCTGTGGGGCTGGGCTCTGTGGGGGTGGGCTCTGTGGGATCCGGTTCGGTGGGGTCGGGGCCGCCGGAGGGCTCGACACCGATGGTGATCGTGACCTGGCCGCCGGGGGCGGCGCAGGCGTCCGGCGCGGGGTCCTGGGCGATGGCGACATGGTGCCGGGACTCGTCCTCGACCACCTGGGTCCGGACCACCGGCGCGAAGCCGGCGACGCGGACGGCGGTGAGCGCGCCGTCGCGCGAGCGCCCGATCACCCTGGGCACGAGGGCGCCGCGGCGGGCCACCACCAGGGACACCGCGGTGCCGCCCGAGACGCGCGTGCCGGCCTTCGGGTCCGTGGAGAGGACCTGACCGTCTGGCTCGGGGGCGCAGCGGGTGGAGACCTTGCCCACCTTCAGGCCCGCGCCGGTGACGGCGTCCTCGGCCTCCTCGCGGCGCGTGCCGGCGACCGCGGGCACCTTGACGCCCGCCGACACCTCCAGCGCGACGGCCGAGCCCTTGGCGACGCGGGCGCCGGCGGCGGGGCGGGAGGCGAGCACCTCGTCGAGCTCGCGGGGGGAGTCCCGTTCGGTGACGTCACCGGTGGCGAGCCCCGCACGTTCGAGCGCCCTGACAGCGGCGGCGCGGGAGAGCCCGGCCACGGCGGGAACGGCGATCTCCACCGGCTGCCGGACGGGCGGGTCCTTCGGCACCGAGGGCGGATCGTCCGCCACGCGCGCGGGCGGTCTGTCCTTGGCGATCTGGTTCCCGTTCCCCTGGCCGGCCGGCCCGGAGGTGGGGGTGGAGGTCGGCGTGCCGGCCCGTACTTGCATGTCGGCCTCCCTGAACAGCGGCACGAACAGGGTCACCAGCACGGCCGCCGTCACCAGCAGCGCC
>NZ_JAPNNL010000205.1 GCF_027620315.1 Nonomuraea corallina | reverse complement strand
CTTGGCCCCAGTCGTGGGCACAGCGCCGCGGACGGGCGCGCCCCGCCTGGTCTCCTGCTCAGTCCTGGTCGTCAACACGGATCCTCTCTGCGGCCCTGAGCCGGGCCGAAGCCGCCCGCGGGTTGCGGGCCAGCTCTTCTTCGCTCGGGAGCTCGGCTCCCTTCGTCAGGGTGCGGAACCTCGGCTGGTGGGCCGGCAACGGGACGGGCAGCCCGGGCGGGCTGGTGTCCCTGGTCCGCGCGGTGAGGACCTGCTTGGTGAGCCGGTCCTCCAGCGAGTGGTAGGAGAGCACGACGACTCTCCCGCCCAGTGCCAGCGCGTCGAGCGCGGCGGGCAGCGCCACCTCCAGGGCGGCGAGCTCCGCGTTCACCTCGATGCGCAGCGCCTGGAAAGTCCTCTTGGCGGGGTTGCCGCCGGTGCGCCGGGTCGCGGCCGGGATCGCGTCCCTGACCAGGTCCGCCAGCCGCTTCGTCGACGTGATGGGCTCCTTGGCCCGCTCCTTGACGATGAGGTTGGCGACCCGCCCCGCGAACCGCTCCTCGCCGTAGTCGCGCAGGATCCGGGCCAGCTCGCCCGCGGAGTAGGTGTTGACCACCGCCTCGGCGGTGAGCTCCTGCTCGGTGTCCATCCGCATGTCGAGCGGCGCGTCGTAGGAGTAGGCGAACCCGCGCGCCGCCTCGTCCAGCTGCGGCGAGGAGACGCCCAGGTCGAACAGCGCCCCGTCGACGGCCGGGCGACCGGCCGCGGCCAGCACGGCGCTCAGCTCGTCGGACGAGGCGTGCACCAGCGTGGTACGCCCGGCGTACGGGGCGAGCCTGCGCGTGGCGTACTCGATCGCGAAAGGGTCGCGGTCGATGCCGATCACGTGCAGCGAGGGGTGTGCGGCGAGCAGCGCCTCGGTGTGGCCGCCGAGCCCGAGGTTGGCGTCGACGACGACGGGAGCGGGGCCCGACGCGCACGCGGTGATCGCCGGCTCCAGCAGCTCCAGAACGCGTCCGAGCATGACCGGAACGTGACCGCTCGTATCGGTGTCGTCGTGCATCTCCACCCCCCTTTCGCGTCCTGGCTCGCGGATGACGCGGCCGGTCGATGTGTCGGTTGTCCGTGGGTCCCCACCCCGGCGCCGCCCGGCCAGGTCCCCATCCGCACCCTCTTCGTGGAAGCCCGCCATCTGACACCGGGGAAGGTGCATCAGCTGGCCGGCAGTGGTTGCGGGTGGAGACCTCGCCGAACGACATCTCCGACGGCTCGACCGTTGTTTCACAAGATCCCTGGCAACACCTCCTCGGAGAGGTCGGCGAACGCCTGTTCCTGCGCGTCGAGGTAGGTGTCCCAGGCCTGCGCGTCCCAGATCTCCAGCCGGGTGTTGGCCCCGATGACGACGCAGTCACGCTCCAGGCCGGCGTACTGCCGCAGGCCCTGCGGAATGGTGACGCGGCCCTGTTTGTCTGGCTTCTCGTCGGACGCGCTGGCGAAGAAGACGCGGCTGTAGTCGCGCACCGCCTTGGCGGTGACCGGGGCGGTGCTGAGAGCCTCGGTAATGCGCTGGAACTCCTCCACGGGAAAGACGTAGAGGCATCGCTCCTGGCCTTTGGTGATCACAAGACCCTCCGCCAGCTCCTCACGGTACTTAGCCGGCAGGAACAGCCGTCCCTTGTCGTCCAGACGCGGGTGATGGGTGCCGAGGAACATCGGCGCCACCTCCCGTGCCTCGTGAAGCGCCCGGCGCTGGTGCACCGTGCCCTCCACTGCGCACCACCATACTCCACTTCTCCCCACCGTCAACTGATTCGAACCTTCTGGACCACCCGAGTCCGGCGCGTTACCGCAGGTCAGCACGGTGGGGCGCGGGTGGGGGCGCGGAACGGGCCCCGGCGCGCCCGTGGGCGTGTCGGGGCGCGGATACCTCGGCAGGGCAGGGGATGTCGCGTCAGGCGGGGCCGGAGGTGGGGGAAAGTGGTGCGCCGCGCCGTCCGGTGTGTTACGGCATTCGCACCTCTATGCGACAAGAACACGAACACCACCAGGTTTCCCTGGAATATCCGCAAAAGTCGCCCAGGAACCCACAGAGTCGTAGGGTCGTACAGATAATGGAAAACAATGGCATGCCTCCCGCAATGGCACCCCCGCGCGAGGTGGCCGGCCGCACGTCGCATGGAGGCCCGGTGGCAGTAACCCATGACGTCCCTGACCAGCTCGGGGAGCTGGTCACCACCGCTCACCGCATCCGCGAGGCCATCGAATCGGTGATCGAGGGAAAGGGTGACGCCGTCCGTCTCACGCTGACCGTCCTGCTCGCCGAAGGCCACTTGCTGATCGAGGACGTCCCGGGTGTGGGCAAGACGATGCTGGCCAAGGCGCTGGCGCGGTCGATCGACTGCCCGGTGCGGCGTGTGCAGTTCACCCCCGACCTGTTGCCCAGCGACATCACCGGCGTGAGCGCGTACAACCAGCAGACGCGCGAGTTCGAGTTCAAGCCGGGGCCGGTGTTCGCCAACATCGTGGTGGGCGACGAGATCAACCGCGCCTCGCCCAAGACGCAGTCGGCGTTGCTGGAGTGCATGGAAGAACGTCAGGTCACCGTCGACGGGCGCACCTATCAGCTGGACGCCCCGTTCATGGTGATCGCGACCCAGAACCCGATCGAGATGGAAGGCACCTACCCGCTGCCCGAGGCGCAGCGCGACCGGTTCACCGCCCGGGTCGCGATGGGCTACCCCGAGCCGACGGCCGAGCTGGAGATGCTCGACGTGCACGGCGGCACCTCGCCGCTGGACAGGCTGAAGCCGGTGGCCACCACGTCGGAGGTGCGCGCGCTCATCGAGGCGGTGCGCGGGGTGTACGTGTCGCAGCCGGTCAAGAAGTACGCCATCGACCTGGTGGTGGCCACCCGCCACTCCCCCGACCTGCGCCTGGGCGCCTCGCCCCGGTCCACGCTGCAGCTGGTGCGGGCGGCGCGGGCGCACGCGGCGCTGTCGGGCCGTGACTACGTCATCCCGGACGACCTTCAGGAGCTGGCCGTCCCGGTGCTCGCGCACCGGCTGCTGCCCAGCGTGGAGGCCCAGGGCCAGCGGCGGCTGCCCGAGCAGGTGGTGACCGAACTTCTCAGGCGCGTCCCGGTGCCGGAGACCCGGGCGTCGTGAGGGCGGGTCTGCGAGCGCTCACCTCCAGGGGACGGTCGTTCCTGGCCTCGGGCGTCGCGGCGCTGGTGATGGCGTTCCTGCTCGGCGAGAACGACCTGTTCAGGATCGGCCTGCTGGTGGCGGCGCTGCCGCTGCTGGCGGCGATGGTGGTGGCGCGCACGCGCTACCGGCTGAGCTGCGCCAGACGGCTGGACCCGGCGAGGGCCGAGGCCGGCGGCGAGGCGACGGTGACGCTGCGCCTGGAGAACGTGACCAGGCTGCCCACCGGCCTGCTGCTGATCGAGGACACGGTCCCGTACACGCTGGGCGTGCGGCCGAGGTTCGTGCTGGACCGGGTGGAGGCGCGCGGGGTCCGGGAGATCGACTACAGGGTGCGCTCAGACCTGCGCGGCCGTTACCCCATCGGGCCGCTGTCGGTGCGCATCGCGGACCCGTTCGGGCTGGTGGAGCTGACCCGCTCGTTCACGATCACCGACACGCTGGTGGTGACGCCGCAGGTGGTGGCGCTGCCGCACGTGCGGCTGTCGGGCGAGTGGACGGGCGGCGGCGACAGCCGCACCCGGAGCGTGGCGGCGGCAGGCGACGACGACGTGGCGCCCCGCGAGTACCGGCAGGGCGACGACCTGCGCCGGGTGCACTGGCGCTCGACGGCCCGGCACGGCGAGCTGATGGTGCGCCGCGAGGAGCAGCAGTGGCAGAGCCGCGGCGCGCTGCTGCTCGACACCCGCAAGTACGCCCATCGCGGCGAGGGCCCGCGCTCGTCGTTCGAGGTGGCGGTCTCGGCCGCGGCCTCGATCGGCGTGCACCTCGCCCGTGAGGGCCTGGGCCTGCGGCTGGTGACCGACCAGGGCCCCGAGCACCTGACCGACACCGGGCTGAGCTGGTCGCTGCTGGACCGGCTCGCCACGGTGCGCGGCTCGTCGGCGCGCTCGCTGGAGATGGGCGTGTCCGCCCTGCGCGCGGGCGGCGGCGACGGCCTCATCGTCGCCGTGCTCGGCGCGCTCGACGCCGACGAGGCCAGGGACCTGGCCAGGCTGAGGCACAGCGGCATCACCGGCGTGGCGGTGCTGCTGGACGTGGACACGTGGAACGGGCGCGACCCCGAGTCCGGCGACGACTACCGGGCCGTGCAGACGGTGCTGGCCGGGTACGGCTGGCGGATCGTCCGGCTGCCCGCCGGAGTGTCGATCGCGTCCGTGTGGCAGGACGCGGCCAGCAGCGGCCGGTACGCGCTGAGCGGAGGTTCGGCTTGATGAGACTCTCGATCGCCGCCGCGGTGGCGACCTTCTCCTCGGCGATCCTGCTTCACCCGCTGTTCGAGGGCGGGGGCTGGTTCTGGGGCTCGCTCGGCGCCGTCGTGGCGGTCCTGCTGGCGAGCCTGATCAGCGGCCGGCTGTCGCTGCCGCCGTGGGCCGCGCTGCCGGTGAGCGTGCTGGCGCTGGGGCTCTACCTGAACGTGTCGTTCGCGGCCGAGGAGGCCTGGGCGCTGTTCGTGCCGACCACGGACTCGGTGCTGGAGGTGGCGCGGCTGCTGGCCACCGGCTGGGCCGACATTCAGCGGTACGCGGCGCCGGTCCCGGCGAACGAGGCCATCACACTGCTGACCACGGGCGGCGTGGGCCTGATCGCGATCGTCGTGGACCTGTTCGCGACCCGGCTGCGCAAGGCGGCGCTGGCCGGGCTGCCGCTGCTGGCGCTGGTCACGGTGCCGGCCACGATCCTGACCGAGCCGCTCAGCTGGCCGGCGTTCGTCATCGCGGCCCTCGGGTTCACCGCCCTGCTCCTCGCGGACGGCCGCGAGCGGGTCGGCCAGTGGGGCCGGGCGGTGCTGGTGCGCCGCACCCGGACCACCTCGGCCGGCCCGCGGCCGGGCGCGACCGCCGACACCAGGGGGCTGAGCCTGTCGGGCAAGCGCATCGGGTTCGCCGCGATCGCGGTGGCGGTGACGGTGCCGGCGCTGCTGCCCGCCATGGAGCCGGTCTCGTTCTTCACCTTCGGCGTGGGCGGCAGCGGTTCCGGCCGGGGCAACTCGATCAGCATCCCGGACCCGATCGCCAACCTGAAGGGCCGGCTGGAGCTGCCCGAGCCGCGGGTGGTCCTGACGTACGCCAACAGCGACAACACGCCTCGGTACCTGCGCATCTACGCGCTCGACACGTTCGACGGCGACCAGTTCGGCATGACGCAGCCGGAGGGCGCCCCGGAGAACAGGACCGACAACGGCCCGCTGCCGCCACCGCCCGGCCTGGGCGGCGGGGTGCAGCTGAACAACGTCCGGACGTCGATCACCATCAGCGACCAGATCACCAAGCTGTCGTTCCTGCCGCTGCCGTACCCGCCGCGGCAGATCCGCGTCGACGGCGACTGGCGGGCCGACGTCAGCACGCTGATGGTGTTCTCCACCCGCGACGAGGCCGCCGGCCTGGAGTACGACGTGGCGACGAGCGAGCCGGCGCCCACGGCGCGGGTGCTGGACTCCTCGCCGACCACCCGGCAGGGCATCGACGAGCGCTACCTGGCGCTGCCGGACGACCTGCCGCAGGAGATCACGGATCTGGCGCTGGACGAGACGCGCGGCGCCCGCACGCCCTACCAGGCGGCGGTGCGGCTGCAGCGGTTCTTCACCGACACCGGCGGCTTCGCCTACAGCCTGCGCACGCAGGGTCACAGCAGCTCGGCGCTGGTGGACTTCCTGGTGCGCAGCCGGGCCGGCTACTGCGAGCAGTTCGCCGCCTCGATGGCGGTCCTGGCCCGGGTCGTCGGCATCCCGTCACGGGTGGCGATCGGCTACACCGGCGGCACGCAGATCGGCGGCCGGTGGACGGTCGGCACGAACGACTCGCACGCCTGGCCGGAGCTGTACTTCGAGGGCGTGGGCTGGCTGCCGTTCGAGCCGACGCCGGCGGGCACGCTCGGCCAGGGCAGCGCCCGGGTTCCCGAGTACACCCAGCCGCGGCCCGAGGCCACGGCCGACCCGAGCTCGCCGACGCCGGACGAGACCACCGGCGGCGACTCGGAGCAGGAGGCGGGCCCGCAGAACCGGCAGAACCCGCGCGAGCTGGACCGGGAGGCGCTGCTGGCCGACGGCGGGCTGCCGCCGGAGGAGTCGACGCCGCTGGCCGCCCGGATCGGCATCGGCGCCGCGGCGGTGCTGCTGGTGCTGCTGATCCCGGCGGCGATCCGGCTGGTCACCAGGAGCAGGCGGATCCGTACGCTGGGCTGGAAGATGTCGCGTCCGGCGGACGAGGTGACGGCCAAGGTCGTGGCGGGCCGCCACCCGGCGGTGGCCGCGGCCTGGGCGGAGCTGGACGACGCGCTGTACGACTACGGGATGGCGCGCGAGCCCAGCGAGACGCCGCGCCGGCTGGCGCGGCGGCTGACCGAGCAGTACGAGTTCCCGGCCGAGGCGGCGGCGGCCGTCACCACGATCGCCTCGGCGGTGGAGCGGGTGCTCTACGCCAGGGAGCCCGGCGAGATCCCGCCGCTGGGCGGAGAGCTGCGCACGGTGCGCAAGGCGCTGGCGGCGACCGTGTCACGCGCCCGGCGGGCGCGGGCGGTGCTGCTGCCGCCGTCGACGATGCGGCGGCTGCGGCGGCTGGGCGAAGGGGTGCTGGACGGTTTCGACCGTCTGGAGAACATCAGGCTGCGGAGGACGGCGGCGCAGAAGGGCGCGTGAGGGTCCGAAGCGAAGGGTGCGGTCGTCTCCGGTGAGGAGACGGCCGCACCTCCGTTTCGAGGGGGACGTCTTGGGGGAGGAGAGTCAGCGCTCGTCGTGACGACGGCGCCAGCGCTCCTCCATCCGCTCCATGAAGGTTCCCCGGTTGCCCCGGCGAACCTGCTTGCCCTGTGGTGGAGCCCCCTGCGCCGAGGAGTCACCACCGAACCCATTCATACGTTTCCAACTGGACAGGCCCCACAGACACGCGGCGAGCATGACCACGAAACCGCCGACGCCGAGCGGGATCAGGTTGATCACTACGCCGACCATCAGCAGGACGACACCGAGGACGAAGCCGATGGTGGCTTTGACCAGGCGACGCTTGTAATGGCTGCGCGGGTCACTGATCCTTACGGTGTTGGCCCACTTCGGGTCCTCGGCGTAGAGGGCCTGCTCGATCTGGTCGAGCAAGCGCTGCTCGTGCTCAGAGAGCGGCACGGCGCCTCCCAAGGACGGCCCCAGGACGGGGAAGACGGCAACGGACGACACGGGGTGTCCGAACCTCGCGGTCGGTTATCCCCAGAATACGAGGCTGTAGACGTAGGCGAAAGCAAACGTCCAAGGCAGACCAAACCGGAGGTGACGTCATGGCTTCATTCTGGGCCATCTTGCACTCCTCCCCCGAAGTCGTGACATCGCCTCACGCCTCCATTTCATCAAGTTTGCCCCGAACTAGCGAAGCCGGAAGCACGGCATCGGGACCGAATCTCCGGATCGCCTGATCCATCGCCTGCTCGGCCTCACGCCAGCCACTCTCGCGCTCACCGAGAGTGAGCTGACGGGAAGCCGTCTCCGCCGGCATGAGGCCCTCCATCCTGACGCCTATCAGGCGCAGCCGCACCCGCTCCAGCCCTGCGGCATGGTAGAGGTCACAGGCTGTGGCGTAAATCTCCTGGGCGACATCGGTGGGTTCGGGAAGTGTCCGGGACCGGCTGATCGTGGAGAAATCCGCGCGGCGCAGCTTCACACTTACAGTCCTGCCCACGTGGCCGCCCTTACGCATCCTCGCGGCGACCCGCTCGGACAGGCGGAGCAGCTCGCGTCTGATGATCTCGGGGTCGTCGATGTCGGCGGCGAAGGTCTCCTCGTTGCCGATGCTCTTGTCCGGGACGTGCGGGCTCACCCGCCGCTCGTCGCGGCCCCACGCCAGCGCCGCCAGGTGGCCGCCCGCGGCCGGGCCGAGCTCCCGCTGGAGGGTGGTGACGGGCACCCGGGCGAGGTCGCCCACGGTGCGGATGCCGAGGCGCACGAGGGCCTGCTCGGTGCGCTCCCCCACGCCCCACAGGGCGGAGACGGGCAGCGGGTGGAGGAACGCCACCACCTCGCCGGGCGGCACCACCAGCAGGCCGTCGGGCTTGCACTGCTTGGAGGCCAGCTTGGCGATGAACTTGCTGCCCGCCACGCCCACCGAGCACGTGATGCCGTAGCGGTCGAGCACCTCGGCCCGGATCCGGGCGGCGATCGCGGCGGGCGGGCCCAGCCGGCGCCGGGCGCCGCCGACGTCGAGGAACGCCTCGTCGGAGGCGATGGGCTCGACCAGCGGGGTGATCGAGTGGAAGATCTCCATGACGCCCTTGGAGACCTCGGAGTACTTTCCGTGGCTGGGCGGGATGATCGTCGCCTGCGGGCAGAGCCGGCGGGCCCGGCTCATCGGCATGGCCGAGTGGACGCCGAACGCCCTGGCCTCGTAGGTGGCGCTGAGCACCACCCCGCGCCCGGCGAGCGAGCCCACGATCACCGGACGGCCGCGCAGCTCCGGCCGGTCGAGCAGCTCGACGCTGGCGAAGAAGGCGTCCATGTCGACATGGAGGATGGAGCAGCCGCTGTCGTCGGCCCCGGTCCGCGGAGCGGGGCCGATGCCCGTGATCTGCTTGCGTGCCACGCCGCCGATTCTATCCGAACAGGCGTTCTAAGCCGATGGCCTGCGGCCGACGACGTGCAGCTGGGTGGCGATATCGCGGAGCACCGGATGGGACGAGGCGGCCTCCTCCAGCGCCACCAGCGCCTCCGCCGCGCCCGGCTCGCCGTCGACGAGCCGGCTGGGCACCAGGTCGGCGAAGACCCGCACGCCGTGCACCGGCCCGGCCACCAGCCCCGCCGCGCCCAGCAGGCCGGTGAGGGTCTCGCCGGTGAAACGTCGCGGCGTGGGGTCGCGGTCGCCCCAGCTGCCGAGCGGGTCGGACAGCGCGGCCCTGGCCTCGTCGAACTGCCCGGCCAGCGCGCGGTGGATGGCGGCCGCCACCGGGTTGGCGGCGAGCACGCTCACCGCCCCGCCCGGACGCAGCAGCCCCGCCATCGCGGCCAGGGCGCCGACGGGATCCTCCACGTACTCCAGCACGCTGTGGCAGAGCACCAGGTCGGCGTGGCCGGGGCTGAGCAGCTCGCCCAGGTCGGCGGCGTCGCCCTGCAGGCCGCGCACCACCACGCCGCGCTCCTTGGCCCGGCGCTCCAGCGCGGCCAGCGAGTCGGGGCTGGGGTCGACCACGGTCACGGTGTGGCCCAGCGCGGCCAGCGGCACCGCGAACCCTCCCGTGCCGCCGCCGGCGTCGACGATGCCGAGCGCCTCGCGCCCGGTCGCGCCGGCCAGCTCCGCCAGCACCGCCCGCAGCGCGTCCCAGACGACGGCGGTGCGCACCGCCGGGGTCCTCGTGACGCCTTCAGCTCGCAACGTGGGCTCGCCTCCCTCTCCTCGTGGCTGCGCTCCAGCCTACGCCGTACGCGCGATCGCCCGCTCCCCGGCGGCCGGAGCCTTCCGTACGGGCCGTACGGGATCGTCAGGCGTCGAAGGCGGCCACCAGCCGCTTGGGCGCGCGCAGCCGCCACGCGTCGGTGAGCAGCTCGCCCAGCTCCTCCTCGTCCACCTCGGGCAGCCGGACCAGCACGACGGCGTAGCCGTCGAAGTGCGGCGTGGTGAAGAACGCCCCGGGCCGCGCGGCGACGAGCTCCAGCTTCTCCTCCTCGCTGGGCACCGGCACCGCGAGCACGCCCGGCTCCTCCCGCATCCGGGCGAACCACTTGCCGCGGACATAGAACGCGGGCGTGCCGTACATGCTCTTCTCACCGGTCTCGGGCAGCGCGAGCGCCAGCCTGCGGACGTCGTCCTCGGTCGCCATGTCCCGATCCTCGCCCCTCCCGCCGCGCCCCGGCAACCTCCCGCCAGGCCGCCCGCTCGCTAGAGGGTCAGGCTGGGTTTGAGCTGCTTGAAGCGGGCCAGCAGGCCGTTGACGAACTGGGGGGACTCGTCGGTGGACAGCTCTCCGGCCAGGTGGACCCACTCGCTGATGACCACGCCCTCCGGGACGTCCGGCATCCACAGCAGCTCGTAGGTGCCGCCGCGCAGGAGGTTGCGGTCGACGGCGGGCATGCGCTCCAGGGTCCAGCCCTCGGAGTAGGTGGTGATCAGCTCGTCGATGCGGGGAAGGTGGCGGGTGACGCCTTCGACGATGGCCGAGGTGTACTCGTTCACCGGGGGCTCCTGCCGCTCCACCCGCTCGGCCAGGATCTTCAGCGGGTCCTCACCGCGGAGTTCGGCTTCGAAGAGGATGTCGAGCGCGCGTCTGCGTGCCTTGCCTCGTGCCGACACCTCAGGCCCGGCCGAGGTACTCGCCGCTGCGGGTGTCGACCTTGACCCGCTCGCCGGTGGTGATGAAGAGCGGCACCTTGATCTCGGCGCCGGTCTCCAGGGTGGCGGGCTTGGTCCCGCCGGTGGAGCGGTCGCCCTGCAGGCCGGGCTCGGTGCTGGCGATGGTGAGCTCGGCCGCGGCGGGCAGGTCGACGTAGAGCGCGGAGCCCTCGTTGAAGGCCACGGTGGCCAGGGTGTTCTCCAGCATGTAGTTGGCGGCGTCGCCGACGGTCTTGGCGGGCACGTTGACCATGTCGTAGGTCTCGGTGTCCATGAACACGAAGTCGTCGCCGTCGCGGTAGGAGTACTGCATCTCGCGCTTGTCGACGTTGGCCACCTCGACCTTGACGCCGGCGTTGAAGGTCTTGTCGACCACCTTGCCGGAGAGCACGTTCTTGAGCTTGGTGCGCACGAACGCGCCGCCCTTGCCCGGCTTGACGTGCTGGAACTCGACAACGGCCCACAGCTCGCCACCGTCGAGCTTCAGCACCATGCCGTTCTTGAGGTCGTTGGTCGTCGCCACTCGTTCTCTCCCGCGTGCGGCCGCTCTAAAGGACGAGCAGCTCCTTGGTCGTCTTGGTGAAAAGTTCCGGCTCGCCCTGCCGGGTGACGAGGGTGTCCTCGATGCGAACACCGCCCCGGCCCGGGAGGTAGATCCCCGGCTCCACGGTGATCGGAACTCGATCCTCAAGTCTACCGGTCCGTGCGGGGCCCAGGAACGGCTCCTCGTGGATCTGGAGCCCGACGCCGTGGCCGAGGCCGTGCCGGAAGTGGTCGGCGTGGCCCGCCTCGGCGATGAGGGAGCGGGCGGCGGCGTCCACTTCCTGGGCCGTGGCGCCGGGGGTGACGGCGTGCCGGCCGGCCCGCTGGGCGGCGGCGACGAGGTCGTAGAGGTCGCGCTGCCAGCCGGCGGGCGGGCCGAGGCAGACGGTGCGGGTCATGTCCGCGTGGTAGCCCTGGTAGGCGGCGCCGAAGTCGATGGTGACCAGCTCTCCGGAGCGCAGCTCGCGGTCGGTGGGGGCGTGGTGCGGGATCGCGCCGTTCTCGCCGGCGGCGACGATGGTGTCGAAGGCGGGCTTGGCGGCGCCGAGCTCGATCATGCGGGCTTCCAGGAGGCGGGCCACGTCCCGCTCGGTGACGCCCGGTCCGATGGTGTGCAGCACGTCCGCGAAGGCCTGGTCGGTGATGGCGCAGGCGGTACGGAGGAGCTCCAGCTCGTCGTCGTCCTTGACCGCGCGCAGCCCTTCGACGAGCGGCCCGAGCGGGACGAGCCCGGACCCGAGGCGCTGGTAGGTGGCGACGCTCATGTGCGCCGCCTCGATGCCGACGCCGGGGGCGGCGAGCGCGGCGGCCACGTCGGAGGCCTCGGCGGCCTCGACGTCGAGGCCGCGTGTCTTCTCGATGTACCGGTTGTCCGTCACGAGCCGGGCCGAGCCGTCGGCCCTGACCAGGACGGCCGCGTTGGAGCTGGTGAGCCCGGTGAGGTAGCGGACGTTGACGGTCGAGGTGACCAGCAGGGCGTCGACCTCGTGGGCGGGCAGCAGGGCCGCGAGCCGGGCCCGCCGGTGTGCGTAGGAGATGGTCACGCGCTTAATGTACGTGGATCTCCGGTTGATCCTCCATTGGCTAGATCTGCCAGTCGTCGAGCCAGTCGGGCAGCGGGCCGGTCGAGGCGATCTCGCCCTTGGCACGGGCCGCGCGCAGGTCGCGGACGACGTCGGCGACCTGGGACAGGCCGGGCCGCTCCTTGCCCTCCGCGATCTTGCGCGCGGCCTTCCTGAGCTTGTCCTGGGCCTTGCCGCCCACGCGCGGGTCCATGCCGCCGATGGCCATCTGGCTGCCGATCGCCTCGTCGAACCGGCGCACCCACGTCTCCCAGCCGCCGGGCGGGACGGACTGGCCGACGGTGCCCTTGGGGATGGGCACCTCGGCGGTCGGGCGGAGCTCGGTGGGCTCCTCTTCCGGCTCGGGTTCGGGCGTGGGGGTCGGCGTGGGGGTCGGGGTGGGGGTCGGGGTGGGGGTCGGGGT
>NZ_JAPNNL010000204.1 GCF_027620315.1 Nonomuraea corallina | reverse complement strand
ACGTCGAGGCCGAAGAGGTCGATCGCGTTGTCATGGGTGATCGCGGCCACGACCGGTTCGTCGATGCCCTCGAAGTCATGGGCGACCTGCTCCTGGGCGAAGGGGAAGTTGCCCTCGGTGTGCGGGTAGTCGCCGGCCCACATCAGGCGCTTCTCGTCGAGCATCGGCAGGGTGAGGATGCCGGGGCGGTCGTCCTCGAAGGTGGCCCAGAAGTTGCGGTTGAAGTACTCGCTGGGCTTCATCGACAGCTCGGGGACCGTCCAGCGGTGATGGTCGGTGAACATGTGGTCCATCGTGTTGAGCTGGAAGGCGATCCAGCCGATGCCGCCCTCCACGAGGATGAACCGCAGGTTCGGGTGCCGCTCGGGCACCGCCCCGTACACGAGCTGCATGAACACCCAGCCGAGGCTGATCTTGTTGCCGATGGCGGTGGTCCAGAACACGCCGGGCGTGGTCTTGTCGTTGAAGATGGCGACCTGCCCGGCCGCCTGATGGAACCCGACGGGGACGCCGATCTCCTCCAGCTCCGCCCACAGCGGCTCCCAGTGCGCGTCGCCCCAGGCCATGCCGGGGACGGCCTGAGGGAGCAGGAAGGTCTTGGCGCCGCGCGCGGCCCAGCGCCGCGCCTCCTCGATCGCCGGCTCGACCGGGCCCTGCCCGACGGGGAGCGCCGCGGCGCCGATCAGCCGGTCGGGGGCGTACGAGCAGAACTCCTCGAACAGCCAGTCGTTGTAGGCGCGGACGCAGGCGACCTTGAGGTCGAAGTCCGGGATGCTGTGCACGATCAGCCAGCCCGGGTACACGACCTCGGCCCGGATGCCCTGGCTGTCCTGGTCCTCCAGGCGGGCGGCCGGATCGTAGGCGCCGGGCCGCTGGTCCTCGAAGCGGTAGCCGGTGGGCTTGGTGATCACGCCGTTGATCTTCGTGTTGATCATCGCGCCCTCGGTGCCGACCGGCTTCGGGGCCATCCCGGTGTTCGGCACGATGAAGTAGTCACCCCGGTCGGTGGACTCCACCTGGGGGGCCTGGTGCTGGAAGCGCTGCGGCAGCCGCTTGAGCCAGAGGTCCTTCGGCTCCACGACATGGGAGTCGACCGAGATCAGCGGGCGAGGTTTACCGGTGGACATCGTGAGCTTCCTCCAGTGTGGCGGTCAGCGGGGGTGTTGGGGCCGGTGGGGGCACGCTAGGGGGCGGACCGTTAAGCCGGTCGTTATCGGGACGAGGGGGCCGCGCCGAGCCTGTCGGCCAGCCATCGGGTGATCTCGGGCACGGCGATGGACAGGTTGTCCATCTGGCAGTGCTGCGCGCCGCCCTCCTCGGCGGTGAAGATCCGCAGCGTCTTGTCCGGCGAGCCGCACGCCTCGAAGAGCAGGTGCGCGTCGGACACCGGCACCTGCTGGTCGTCCTCGCCGTGCACCAGCAGGAACGCGCCCCGCATCCGGGGCACGACGTCGGCCAGCCGGAAGCCCTCCAGGACCTTCAGCGCCTCCTGCGTGGAACCGGTCCCGGTGGACCAGACCAGGTGGTCGCCGGGCACCGGGAGCTGCTTGGCGAACGCCGCCTCGACGCGCTCGCGCCAGACGCGGTGGTAGTCCCAGATCGCGCCCCAGGCGGCGCACGCCCGGAACCGCGGATCCATGCTCGCGCTGCGCGAGGAGTAGTAGCCGCCGAGGCTGAGCGCCAGCACGCCGATCCCGTCCGGGTCCACGTCGTCGCGGGCCAGCAGCCAGTCGACGGCCGCGCTGCCGGCGACCTCGTAGTCGTGCCGCAGGTGGACGCCGCGGAAGCGGACGGCCTCGCCGACACCGGGACTGTCCAGCGACAGCACCGAGACGCCGCGGGCGAGCAGCTCCTCGACGCCGAGGAACCAGTTGTGCTCCTTGTTGCCGTCGAAGCCGCTCATGAACAGCACGGCGGGCACGCGTTCGCCGGGCGAGCGCGCGGCGGAGACGAAGAAGCCCGGCAGCGCGGTGTCCTCGTACGGGACGTCCACGTACTCGACCCGGTAGCGGTCGTCGAGCTCGGCGGCCCGCCGGAAGCAGCCCACCATCGCCCGGTAGACGTCGAGCGCCTCGTCGTCCTTGGGGAAGCGGAACCGTTCGGCGGCGAAGTAGTAGCTCGTCGCCCGCCGGTAGTGCCCCGCCGCGGCGCGGCGGTCGCCGAGCGCCTCCGCGTCCTCGGCGAGCGCCCGGACCCGGTCGCCCATGGCCCGCCACTCGCGGAACCACCGCTCGTCGTCCCCCACGTGGCCGGCGAGCCTGCGGCAGACGCGGTCGATCTCGCCGACCTCGGCGCCGCCGGCCGGGATCACGGCGTACACGAGCATGACGTTGTACGACCATCGGTAGTCCTCGGGGAACTGCGCATGCCATTCGGCCTGACGGATCGCGTCGACCACGTCGTCCTCCTCTACGTTGCGGGGGTCAGAAGAGCCGGTAGGCGCTGCGGTAGAACAGCAGCGGCGTGGCCTCGGTGTTCGCGTGGAGTCCGAGCACCCGGCCGAGGACCACCGTGTGGTCGCCGGCCTCGATCGTGTCGACGATCTTGCATTCGACGTGCGCGTGCACGTCACGCAGCACGGGCGCGCCGGTGATGCCGGGGCTGTGCGCCACGCCCGCGAACCGGTCGCCCTTGCGGGCGAACGCGCGGGCCAGCTCCTCCTGGCCGGACGCGAGCACGTTCGCGCAGAAGTGCCCGGCGGCGCGGATCGCCGGCCACGTGGACGAGGTGTGCGCCGCGCAGAACAGCACCAGCGGCGGATCCAGCGACACCGACACGAACGAGTTGACCGCCATGCCGACCGCCGGCCCGCCGGGCGGGGCCGCGGTGACCACCGCGACGCCGGTCGCGAAGCAGGCCATGACGCCGCGCAGGTCGTCGCGCGCGATGGCGGGGAGCGTGTTCACAGTCCCACCCCGTCCGCGTACCGGGCCCGATGCTCGTCAGGGTCGCCGAACAGCAGCGCCGACGACATCGCCCGCTTGACGTACAGGTGCGCCGGATGCTCCCAGGTGAACCCGATGCCGCCGTGGACGTGCACGTTCTCCGCCGCCACCATCGTGTACGCCTCCGAGCAGTACGCCTTGGCCAGACTGGCGATCACCGGCAGCTCCGGCAGGTCCTCCCCGGCGGCGAACAGCGCGTAGTGCGCCGCCGACCGGGCCGTCTCGACCGCCATGAGCATGTCGGCGCACTTGTGCTTGATCGCCTGGAAGGATCCGATCAGCCGCCCGAACTGGGTGCGCACCTTCGCGTACTCGACGGACATCTCCAGGCATCGCTGGGCCCCGCCCACCTGCTCGGCGGCCAGACCCGCCGCGGCCAGGGCGAGCACCCGCTCCAGCAGGGGCTCCGCGCCGCCCTCCGCGCCGACGAGGCGGGCCGGGCTCCGGTCGAACTCCAGCACCGCCTGTTTGCGGGTCTGGTCCATCGTCGGCAGCGGGGTCCTGGTCACCCCCGTGGCCTGCCCGTACACCGCGAACAGCGACAGGCCGGCGCCGGTCCGGGCGAAGACCAGCAGCAGGTCGGCGACATGCCCGTCCAGGACGAACGACTTGACGCCGCTCAGCCGCCAGATGCCGTCCTCCTTGACGGCGCGTGCTTCGACGTCACCGCCCCGCCACGACCCGGAGCGCTCGGCGATCGCCACCGTGGCGATCGTCTCCCCGGCGGCGATCCCCGGCAGGAAGTCGTCCTTGGCCTGCTCGTCGCCGGAGTGCAGCAGCGCGTTGGCGGCGAGGACCACGGTGGAGAAGAAGGGCCCGCCCATCACGGCGCGGCCCATCTCCTCCAGAACCACGCCGAGTTCGAGGAAGGACGCGCCCGAGCCGCCGTAGCGTTCGGGCAGGGCGAGACCCTGGAGGCCGAGCTGATCGGCCATCTGGCGCCAGGCCCGCGGGTCGTGGCCCTGTTCGTCCTCCATGAGGTGGCGTACCCGCGTCTCCGGTGAGAGGTGCTCAACGAACGACCGCACGCTCTCCCGGAAGTCCTCGTGCTCCTCGGCGAGGCCGGTGAACGACGCGGTCGCGTCGGCTAGTTGCTGAAGTCCGCTCATGCCCCAGGACGGTAGGAGGGCCGCGTGCACCGGGCATGAGCGGCGCGAGCCGTAACGACCGCAGTAACTCCCCGCGCGCAAGAGTGCGGACGGTGCCGACGCCGGCGTATGCCCGCCGCCAGAAGGAGGAAACTGCCGTGGATCTCAGCTTCGATGGTCGTGTCGCCGTGGTCACGGGAGCAGGTGGCGGCCTCGGCCGCGCCCACGCTCTCGAACTGGGCCGTCGCGGCGCGCGGGTGGTCGTCAACGACATGGGGACGTCCCTGTCCGGCGACGGGGTGGAGCGGGACCGGGCGGCGATCGTGGTCAAGGAGATCGAGGAACGCGGCGGCATCGCGGTGGCCGACACGAACTCGGTCGCCACCCTGTCCGGCGGCCAGGCGGTGATCGAGACGGCGCTGTCCGCGTTCGGCAGGGTGGACATCGTCGTGAACAACGCGGGCATCCTGCGTGACAAGACCTTCCACAACACCAGCCCGGACGACGTGGACCCGGTGCTCGACGTGCACCTGAAGGGCGCGTTCAACGTCACCCGCCCGGCGTGGGCGCGCTTCAGGGAGCAGGGGTTCGGGCGGGTCGTGGTGACCTCGTCGTCGGCCGGCTTCTTCGGCAACTTCGGCCAGTCGTCGTACGCCGCGGCGAAGCTCGCCCTGGTAGGCCTGATCAAGGTGCTCGCGATCGAGGGCGCCAAGTACGACATCAAGGCGAACGCGATCGGCCCGGTGGCGCAGACCCGCATGACCGAGGGCTTCGACAACCCGCTCGCCGACCACCTGGACCCCGCGCTGGTCTCGGCGGTGGTGGGCTACCTGTGCCACGACTCCTGCGAGCTCTCCGGCGAGATCCTCAGCGCCGGCGGCGGCCGGGTGGCGCGCGTGTTCATCGGCGTCACCCGCGGCTACCTGAACGGCCGGCTCACCGCCGAGGACGTCCGCGACCACCTGACCGAGATCTTCGACGACGCCGGCTACCAGGTGCCGGAGAACAGCATGGCCGAGATGACCCTGCTCGCGGACCTGCTGGGGAAGTGAGATGACCGCCCAGCGCACCCGCCCGGCCTCCCTCACCGCCCAGCGCACCTCCCCGGCCTCCCTCACCGGCCGGCGCCTGTCGAGGGTCCAGATCGGCGAGTGGATCGACATGGCGGCCAAGCGCTCCCCGGACCGGGCCTGCTTCGTCACCGGGTCGGGCACCCGCACCTTCGCCGAGGTGCGCGACCGGGTGCACCGGCTCGCCCGCGGCCTGCAGGAGATGGGCCTGACCCAGGGGGAGCGGGTCGCCGTCCTGGACACCGACTCGCCGGAGTACGTGGAGACCTTCCTCGCCCTGTTCAAGCTCGGCGCGGTCGCCGTCCCGCTCAACTTCCGGCTGTCCCCGGCGGAGATCACGACGCTGCTGCGGAGCGCCGAGGCGTCCTGGGCGTTCGTCGGCGACCGGTACGCGGACGGCGTCCTGGCCGTCAGGGACGACCTGGACCATCTCGACCACGTCGTCGGCTTCGGCGCCGCGGCGGGCACGGTGTCCTTCGACGAGGTGCTCCGGCGCGGCGCCGCCGGCTCGCCCCGGGAGGCGTTCGTCGACGACGAGGACATCGTCGCGCTCGCCTACACCAGCGGTACGACCGGGCTGCCCAAGGGCGTCATGCAGTCGCACCGGATGTGGAAGACGATGGTCTCCAACGCGATCCTGGAGTACCGCTTCCTGCGTGACGAGTTCCGCTACTCGGCGTCCCCGCTCTACCACGTCGCCGGCCTCAGCCTGGTGCTCAACGCGATCTGCCGCGGCTCGGCGTCCCTGATCGTCCCTCAGTGGGACCCGGCAGAACTGCTGCGGTGGTGCCGCCAGGGCCTCACCGACGTGTTCCTCGTCCCCACGATGATCAGCGCCCTGCTGCGGCAGCCGGACGTGCGGCCGGACGACTTCGCCACGCTGCGCTCGGTCTTCTACGGGGCCGCGCCGATGTCGCCCGAGCTGCTCACCCAGGCCATGGCGATGATGCGGTGCGACTTCTACAACGGCTTCGGCGCCGGCACCGAGGCGGGCATGCAGACCGTGCTCACGCCCGAGGACCATCTGCGCGCGCTCGACGGCCATCCGCATCTCCTCAGGTCGGTCGGCCGTCCCGGCTTCAACATCGACCTGCAGATCTGGGACGCCGCCGGCGAGGAGGTCCCGGTGGGCACGGTCGGCGAGATCGTCACCCGCAGCGACATGGTGATGAGCGGATACCACGGACAGCCGGAGAAGACCGCCCAGGTCATCTCCGACGGCTGGTTCAAGGGCGGCGACCTCGGCTACCTCGACCAGGACGGCTACCTCTACCTGGCCGGCCGCAAGGACGACATGATCATCCGGGGTGGCGAGAACGTCTACCCGCTGGAGATCGAGGCCACCCTGTTCGCCCATCCCGGGGTGGTGGAGTGCGCCGTCGTCGGCGTTCCCGACCCGCACTGGGGCGAGACCGTGCGCGCCCACGTCGTGCTCGCCGGGGGCGTCGAGGCCACCCCGGAGGAACTCCAGGCGTTCTGCCGTGAACGCCTGGCCAAGTACAAGGTCCCCGACCACATCCGCATCCACAGCGAGACCCTGCCCAAGAACGCCAGCGGCAAGGTGCTCCACCGCCTGCTTCGGGAGCAATCGTGAGCGACCAGCGCCGGACCCCGGACGAGACCGCGTTCCAGGACGCCGTCCGGGCCTTTCTCGACACCCATGCCAAGCCCCTGCCGGAATGGGAGGAGGGCTGGGGCAACGGCCCCGACGAGCTGAGCGCGGGCGCCGAACCGACCCGCGAGGAGGAACTGAGCATGGTGGCGGCCGCGGTGGCCTTCCGCCGTGAACTGTTCGACGCGGGCTTCGGCTGGCTCACCGGCCCGCCCGAGTACGGCGGCGCCGGCCGGGCCCAGCGCTACCAGGAGCTGTTCGACGAGGTCGCGGCCGACTACGAGCTGCCGTCGGAGGCCTGCTTCATCGTCGGCCACCACATCGTCGCGCCGACGCTGCTCGCCTGGGGCACGCCGGAGGTGAAGGAGAGGTACCTGCGCCCGCTGTACCGGGGCGACCTCATCGCCTGCCAGCTCTTCTCCGAGCCCGAGGCCGGCTCCGACCTCGCGGGCGTGAAGAGCAGGGGGGTCCGCGACGGCGACGGCTGGCGGGTCTCCGGGCAGAAGGTGTGGACCTCCGGCGGCCACTACAGCGACATCGGCGAGATGCTCGTCCGCACCGACCCGGACGCGCCCAAGCACGCCGGGCTCACCATGCTGATGGTCGACATGCACGATCCGGGGGTCGAGGTCCGCCCGCTGCGTCAGCTCACCGGCGGTGAGGCGTTCAACGAGGTGTTCGTCGACGACGTCTTCGTCCCCGACAGCCACGTGCTCGGCAAGCCCGGCGACGGGTGGAAGGTGGCGATGACCACGCTCGGCAACGAGCGCGCGTCGATGGGCTACCGCACCGCCTCTCCCGCCACGGACCCGGTCGAGCGGCTGCTCGGCCTCATCCAGCACTTCGGCCTCGCCGGCGACCCGCACATCCGCCAGGAGTTCGCGAGGATCGCGATCCGCCGGGACGTGATCCGGTGGACCGCCGCCCGCGCCTCCGGCCGCGGCGAGCCGGGGGCCGAGGCGTCGATCATCAAGCTGATGGACTCGGAGAACGTCCGCGCCATCGGCGAGCTGGCCGGCCGCGTGCTCGGCCCGCGCATGACGGCCGACACCGGCGAGTGGGGCACCTACGTCTGGGCCGAGCTCGCGCTCAGCGCGCCCTCACGGCGCATCGCCGGCGGCACCGACGAGATCATGCGCAACATCATGGCCGAGCGCATCCTGGGCCTGCCCCGTGAGCCCCGCCCCCTGACCTGACCTCGCGGGCGCGCCGCCCGCAGGCGGCGCGTCACCCTTTCGCGTCACCCTTTCGCGTCACCCTTCGCGTCACCCTTCGCGTCATCCCTTCGCGTATCCGAGGAGACATCACATCCATGGCTGACCGTACGCCCGTGATCGCCGGCATCGGCCTGAGCGATTACCCCAAAGCGCCCCACCTGGACGCGGTCGGGCACCACGTGCTCGCCACCCAGCGGGCGCTGGCCGACTGCGGCCTGAAGAAGAGCGAGATCGACGGGTTCATGTGCGCCCAGGGCGACTTCGCCCAGCCGGACAACGCCGGCACCATGGCGGAGATCCTGGGCATCAACCCCCGCTACTTCGACGGCACCGCCGTCGGCGGCTCCAGCTTCGAGCTGCACATCCAGCACGCGAAGGCCGCGATCGAGGCGGGGCTGTGCGAGAACGTGCTCATCGTCTACGGCTCGGACCTCTACACCAAGTCGGGCACCAACCCCGGGTTCGGCGCGAAGAAGCCGGGTGAGCAGGTCGCGGGCGCGCTGCAGTACGAGTCACCCTGGGGCAACACCCTGATCGGCGCGTACGCGATGGCCGCCCAGCGGCACATGCACGAGTACGGCACCACCTCCGAGCAGTTGGCGGCGATCGCCGTGGCCTGCCGCGCGCACGCCGGGCTCAATCCCAACGCCCAGTACCGCAAGCCGCTGACGGTCGAGGACGTCGTCAACTCCCGCATGATCGCCGACCCGCTGCACCTGTTCGACTGCTGCGTCGTCTCCGACGGCGGCGGGGCGGTGATCGTCACCACCGCCGAGCGCGCCCGGGACCTGCGCCAGCCCCCGGTCCACATTCTCGGCGCGGCATCGGCCCAGACCCACTGGAACATCAGCCAGATGCCCGACTACACGCGTACCGCGGCCGAGCGCAGCGGCAAGGAGGCGTTCGCGCAGGCCGGCCTCACCCCGGACGACGTCGACACCGTCCAGCTCTACGACAGCTTCACCATCACCGCGCTGCTCATGCTGGAGGACCTGGGCTTCTGCAAGAAGGGCGAGGGCGGGCCGTTCGCCGCCTCCGGCGCCCTCCAGCTCGGCGGCAGCCTCCCGCTCAACACCGACGGCGGCGCCCTCAGTTCCTGCCACCCCGGCATGCGCGGCATCTTCCTGCTCATCGAGGCCACCAGGCAGCTCCGGGGTCAGGCCGGCGACGCGCAGGTCGAGGGCGCCGAGGTCGCCCTCGCGTGCGGCTCGGGCGGCTGGCTGTCGGCGATGGGCACCGTGATACTCGGAAAGGACAAGGCATGACGAACGTGACCACTCCCGCGACGGAGGGCCGGCCGGTCCCGCTGCTCGACGCGGCCGGCCGCCCGTACTGGGAGGCCACCACCCGCGGAGAGCTGCTGGTGCAGGAGTGTCCCGGCTGCGGCCACCGCCAGTTCTACCCGCGTCAGATCTGCGTCGAGTGCGGTGACACGCCCGGCTGGCTGACCACGGCGGGCAAGGGCGTCGTGCACACCTTCTCGGTGGTGCGCCAGCAGGGCGCCTACCCGTTCAACCAGTGGACGCCGTACGCGGTCGCGATCGTGGAGCTCGACGAGGGCCCCCGCGTCATGGGCAACGTGATCGGCTGCGAGGTCGACGAGGTCCATATCGGGATGCGGGTCGAGGTCGAGTTCGTCCCGCTGAACGACGAGGCGTCGCTGCCGTTCTGGCGGCCTGCGGCCGGCTGAGCCGTCCGGCGGCACACGGAAGCCGGGAGGGGATGTCCCCCTCCCGGCTTCCGCGCGTCTCAGGCGAACGCCGGCACCGGCGACCCCGGCAGGGCCGGCAGGCGCGACGACAGCCAGTCGGCGATCAGGTCCAGGGTGGGGCCGGGATCGTCCGACTGGATGTGCTCGGCGCCGCCGTCCTCGCGGGTGAAGACGCGCAGCCGCTTGTCGGCCGAGCCCGCGGCCTCGAAGGCGCGGCGCGCGTCCGCGACCGGGATCTCCCGGTCGTCCTCGCCGTGCACGATCAGCAGCGGCTGCCGCACCCGTGGCCAGACGTCGGCGAGCGTCCACAGCTTCAGCCGCTCCAGCGCCTCCTGGACCGTGCCGGTGCCCGTCACCCAGGGCAGGAACCACCGCGTCGGCTCCTCGCCCGAGCCCTCGTCCCAGCGCCGCCGCCACAGCGCGCCGCAGTCCCAGCTGCCCGCCCAGGAGACGCAGGCCGAGACTCTCGGCTCGAACGCCGCCGAGCGGGCGGCGTAGTAGCCGCCGAAACTGACGCCGAGCACGGCGACGTGCCGGGCGTCCACGTCGTGGCGGGTCCGGAGATGGTCGATGATCGCCGCCGTCGGCACCTCGTAGTCCGGGCGGGACGGCACGCCGCGCAGCCTGATCAGCTCCCCGGTGCCGGGGGTGTCGATGACCAGGCAGGTGATGCCGCGCCGGGCGAACGTGTCGCCCACCGTCGCGTAGAGCATCTCCTTGGTCAGGTCGAGCCCCCCGTACACGATGACCACCGGACGAGGACTGGAGGCGTCCGGCGCGATCAGGTAGCCGGGCAGCGTGCCGTCGGGGGAGTCGACGTGGATGCGCACCAGCGGCAGGACCCCGCAGTCCAGGGCGTTCCCGAAGGCCTGCAGGGAGGCGGCGTAACTCTCCGACTTGGTCGGCCCCGGCGGGATCTGCCGCTGGCCGGCCGCGTGGTACACCGACGCGCGCAGATAGCGCCGGCTGGCCGCCGCCAGATAGCCGGCCGCGGCGTCGGCCGCGGCGAGCGCCTCCTGCTGGTGCGCCATGCCGGCCCAGGCGGCGGCCCAGGCGTCCAGGTCGGCCCCCGGCGCATCGCGCAGCGGGCCTAGCCAGCGCCCCAGGTCAGCGAGCGAGCCGCCGGCCATCAAGGCCAGGTTCACGCTCGACGACCGGACGTGGTCGCCCGGGAAGAACTCGAACACGGCGACTCCTTCGCGGAACGGTCCGACGCCGCGCGCCCTCGCGCCGCGCGGATCCTGCGTACTTCTCATCAGTCACACGTACAAACGGTTGTTCTCAGGACGGCGTTACCCGGCGCGCCTGCCGTCGTCGCGCGGCAGGCGCGCCGGCGAGCGGGGCGGCTCAGGTCGTGGCCCACTGCGCGCGCGGACGCTCCTCGGGGCCGGCCAGGCCGCCGATCTCCGGGTAGACCTTGGTGGCCATCAGCTCCATCTCGCGGATCAGGTCGTCGGTCGGCTGCTGCGCCCAGTGCCAGATCAGCACGGAGTACTCGTACGGGACCTGCTCCCATTCGGCGGCGAACTGGGCCTTCGCCTGGTCGACGGTGCCGCCGAGGAACAGGCCGGAGTCCTTGACCGCCTGCACGACGTCGCCGTTCACCGGCATCTTCTTCTTGAAGAACTTCGCGTAGAAGTTCTCGAAGATGTCCGCGTCGTAGTCCCGCAGGGCCCGGTCGTACGCTGCCGGGGAGTCGGTGATGTGCGGCCAGCGCACCGGAGCCTGGTTCGCGCCGAGCGGCACCGGGTGGCCGGACTTGGCGGCCTCCTCGGCGTAGATCTTCGCGAACTCCTCGGTCTTCGCCGCGGGGGAGAAGCTGGTGACGACGAAGCCGTTGCGCGCGCAGTACCGGATCGACTCCTCCGAGCTCGACGACGCCACGAACACCGGCGGGTGCGGCCGCTGGTACGGCGGCGGCGTGACCGAGATCTTCCGGATGGCGCCGTTCTCGTCGACCTCGTCCCGCGCGCCCATCAGCGACGCGGTGTCCGTGGCCGGATAGGTGGTGATGCCGGTGTCGTACGGGAACGGCACCTGGATCCTGGAGCCCTTGAAGTCGAAGGAGTCCTCGGTCCAGGCCTTGAGCATCAGCTCGACCTGCTCCTCGAAGATGCTGCGGTTCTTCTGGTCGGCCGAGCCGCCGTCGGACAGCGTGGCCGGGGTGCCCAGGTGCTGTCCGAGGACGTCGGTCCAGCGCGACTGGTAGCCGCGGCTGACCCCGGCCCAGAACCGGCCCTCCAGCATGTGGTCGAGCATCGCGCACTCCTCGGCCACCCGGATCGCGTCCTGGGTGCCGAGCACGTAGCCGTTGGTGCCCACGTTGATGCGGCTCGTCTGCGCTCCCAGCCAGGCGTTCACCACGCCGGGCGAGGGGGCGACCTCGTACCCCTCGGAATGGAAATGATGCTCGATCCCGGCGATGCCCCAGTAGCCCAGGTCCTCGGCGGCCTTGGCGATCCTCGCCCAGTCGCGCATCACCTTCTGGAACTCGTCCCGATCGCGGCCCAGCGGGCGGCGGGCGGCGCGCCCCGCGGCACCGCCTTCGGCGGGAATGACCGGATAGAGCTGCACGATCGCCTTGACACTCAAATCTCGCTCCTCAGGCTAGCGACCGGATACATCGCAGCCATCCAACGGGCGCGTAGTTACCGGGCCGTTCTCCGTGGCCGTTAATGACGGAGTAACGCGCCCGCACATAGACCTGCGGCACGACAAGCCCGGCAGCCGGCCGCGATCTACGGAGGGTTCTGATGAGGATATGCCGCTTCACGCCGCACGGCTGGCCGGAGGCCGAGGTGCGGTCCGGCGCCGCGGTCGGAGCGCTCGACGCGCCGGTCATCGTCGACCTGGCCTCCCTCCTCGCCTCGGAGATCGTCGCGGACGGCGGCGAGCCCGGCCGCGCCGCCGAACTCGCCCGCGCCACCTTCCCC
>NZ_JAPNNL010000203.1 GCF_027620315.1 Nonomuraea corallina | reverse complement strand
GCGGAGGAGCAGGCCGTGTCACAGATCAGGACCAGACGCCCGCGTCCACGACCCACCGCCCGGGACGCGCCCGACCTGCGGACGCCATCCGGCCGCAAGCTGCCCTACTGAGTCCCGGCCCCCGCCGGGACGAGCGAGAGGAGGATCATGGCTCCGGACGACGCGCGGCAGGACGCGGTCCTGCTGATGGATCTGCTGCGGGAGGCGACGGCGGGCAGGGGCCGGATCGCGATGGTCACGGGCGCGGTCGCCACCGGCAAGAGCGAGCTGCTGCACGACTTCGCCGACCGGGCGCTGGACCAGGGCGCGCTCCCACTCTCCGCGACGGGCTCCCGCGCGGAGCGCGACCTGCCGTTCGGCGTGCTCTCCCAGCTCGCCCAGAACGCCCCCACCGCCGAACACCGCGCCGCCACACTGGAGCTGCTGCGCGAGGGCGCCCGCCCGCCCGCGCCGGGCGCGCAGTCCTTCGAACCGGTGAACGCCCGGCTCGTGGACGCGCTCTGCGCGGTGCTGCGGGAGCTGTCGGAGCGCCGCCCGCTCGTCATCGCCGTGGACGACGTCCACCACGCCGACCACGCCTCCCAGCTCTGCCTGTCCTACCTGGCGCGACGGGTGAAGTACGCCCGGATCCTGCTGGTCCTCAGCGCCCCGGACCACGGCGCACACCCTCAGGACGTGCTGCGCACGGAGGTGCAGCGGCAGCCGCACTGCCGGCAGGTCAGACTGGCGCACCTGTCGGCCGAGGGCGTGGCCGCGCGGGTCCGGGAGCGGGCGGGCGGGCAGGCCGCCGGCTTCTTCGCCACCCGCTGTCACGAGCTGAGCGGCGGCAACCGGTTGCTGGTGGACGCGGCGCTGGAGGACCTCGGAGCCACCGGTGAACCCGGCGAGCGGTACGCGGAAGCGGTGCTGGCCTGTCTCCAGCGCGCCGATCCCGGCCTGCTCCCGATGGCGCGCGCGCTGGCCGTGATGGGCGAGCCCGGCGCCGCCGGCCGGCTGCTCGGCCAGGGTGAGGCCGCCGCGGCCAGGGCCGTGCGGGCGATGACCGGGGCCGGCCTGCTCGCCGGCGGCCGCTTCCGGCACCAGGTCGCCGCGTCCGCCGTGCTGGCCGGGCTGGACGGCGGCGAACTGGCCGCGCTGCACCGCCAGGCCGCCGAGCTGACATACCTGGAGAGCGCGCCCGCCGCCGTCGTGGCCGGCCATCTCCTGCGCACCGGTCACGCGGGCGACCCGTGGGCGCTGTCGGTGCTGGAGGAGGCCGCCAAGCAGGCGCTGCGCGACGACGGCGTGGAGCCGGCGATCGAGTACCTCACGCTGGCCTGGCAGGAGTGCCACGACGAGCGGCGCAGGGCGCGCATCGCCACCACGCTGGTCCGGGCCAAGTGGCGGATCGATCCCGGCACCCCGATCGGGCATCTGGCCGAGCTGACCGAGCTGACCGAGGCGCTGCGCCACGGCCATCTGGGCGGCGGCGACGCCATCGTGCTCGCCAGGGCGCTGTTGTGGCACGGCCACGCCGCCGAGGCCAGGGACGTGCTGAGCCGCCTGGGCGACCGGGAGGAGCTGGACCGGGAGGCGGTGGTGGAGCTGGAGGCGGCCCGCGCCTGGTTGCGCAGCAGCTGGCCCGCCTTCCTGCCGCACCTGCCGGAGCCCATGCCCGAGCAGGCGAGCGCCGTCGCCCGTTCCCTCGGCGGAGACCGCCGGCTGGAGTCCGCCGACGCGCTGGCCTCGACGCTGCGCGAGGGCCCGCAGGAGGAGCTGGTGACCGCGGCCGAGCGCATCCTGCGCGGCTCCCGGCTGGACGAGATGTCCATGGACACGGTGGAGTGCGCGCTGCTGACCCTGATCTACAGCGACCGGGCCGACCGGGCGGTGTCGTGGTGCGACGCCTTCGTCGCGGAGGCCGCCGACCGGCACGCGCCCAGCCGCCAGGCCAGGCTGTCGGCGATCCGCGCGGAGATCGCGCTGCGCCGGGGGGACCTGGCGGCGGCGGCCCGCGACGCCCAGCGGGCCCTGGAGCTCATCTCGCCGGAGAGCTGGGGGGTGGCGATCGGCGCGCCGCTGGGCATCCTGCTGATCGCCGGGGCCGCGATGGGCCGTCACCCGGACTATCTGACGCAGGCCGCCCTCCCGGTGCCGGAGGCGATGCTGGAGACCCGGTTCGCCGCCCAGTACCTCTACGGCAAGGGCCGCTTCGCGCTCATGTCGGGCCAGCCCCGGCGGGCGCTGCGCGACCTGCGGATGTGCGGCGAGCTCACCGAAGCGTGGGGGCTGGACGTGCCCGAGTTCGTCCCGTGGCGGCTCGACGCGGCCGAGGCGCTGATCCGGCTCGGCGAGGCCGAGGAGGCGCGCGGGCTGATCGAGGCCCAGCTCGCCGGGTGCGGCAAGCGCTCCAAGCGCGTGCACGGGATGGCGCTGCGCCTGCTCGCCGCCGCGGGCGAGGTGCGGCACCGCGTGATGCTCCTGCGCCGCGCCGCCGACCTGCTGCAGGCGGGCGGCGACCGGTACGAGCACGCCAGGGCGCTGGTCGACCTGACCGAGGCGTACCACGCGATCGGCGAGCACCGCAGGGCCGGGATGCTGGGTGGCCGGGCCGGCGCGCTGGCGCGGGAGTGTCACGCGGACTCGCTGCTCCGCTCGCCGTCACGGGGCGCGGCCGCCGTCACCTCCTCCGCCCGGCACCACGGCCGCGTCGGCCACGGGCGGAGCGCGGACGGGACGCGGAACGGGACGCCGGAGGCCGCGGCGACGCTCAGCGAGGCCGAGCACCGGGTGGCCGCGCTGGCGGCGGAGGGGTACTCCAACCGGGAGATCTCCGGCAAGCTCTTCATCACCGTGAGCACGGTGGAACAGCACCTGACGCGGATCTACCGCAAGCTCGACGTCTCCCGGCGGCGTGACCTGCCTGCCGGGCTTTCCGGCAGGGCGTAGGGCGTCACCGGGGCGCGCGGGTGCGGTCGCGGCGGGCGTTCACAGCGGGATGTTGGAGTGGCGCCCGCGGGCCGGCGCGGCCCGGTCCAGCACCTGGGCCAGCCGCAGCCGCGTGGTCTCGGGGGCGATCACCTCGTCCACCACGCCGAGGGCCATCGCCCGCACCACGCCGCCCGCGGTCCTGCGCTGCTCCTCGGCCAGCCGGGCGCGCAGGGCCTCGCGCTCGTCGTCGGGGGCCGCGGCCAGGGCCTTGCGGTGCAGCACGCCGACGGCGCTCTCCGCGCCCATGACGGCCACCTCGGCGTCCGGCCAGGCGAAGGTCGCGGTGGCGCCGAGCGAGCGGGAGTTCATCGCGATGTAGGCCCCGCCGTAGGCCTTGCGGGTGATCAGCGTGACGCGCGGCACCACGGACTCGGCGAAGGCGTGCAGGAGCTTGGCCCCGCGCCGTACGACGCCGCCCCACTCCTGGCCCACGCCCGGCAGGAAGCCCGGGACGTCGACCAGCACGATCAGCGGCACTCCCAGGGAGTCGCACATGCGGACGAAGCGCGCGCTCTTCTCCGCCGACAGCGAGTCCAGGCAGCCGCCCTTGCGTATGGGGTTGTTCGCCAGCACCCCGACCGGCCGGCCGCCGAGCCTGCCGAGCCCGACCAGCACGTTGGCCGCCCAGCGGGGCTGCAGTTCCTCGAAGTCCGGGCCGCCGTCCGGGCCGCCGTCCACGAGGGCGTGCACGAGCGGCCGCACGTCGTACGCCCGGCGCGGCGACTCGGGCAGCAGCGCGCGCAGATCTCTCGGCTCGCGCAGCGCGGCCGTGTCGAACCGGCCCCGCCCGCCGCCCAGCAGCCCGGCGAGGCGCCGGGCGCGGAAACAGGCGTCGTCCTCGTCCGCGGCCGGCACGTGCGCCACCCCGGACCTCGGGCCGTGCGCCTCGGGACCGCCGAGCGCGGCCATGTCGATCTTCTCGCCGGTGACGCTGCGCACGATGTCGGGGCCGGTGACGAAGACCCGCCCGGAGTCCGCCATGACGACCACGTCCGTCAGGGCCGGGCCGTACGCGGCGGCGCCGGCGGCCGGGCCCAGCACGACCGAGATCTGCGCGACCACGCCCGAGGCCCTGGTCATCGCGGCGAACATGCGGCCCACGCCGTCCATCGACTCGACGCCGTCGGCGAGCCTGGCGCCGCCGGAGTGCCACAGCCCGATCACCGGGCAGCCCTCGGCCACGGCGGTGTCGGTGGCGGTCACGATGTGCCGCGCCCCGGCCGCGCCGAGCGCGCCGCCCATCCTCCTGGCGTCCGTGCAGAAGGCGATGACGGGCCTGCCGTCCACCCGCCCCCGCACCGCGGTGACGCCGCTGTCGTCGTCGGGGTGGAGCACGGCGGGCGTGCCCGGGTCCAGCAGCTTCGCCAGCCTGGCCGACGGATCACGCGGATCGTCGGCGGGCAGCGCGCGGCTCGCCCTCGGCTCGTCCGTCATCGTGGGCAAGACGGTCATCCCTGATCCCCTGCGCTCGGCGGTACGCCGCGGATCCCGGCCCGCGGCACCTCGAATGTGCCGCCGCCGGCGGTGACCGCCAACCCCTATTTCACACGTGGCGGATGGCAACTTGTGCGCGCCGTTTTCGCTCGTTGACCTGGGAGGAGGCGCGCAGTTTCGTTAGCACGACCTCACCCTCGAAAGGTGCGCGCCATGTCGTTATGGTCGTTACCGTTAGTCACCACGCTGCTGGCCGCGACGATGCTCCCGGCCGGGACCACCCCTACCGAAGACCCCGCGGCCGCCGCGCCGCATGACCCGGCCTCCCTGGTCAACGTCTTCCACGGCACGAAGGAGGCGGCGGCCGACTTCGGCCACGGCGGAGGCGGGGGCATGACGTTCCCCGGCGCCGTCCTGCCCTTCGGGATGATGCAGTGGAGCCCCGACACGGTGGAGGACGCGGGCGGCGGTTACCGCTGGGAGGACGACCGGCTACGCGGCTTCTCCCTGACCCACATCTCCGGGCCGGGCTGCACCGGCGCCCAGGACTTCCCCGTGATGCCCTTCTCCGGCCGGATCGGCCGCTCCCCCGCGACCCACGGGATGGACTACGTCCAGGGCTTCCAGCACGCCAACGAGACCGCCTCGCCCGGCTACTACGGCGTCACCCTCGACACCGGCGTCAAGACCGAGCTGTCGGTCAGCACGCGCGCGGGCGTCGGCCGCTTCACCTTCCCCGCCGGCAAGCCGGCCACCCTGCTGCTGAACACCAGCGGCTCGATCAACGGCGTCGACGACGGCGAGACCCGCATCACCGGCGACACCGTCGAGGGATGGGTGCTGACCGGCGGGTTCTGCGGGCCGCCGACACGGTACAAGGTCTACTTCCACGCCACCTTCGACCGGCCCGTCACCGGCTTCGGCACCTGGAAGGACGACCAGGTGCTGCCCGGCGCGCGGACCGTCGCCAACGCCTCGAAGAGCAAGGTGACGGGCCACGTCGTCACCTCCGACGATGTGGTGGTGAACGGCCCGGGTTCGGGGGCGTACCTGGAGTTCGACCCCGCGACGCCGGTGCAGATGCGCGTCGGCCTGTCGTACGTGAGCGTCGAGGGCGCCAGGAACAACCTGCGGACGGAGATCGGCGCCAAGAACCTGGAGCAGGTGGCGAGCGAGGCCGACGCTGTCTGGAACGAGCGCCTCGGCCAGGTGAGCGTCACCGGCGGGAGCGAGGCCCAGCGGCGCACCTTCTACAGCAACCTCTACCACGCGCTGCTCCAGCCGTACGTCTTCGACGACGTGGACGGCACCTACGTCGGCTTCGACTACGAGCCGCGCAAGGTGCCCCCGGGACGCCACCACTACGCGACCTTCTCCGGCTGGGACGTCTACCGCAGCGAGGTGCAGCTGCTGGCCCTGCTCGCGCCGGACGTGGCGAGCGACATCGCGCAGTCGATGTACCGCAACGCGCAGGACCTCGGCAACGTGTGGGACCGCTGGTCGCACCAGAACGCGGTCACCGGGGTCATGGTGGGCGACCCGTATCACGTGATCCTGTCCACGATGTACGCGTTCGGCGCGCGTGACTTCGACGCCGCCGGGGCGCTGAAGGCGATGACCGCCGCCGCCCGGCGCGTGGGCCCCATGGACATCGGCCACCCGCTGCTGGACTACGACGAGCGGCCGGGCAACGCCGCCTACATGGCCAAGGGGTACAAGCCTTCGGACCCGGCCTCGACCCTGGAGTACGGCATCGCGGACTTCGGCATCGCGCAGCTCGCCTCGCGGCTGGGCGACCAGGGCACGCGGGCCGAGTTCATGAAGCGGGCGCAGGCGTGGCAGCACCTGTTCAACCCGGCCCGCAACTGGGTCCAGCCCCGGCTGAGCGACGGCTCGTTCACCGCGCCGTTCGACCCGGGCGCGGCGGACGTCTACATGGAGGGCAACGGGGCGCAGTACCACTGGCTGGTGCCGCACAACCCGCAGGGCCTGTTCACCGCCATGGGCGGCGCGGACGCGGCCGTCACCCGGCTCGACGGCTACTTCACCGAGCTGAACGCCGGCCCGCACCGGCCGTACGCCTATCTCGGCAACGAGGTGGCGCTGCAGTCGCCGTGGCTGTACGCGTGGGCGGGGCAGCCGTACAAGACGCAGGAAGTGGTACGCCGGACGCAGAAGGAGCTGTTCGGCCCCGGCCCCGACGGGCTCGTCGGCAACGACGACCTCGGCACGATGGGCGCCTGGTACGTGTGGTCGGCGATGGGGCTGTTCCCGGCGATCCCCGGCCGCGCGGAGCTGCTGGTCAACACCCCGCTGTTCGACAAGATCACGATCAGGCGGCCGGGTGGCGACATCGTCGTCAACGCGCCGGGCGCCGGTGGCGGCTACATCAGAACGCTGCGGGTGAACGGCGCCGCGACCTCGCGGGCGTGGCTGCCCGAGTCGTTCGCGACGCGGGGCGGACGGCTGGACTTCACGGTCGGGTCATCGCCGAACCGGGCGTTCGGCGCGAACCCCGCGGACGCGCCGCCGTCGTTCGGCGAGGGGGCCGAGCCGTACCTGCTGGGGCTGAACCCGGGCACCGGGCCGGTGGAGCCCGGCGGCACCTACCGGGCCGACCTCACCGTGCGCTCCACGGGCGCGGCGGCCACGGTCGCGTGGCGGGCCGACCCGCCGGCCGGGATCACGGTGACGCCGTCGAGCGGGACCGTGTCCGTACCGGCCAAGGGCGCCGTGACCCGCAAGGTCACGATCACCGTGGCCGCGGGCGTGCCCCTCGGCTTCCACACCGTGCCGATCAAGGCGGGCCGGGCCACCGGAGGCGTGCGGCTGAACGTGGCCGCGCGCGGCACGCCGGCGTGGCACCACAACAACGCCGGCATCGGCGACGCCGCGGAACCGGACGAGGCCAACATCGACGGGCCGGGGTTCAGCTACTCGGCGCAGGCCCTGGCCGACGCCGGGATCGAGCCGGGCGGCACCGTGAACTGGAAGGGCTTCTCCTTCACCTGGCCGGACCGCAGGCCGGGCGAGTGGGACAACCTGCGGCCGGGCACCGCCCCGATCGAGGTGGCCGCGCCCGCCGGGGCGAGCAAGCTGGCGTTCCTCGGCTCGGGCGTCAACGGCTGGCCGGAGTCCAAGGTGACGGTCACCTACACGGACGGTTCGACCAGCACCGGCACGCTGGGGCTCAGCGAGTGGATCCTGGACTTCGGCGGCGAGCCTCCCGCTTTCGGCAACGAGGTGGTCGCCTCCACGCCGATGCGGCTCTACTGGGGTTCGTGGGCCTTCCAGCCCATCGGCGCCCACGTGTTCGCGGCCCAGCCGATCACCCTGAACCCGGCCAAGAAGGTGGCGAGCCTGACGTTCGCCCCGGCGGAGGACGGCGAGCTGCACCTGTTCGCCTGGGCCTTCCAGTGACGGGTCAGGAGGCCCAGACGGGGCGGGCGCCGCGGATGCTCAGCAGCACCGAGTACAGCGACGTGGTCGCGGTGATGAACACCCGGTTCCGTTTGGGCCCGCCGAAGACCAGGTTGGAGACGCTCTCCGGCAGGTTGAGCCTGCCGAGGAGGGTCCCGTCGGGGTCGTAGCAGTGCACCGAGGACCCGACGGCCGCCCACACGCGGCCGTCGGAGTCCAGGCGCAGGCCGTCGAAGCCGCCGTCGCCCTCGTGCTCGGCGAACACCCGGCCGCCCGCCAGGGTGCCGTCGTCGCGGACGTCGAAGACCCGCAGGTGGCGTTCCTGCGTGTCGGCGATGAAGAGCTTGCTCTCGTCCAGGGAGAAGGCCAGGCCGTTGGGCCGGGTGAAGTCGCCGGCGACCATCGCGGTCTCGCCGGTGACCGGGTCGATCCGGTAGACGTGGCAGCCGTCGATCTCCTGCTCGGCCTGGTGCCCCTCGTAGTGGCCCAGGATGCCGTACGGCGGGTCGGTGAACCAGATCGACCCGTCGGAGCGGACGATCACGTCGTTGGGGCTGTTGAGCCGCCTGCCCTGCCAGCTGTCCGACAGGGTGGTGACCGAGCCGTCGTGCTCGGTCCTGGTCACCCGGCGGGCGCCGTGCTCGCAGGAGATGAGCCGGCCCTCGCGGTCGAGGGTGTTGCCGTTGACGTAGCCGGACGGCTGGCGGAACGGCGCCACCGCGCCCGTCTGCTCGTCCCAGCGCAGCAGCCGGTCGTTGGGGATGTCGCTCCACACCAGGAAGCGGCCCGCCGGGAAGTAGACCGGCCCCTCCGCCCAGCGGGTCCCCCGGTACAGGCGTTCGACGTACCTGTCACCGCCGACGCTCGCGATGCGCTTGTCGAACGCCTCGAACTCCACAGGGATGAGATCCACGGCGACAGCCTCCCTCGGGGAACGGAAGGCTCCTTTCATACCAAGACCCCTGCCGGTGACGACAGGGGTCAGGGTGACGAAAAACGAGTGGAGCTATGGGGATTCGAACCCCAGACCTCTTCCATGCCATGGAAGCGCGCTACCAACTGCGCCATAGCCCCTTGCGGATGCGTCGCCAAGTGTATCCGACTTTCCGCCCACCCGTGTCACCACGCGCCTCACCCGAACCGCCGCCCGGGGGTGACGGTGGTGCGCATGGTCAGCGACTGCTCCCCGGCCTCCAGGGTGACCGTGATCCCGCCCAGCTCCCCCGTACGCCGCACGTGGGTGCCGCCGCACGGGATCGACGCCTCGCCCTCGGGCAGGGCGCAGCGCCAGGTGCGGCGGGCGGTGAGCCCCGGCCCCGGCACGTCGACCCGGACGGGGACGTCGGCCGACACCCACGCCTACGAGCCAGTCCCAGCCGTCGGCGCCGCGCCGTACGGGGATGTCCGCGCCCAGGAGCACCTCGCCGCCGGGCTCGCGGGCGCCGGTCACGCAGTCGAGCACCGGCAGGCCGCCGATGACGCCGCGGTCGGCGGGCTGGTCGGGCCAGGTGTGGTCCAGGGGGTGGAACGGGGTCTCGGCGACGACGAGGCCGTGCCGCTCCCCCACCGGCACGGCCCCGACGATCTCGGAACGGCCACTGACATGACCGTAAGGGAAGGTGACAACTGTCGAGTTCACGGACGTCATCCTGGCAGAGACACGCGTCGCTCGTCCTCCACATAGCGGTCGCGGCCCGCGTACAGGCCCGTGAACAGCTGCACGGCCAGCACGGCGAAGATCAGCAGGTACGGGAGCGTCCAGCCGCCGCTCACCTCGCGCAGCACGCCGACGAGCAGCGGCCCGGCGCCCGCGATGAGGTATCCGGCGCTCTGCCCGAAGGCCGACAGGGCGGCGGTCGTCTCCGCCGTGCGGGTGCGCACGGCGAGCATGGTGAGCGCCAGCGGGAACGACCCCATGCCGATCGCCACCAGCACCACCCACCCGGGCGCGGTGGACGCGGGGGCCAGCCACAGCCCGAGGAACCCCACCGTGTAGGCGGCCACCAGACCGGCCACCACCGGCCGCTGGTCGCGGAAGCGGGCGGCGACGGCGGGGACGAGCAGGGAGACGGGGATGTTCAGCGCGGTGAAGGCGCCGAGGATCACGCCGGCCTGGCCCGTCGAGTATCCGCCGTCGGTGAGGATGGCGGCCAGCCAGCCGAACATGATGTACGCGATCATCGACTGGGTGCCGAAGTAGACGGCGATCGCCCAGGCCAGCCTGCTGCGCGCCATCCGGCGCAGGCCGGAGCCCGCCCGGCCGTGGTCCCGCTCCGGCTCGCTGCGCAGGAGCGCGAGCCACGGAAGCGCGGAGACGGCGGCCAGCGCCGCCCACACCCCGAGCGCCACGTGCCAGTCCCCCGACGCCTGCTCGATCGGCACGGTGGCCGCGGCGGCGAGCATGGTGCCGACGGCCAGCGAGGTGGTGTAGACGGTGGTCATGGTCCCGGTGCGGGCCGGGAAGTGCCGCTTGATCAGCGTGGGGATGAGCACGTTGCCGACCGCGCCGCCCGACAGCGCGACGGCGCTGCTCAGCAGGAACACCGGCGCGGTGTCCACCAGGACCCGCACCAGCATCCCCCCGCCCAGCGTCATCAGGGAGAGCAGGAGCAGCCGGTGTTCGCCGACGCGCCGGGCCAGCGTGGGAGTGATCGCGCCGACGGTGGCGAAGGCCAGCACGGGAAGCGTGGTGAGCAGACCGGTGCCGACGCTCGACATGCCGAGCGAGGCGGACAGCTGGTCCAGCAGCGGGCCGACGCTGCTGACGGCGGTGCGGAGGTTCAGCGCGGCCAGGACGATCCCCAGCACGAGGAGCCAGGCGAGAGGGCTGGTTCTGGTCCGTTCCTCCGGGGTGAGCACGCTCATGCCGCGCGAATCCTCCACTCATCAAGTCATAGGATGAATCATTCGCTTAACAGCACCATGAGCGACATCTATTCCACACATCCCAGCGAATCTCACCAAACACACAGTTGTCTGGCGTAACCACCCCAGACAACGCAAAAACCCCCGAGGGTTCGGGGGTTTTGCGAAGACGCCGGGGCTACAGCACCGGTCGGGGGCCCTGCGGGGGCTCGTCCCGGGGCGGGACGGGACCGGGGGGAGGGAGCGTGCCGGCGTCGCCGGGGATGCCGGTGTCGCCGCCGACCGTGCCGGGAGGCATCGTGCGGTCGCCGCCGACCGTGCCAGGGGGCATCGTGCGGTCGCCGCCGACCGTGCCAGGGGGCATCGTGCGGTCGCCGCCGACCGGGCCGGGGGGCGCCGGGTGGTCGTCGCCGCCGAGCCCGGAGCCGTGCTGGTGAGGGCCGGGGACGTCGCCGCGCCACGCGCCGGTCTCGCCGCCGCGCGACTCGATGAACTTCTTGAAGCGCTCCATGTCGCCCTTGACGCGCGTCTCGACGATGTTGAGCCAGTCGCCGACCTTCTCGGCGAAGCCCTCGGGCTCGTACTCCATCTGGAGGGTCACCCTCGTGGTCTCCGGGGTGAGCCGATGGAAGGTGACGACGCCCGCCTGGTGCGGCCGTTCGACCGACCGCCAGGCGATGCGCTCGTCGGGGTGCTGCTCGGTGACCTCGGCGTCGAACTCCCGCTTGACCCCGGCGATCTCGGTGATCCAGTGGGTGCGCGTGTCAGTGATCTGCTTGACGGACTCGACGCCTTCCATGAACTCGGGGAAGCTCTCGAACTGGGTCCACTGGTTGTACGCGGCCCTGATCGGAGCGTTGACCTCTACAGCGTGCTCGATCGTACTCATGGAACACCGTGCTGCCCGCGAGATAGCGCCGTTAACGTCGGCGCCACAGCCAATAGAGGCCCACGAGGGGCAGCACCAGCGGGATGAACAGGTAACCCTTGCCGTATCCGGACCATACGGTTTCGTCGGGGAAGGCGGCCGGCCAGAGCAGGCTCGCGGTGCCGATGACGAGCACCCCGGCCAGTTCGATGAAGAGCGAGACCAGCGCGAGCCGGCGGGCGCCGCGCACGAGCGCGACCGTGAGCAGGGCGTAGACCAGCGCGGCGAACGCCGACAGCGCGTAGGCCAGCGGCGCCTCGGCGAACCTGGTGGCGATCTGCACGGCGGCGCGGGCGCCGGCGGCCAGCGCGAACACCCCGTAGAGGGCGACCAGTGCCCGGCCGGGTCCTGAGCCGAGCCCGGCGGTGTCCGTCACGCGGCGCCCTGCCAGACCTGCAGCAGCCGCCCGGTCATCACCGCGATCGCGAAGCCCGCCACCACGAGGATGGCCGGGCCCCAGCGGCTGCGCTCGGCGAGCGCGAGGAACACCCCGGCGGGCGGGATGAGCGCCTCACCGGCCAGATAGCCGTAGATCGTGGCCGTCTCGTCCGCGGGCCCCTCGCCGCCGGCCATCGCGGCGATGATGAACCCGGCCTGGACCAGCACCGCCACTTCGAGCAGGACGAACCCGGACAGCAGGATCACGCCCATCGGGCGGTCGCGGATGGCGGTGATCAGGCTCGCCAGCGCCAGCAGGAGCGCGCCGACGATGACGACCGTGGCAACGGTGGTGTTCATCGCTGCACAGGTTATCGCCCGCCCTGGTCGGCCCCGATTCCGTCCCGCACCCGCGACCATAGGATCCGCTCATAGGATCGAAGGCATGGAGAGGATCCTGGTCAGCGCGTGTCTGATGGGCCGGCGGGTCCGCTACGACGGCGGGGCCAAGACCAGTTCCGACCAGCGGCTGGCGGCCTGGCGGCGGGAGGGGCGGCTGGTCGCGTTCTGCCCCGAGGTGCAGGGCGGGCTGCCCGTGCCCCGGCCGGCCGCCGAGATCGAGGGCGGCGCGGGCGGGGCGGCCGTGCTGGACGGCCG
>NZ_JAPNNL010000202.1 GCF_027620315.1 Nonomuraea corallina | reverse complement strand
GCGCGCGATCGTGTCGAGCAGGTCGGGGAGCGGGCCGTCCCGGTCGAGCAGGTCCTCGATGCGCCGGCCCGTCTCCCGCCGGGCGGGCGACGGCGGCGAGGCCAGCACGAACCCGTGGTCGCCGCCCACCACCATCCAGATCGCCCGGCGGTCCTCGGGCGAGGCTCCGGTGCGCAGATGGGAGACGTAGACCGGGACCAAGCGGCCGTCGCGGTGGCGCATCCGCGACTCGCCGCGCCAGCGGCCGAGCGCGAGCGTGTCGGACAGGGCCGGCGCGTGCGGGCCGTGACCGCGCCAGTCGACCAGCTCCTCCAGCGGCCGGCCGACGGCCTGCCGTCCCGTCCAGCCGAGCAGGGACTCGGCGTCGGCGTTCCAGGAGATCACCCGGCCGCCCGCGTCGGCGACCAGCACCGCCACCCGCAGCGCGTCGACCGGCTCGCGCGGCGCCGGCACCGCGGGGGCGGGCGGCTCCTGCGCGTCGCCGACGTCCATCCGCACCCAGACCCGCTTCGCCGTCCTGGTGTACGTGACGCCCCAGGCGTCGGCCAGCATGCTCGCCAGCGCCAGGCCACGCCCGGAGGTGGACCCCGGTCCGGCGGGGGCCGGCTCGGCCAGCAGGCCCCGGCCCGGACGCCGGTCGTCGACCGCGATCTCCAGCCTGGGCGGCACCGCCCCGGCGTCCAGCCGGCAGGTGAGCTCGACGCCGGTGCCGGCGTGCACCACCGCGTTGGTGACGAGTTCGCTGGTCAGCAGCACGGCGTCCTCCGCCAGGTGGCCCAGGCGCCAGGCGCCGAGCACCTGGCGGACGAACCGCCGCGCTGCCGCCGGGGCCTGGGGCGTGCCGTCGAAGGCGGTGCTCGACACCTGGGTCGTCTCCACTGCACGTCCTAGAGCATCACTCGATGTGGCGGTTCGGTCACTCTCAGAGTGGCAGACGGGCCGCCCGGGATTCCCGCACTTTGACGAAGGGGTCAGGACTCGCGGCGCGTCCCTGGGGTGCGGGGACGCCTCCGGGGGTCCGCGACGCGGTCTTTCGACATGATCTGGCGATCCCCGGCGCGTCCCGGTGCTTTCGCGGCAGTATCCGACGTACCTTTGGCACCATGGCCACCCGTACGCCGAAAAGCGCATCGAAGGGGCCGGCGAAGCGGTCGCCCTCGTCTCGCTCGACCCCCCCGAAGCGGGGAGCCACGTCCGCGGGGCGGTCCAGGGCGAAGGGTGCGGGGCCGGCGCGCAAGGCTTCCCTGACGCACCAGGACCCGATCAGCTGGGTGTTCACCATGATCGCCAAGCTGGTCGTGGGGCTGTGGATGCTGCTCGCCAACGGCATCGGCAGCACCGCCAGGGCGCTGGGCAAGAACGCCAGAGAGCTCGACCCGGCTCACCGGCGCGACGGGGTGGGCCTGGCCGTTCTCGCCGGGGCCGTCGTCCTGGCGGCCATGACCTGGCGCGACACCAGGAGCGGCGTCTCCGACGTGGTCCACACCGTCGTGCACGCCGTGTTCGGCTCGCTGGCGTGGGCGCTGCCGCTGCTGCTCGGCCTGCTGGCCTGGCGCTACCTGCGCCACCCCGACCAGAACGCCGACACCGGCCGGATGGTGATCGGGTGGAGCGCGCTGCTCGTCGGCGTCCTCGGTGTGATCCACGTCGCCAACGGCACCCCCTATCCCGCGGGTGACGCGAACAACACGATGGAGAAGGTGTCGCAGGCGGGCGGCCTGATCGGGTTCATCGTCTCGGCGCCGCCGATGAGCATCCTGCCGCCGTGGATCACCATCCCGCTGCTGCTGCTCCTGTCCGGGTTCGGCGTGCTGGTGATCACGGCCACGCCGGTGCACCGCATCCCCGAGCGGCTGGCCGAGCTGCGCAACCTGCTCTTCGAACGGCAGACGCCGGAGGGCGGGCCCGCGCCGCAGCCGAGGAGGCGCGCCCGGCCGAAGAAGCCCGCCGCCGAGGGCGAGGACGCGGTAAAGCCGTACGACACGCCCGTCCTGTCGGAGAAGGACAAGCGCGAACGGCACTCGCCGGAGATCGTCCCCGGGCTCACGGACGAGGAGGAGCCGCCGCCCCCTGAGCCCGTCAGGCCGCCTGAGCCGCCGCAGCCGACGCCGGCGCCGCGCAAGGTGGAGCAGCTCGTGCTCTCCCCGCAGGCGGGCCCCTACCAGCTGCCTGACCTGCAGCACCTCAAGCCGGGCACCGCGCCCAAGCCGCAGACCAAGGCCAACACGGTCGTGGTGAACGCGCTGACCAGCGTGCTGGAGCAGTTCGCCATCGACGCCCAGGTGATCGGGTTCACCCGCGGTCCGACCGTGACCCGCTACGAGATCGAGCTGGGCCCCGCGGTGAAGGTGGAGAAGGTCACCGCGCTCACCAAGAACATCGCCTATGCCGTTAAATCGGCCGATGTCCGGATCTTGTCCCCGATCCCCGGCAAGTCGGCGATCGGGGTCGAGATCCCGAACGCCGACAAGGACCTGGTCGCGCTCGGCGACGTGCTGCGCGCCCAGGTCGCCCAGGCCGACCACCACCCCATGATCGTCGGGCTGGGCAAGGACGTCGAGGGCCGCACGATCGTGGCCAACCTCGCCAAGATGCCTCACCTGCTCATCGCCGGCGCCACCGGCGCGGGAAAGTCCGTCTGCGTCAACGGCCTGATCACCTCCATCCTCATGCGCGCCACCCCCGACGAGGTGCGCATGGTCCTCGTCGACCCCAAGCGCGTCGAACTCTCCGTGTACGAGGGCATCCCCCATCTGATCACCCCGATCATCACCAACCCGAAGAAGGCCGCCGAGGCCCTCGAATGGGTGGTGGGCGAGATGGACCGCCGCTACGACGACCTGGCCGCCAGCGGCTTCCGCCACATCGACGAGTTCAACAAGGCGGTACGGGCCGGCAAACTCACCCCGCCCCCCGGCAGCGAACGCGTCTACCAGCCCTACCCGTACCTGCTGGTGATCGTGGACGAGCTGGCCGACCTCATGATGGTGGCCCCGCGCGACGTCGAGGACTCGATCGTCCGGATCACCCAGCTCGCCCGCGCGGCCGGCATCCACCTGGTCATCGCCACCCAGCGGCCGAGCGTGGACGTGGTCACCGGCCTGATCAAGGCGAACGTGCCGTCCCGGCTGGCGTTCGCCGTCTCCTCGCTGACCGACTCCCGCGTCATCCTCGACCAGCCGGGCGCGGACAAGCTGGTCGGCCAGGGTGACGCGCTGTTCCTGCCGATGGGGGCCAGCAAGCCGATCCGCATCCAGAACGCGTTCGTCTCCGAGAAGGAGATCGCCGAGGTCGTCACCCACTGCAAGCAGCAGATGCAGGTGGAGTACCGCCATGACGTGACCGTCGCGGCCGGCGCCAAGAAGGAGATCGACGAGGACATCGGCGACGACCTCGACCTGCTCATCCAGGCCGCCGAGCTGATCGTCACCACCCAGTTCGGCTCCACCTCGATGCTCCAGCGCAAGCTGCGCGTCGGCTTCGCCAAGGCCGGGCGGCTGATGGACCTGCTGGAGAGCCGCGAGGTCGTCGGTCCCAGCGAAGGTTCCAAGGCCCGCGAGGTCCTGGTGAAACCGGATGATCTGCCTGGGTTGCTGGCTGACCTGCGTGGCGAATGACCCCAATGCCCACTTCCCCATCGGTAACTGTTTGAATAGGAGCTAATACGCTCCGTCGTGGGGGAAGGCGGTTGCCGTGCAGGAGCAGAGCATCGGAGCAACGTTGGCGGCGGCTCGGCAGTCTTCAGGGCTGACGGTCGAGCAGTTGAGCCAGATCACGCGCATTCGCGAGGCGATCATCAAGGCGGTCGAACGCGACGAGTTCGTCGAGTCGGGCGGCGACTTCTACATCAGGGGGCACGTCAAGACCATCGCCAGGGCCGTGGGCCTCGATCCGGAGGCCGTGGTGCACCGCTACGACCAGGAGCACGGCGGGGCGCCCAAGCCGGTCCGGGCCGCGGCGGTCTTCCAGACCGACCGCATGCTCAGACTGGCCGAGCGGCGCGGCCCCGGCTGGACCACGGCGCTGGCGGTCGCGCTGGCGGTCGTGGTCGTGTTCGGCGTGGTCAAGGTGCTGGGCGGGGCGTCCGACCAGGTCCGCACCGCCCGCGGTGAGCGGACGGCGGCCAGCGTGCCGCCCAACTCACCGTTCACGGATGCGCCGCCGGCCGTCGCCATGGCCAGGAAGAACCAGGTCGTGGTCACGGTCGAGGCCAAGCGGCGGGCGCACGTGACCGTCCGCGACGCCAAGGGGCGCGAGCTGTTCGACGGCAGTCTCAAGGCCGGCAGGATCGCCACCTGGCGGGCGCAGAGCCGGATCGACTTCGAGGTGGCCGACGCCGGGACCGTGTTGGTGCAGGTCAACGGGAAGAAGCTGAGGGCTGTGGGGGAGCCGGGGCAGAGGGTGCGCCGGTCGTTCGTGCCGAGGAAGCCGCAAGCCCGGTAACCCCTGCATCGGGTGGTGGCCAACTGCCGATACCGTAGTGTCACCATGTCATCCCGCCGAACCGCATCGCTGATCACGCTGGGCTGCGCCCGCAACGAGGTCGACTCCGAAGAGCTGGCCGCGCGACTCGAAGCTGCCGGCTGGCAGCTCGACGACGACGACCCCGAGGTCGTCGTGGTCAACACGTGCGGCTTCATCGAGTCGGCGAAGAAGGACTCGATCGACACCCTGCTGGCCGCCGCCGACTCCGGCGCCAAGGTCGTCGCCGCGGGCTGCATGGCCGAGCGCTACGGCACCGAGCTGGCCGACGCCCTGCCGGAGGCCAGCGCGGTCATCTCCTTCGACGACTACACCGACATCGGAGGGCGGCTCGACGACGTGGTCGCCGGGCGCCCGCTCACGCCCCACACGCCGCGCGACCGCCGCACGCTCCTGCCGATCACGCCGGTGGAGCGGACCGCCTCCTCCCGCGGCCACATCCCCGGTCACGGCGACCTGCCCGAAGGGGTCGCGCCCGCGAGCGGTCCCCGGGTGCTGCGCAAGCGGCTCGACGAGAGCCCGGTGGCCTCGCTCAAGCTCGCCTCGGGCTGCGACCGGCGCTGCACGTTCTGCGCCATCCCGGCCTTCCGCGGCGCCTACGTGTCCCGCCACCCCGACGAGCTGGTGGCCGAGGCCGACTGGCTGTCCCACCGGGGCGTGCGCGAGCTCGTCCTGGTGAGCGAGAACTCCACGTCCTACGGCAAGGACCTGGGCGACCTGCGGGCGCTGGAGAAGCTGCTGCCGCGGCTGGCGGCCGTCGAGGGCGTCTCGCGGGTGCGGGTCAGCTATCTCCAGCCCGCCGAGCTGCGACCCGGCCTGATCGACGTGATCGCCGGCACCGACGGCGTGGCCCCGTACTTCGACCTGTCCTTCCAGCACGCCAGCGGCGGGGTGCTGCGGCGGATGCGCCGTTTCGGCGACCCCGAGCGCTTCCTCGGCCTGCTGGAGAGCGTGCGCAAGCAGGCTCCCGAGGCGGGGGTGCGCTCCAACTTCATCGTCGGCTTCCCGGGGGAGACCGAGGAGGAGTTCGGGGAGCTCGTCTCCTTCCTGGAGGCGGCCAGGCTCGACGTGATCGGCGTGTTCGGCTACTCCGACGAGGACGGCACCGAAGCCGCCGGGTTCGAGGGCAAGCTCGCCCAGGAGGTCGTCGACGAGCGGGTGCGGGTGCTCACCGAGCTGGCCGAGGAGCTGACGGCGCAGCGCGCCGAGGAGCGGATCGGCACGGAGGTCGAGGTGCTCATCGACGAGGACCTCGGCGACGGCGGCTACGAGGGCCGGGCCGCCCACCAGGGGCCCGAGGTCGACGGGTCGGTCACCGTGCAGGGCATCGGCCTGGTGCCGGGCCAGCTCGTGCGCGCCATGGTCGTCGACGCCGAGGGGGTCGATCTCATCGCCCGGATCAAGGCCGCCGGTCCATGACGGCAGACGAGCGCCGCGCGGTAAGCCCGTGGAACATCGCCAACGTCCTCACGGTCCTGCGGTTGGCGCTCGTCCCGTTCTTCGTCGTCTGCCTGTTCCTGCCGGGCACGGGCTGGCGGCTGGCCGCGCTGGCGGTGTTCGCGGTGGCGTCGATCACCGATCACCTCGACGGCGAGCTGGCCAGGCGCTACGGACTGATCACCGACTTCGGCAAGATCGCTGATCCGATCGCCGACAAGGCGCTGACCGGCGCCGCGCTGGTGTGCCTGTCGATGCTGGGCGAGCTGCCGTGGTGGGTGACGATCGTCATCCTCGGCAGGGAGCTGGCCATCACGGTGCTCCGGCTGGTGCTGATCAGGCTGGCGGTCATCCCGGCCAGCTACGGCGGCAAGGTCAAGACCGTCCTGCAGCTCGCCGCGATCGCGCTCTACCTGGTGCCGTGGGTGCCGGACGCGCTGCGCTGGACGGTGATGGGGGCGGCGCTGGTGACCACGCTGGTGACGGGGGTCGACTACGTGATCCGCGCGGTCAGGCTGCGCGGGATGGCGAGGCGGGCGGCGCGCGGGGAGTGAGGGTCATGGGGGGCGGAGAGAGCTCGAGACGTACGCGGACGACGGCGTACGCGGAGACCGCCGTGACCGCGGCGAGCGCGGGCGGCGACGGGACCGGGGGCGGTGCCGTGACGGCGGCGAGCGCGGGCGGCGTGGAGACGGAGCGGGGCGCAGTGATGGCGGGCAGCGCGGGGAGCGACGAGCCCACGGAGAGCACGGAGAGTGCCGGGGGTGCGGGGAACACGGGGAGCACCGAGGGCGCGGGGAGTGCCGGGGGAGTGGCCGGGGTGGGCAGGCCGTCCGGGGCCGTGCAGGTGCTGGAGACGATGGCGCGAGAGGAAGCGACGCTGGCCGTGGCCGAGTCGCTCACCGGCGGGCTCATCGGGGCGACGATCACGGCGGTGCCCGGCTCGTCCCGGGTGTTCCTCGGCGGGGTGATCTCCTACGCGACCGAGCTGAAGCACGGGCTGCTGGGCGTGCCGGAGGACCTGCTGCGCCGCGAAGGGGCGGTGCATCCCGAGGTGGCCGCGGCGATGGCGGCCGGGGTGGCGCGCCTGTGCGAGGCCACGTACGGGCTGGCCGTCACGGGCGTGGCGGGGCCGGAGCCGCAGGACGGACAGCCGGTCGGCACGGTCTTCGCCGCGGTGAGCGGGCCCGGTGGACGGTTGTGGGGGCGCCGATTGAGACTTGAGGGGTCGCGCGAACGTATCAGGGTAGAGACGGTGGACGAGGCTATTGATCTCCTGGCAAGTGTGCTTATGTCCAGCAAGGGGGAACATTTCGGATGATTACCGTGTTACGTCCCCAGCGAACATGCGAAGCACGGTCTGACGCGCTGTCGGTCGATGCGGGTACGGTGGAGCTGTGAGTGAGGTCCGTGAGCCAACTGCAAGCAGCGAGCGCCCGGCAGGCGGGCCTGATGAGTCACGCGATGCGCCACGAGCGGCGGGCCAGGGGCGGAGACGCCCGGCAATGACGGCGAGGAGTATGTACGAAGCGAAGAAGAACAACGGGCGGCACGACTCGATCGCGCGGGGCGTGGTGAAGCCATCCGCGCCGGGGAGGGAGCGACAGATGATTCTCCTGCGTCAGCTGCTCGGAGACGTGCTGAGGCGGTTGCGCGTGCGGCAGGGACGCACACTCCGAGAGGTGTCCACGCTCGCACGGGTTTCGCTCGGCTATCTGTCCGAGGTCGAACGCGGTCAGAAGGAGGCGTCCTCCGAGCTGCTCGCGTCGATCTGCGGCGCGCTCGGGGTGCCGCTCTCGCAGGTTCTGCGTGAGGTTTCCGACCAGTTCGCGCTGGCGGAGCTCCAGGCCGCGCCGGTGCTCGCCGACGCGCCGGAGCACGAGCGCATCGCGGTTCCCGACTCGGTCCCCGGGTCGATCTCCGACACCGTGTTCCCCGAAGTCAAGGACATGGTGGCTGCCTAGCCCGGCTGACAGCCACCGCACCACATGATCAGTCGCTCCTGCGGGCCCGCGCCCATCTCGCCGCGGCTGATGCGAGTGCCGCAGCGGCGGCACGGCCTGCCCGCCCTGCCGTAGACCCAGGTCTGATGCGCCGGGCGGCGGTCCCCGGTGGTCACCGTGCCCGCGTGATCCCTGTTGGCCGCCAGCAGCCGTCGCGCCAGCGTGACCAGCCCTTCGAGGTCGGGCACGTCCTGGACCTCGCGCCACGGCCACACGCCGCGCAGGAACAGCGTCTCGGCGCGGTAGATCGTGCCGATCCCGGCCAGGTTGCGCTGGTCGAGCAGCGCCTCGCCGATCGTCGTCGCGGGCGCCCTGAGCAGCCGCCGCACCGCCTCGGCCGGGTCCCAGTCCTCGCCCAGCAGATCGGGGCCCAGGTGGCCCACGACCCGGTCCTCGTCGGCCGTCCTCAGCAGGTCCACCATCCCCAGCTTCACGCCGACCGCCTGCCAGCGCCGGTTGGCCAGGATCAGCCGCACCTGGTCGCCTCCGGCGACGGCCCGGCCGGCCGGGACGACCCGCCAGCCGCCGTCCATCCGCAGGTGGGTGTGGACGGTCAGCCCGCCCTCGACCCGGGTGAGCAGGTGCTTGCCTCGGGACACGGTCTCCAGCACCGCCCGGCCGGTGAGGTCGGCGGTGGCGTGGCGGGGGACCCTGAAGTCGGACCGGGTCAGCACCTCCCCGTCGAGCGCTCCCCGCAGCCGCGCGGCTGTGCGGTAGACGGCATCTCCCTCGGGCATGCCTCCAGTCTAGGAACTCCCTGCATGGACGTACCGGCACCAGGGACGGGCCGTCCTCGGGAAGGTCAGTCCCAGGCGGCGGGGTCGGCGGCGAGCCGGCGGATGTGGTCGGGCAGGTTGCCGGAGGCGACGTGCGACAGCGTGACCTCTTCGAGGATGCCGCGCTCGGTCGCCCGCAGCGCGATCCAGACCTGCTGGAGCGACTCGGCCGGCCCTCGGTAGCCGACGTGCTCGGGCCGCTCGCCGCGGACGTTGGCCAGCGGCCCGTCGACGGCCCTGATCACGTCGGCGAGCGAGATCTCGGCCGGCGGCCGGGCCAGGACGTAGCCGCCCTCGGGGCCGCGCTGTCCGCGGACCAGCCCTGCGCGGCGCATCTGCAGCAGGATGTTCTCCAGGTACTTGGGCGGCATGTCCTGCTCCTTGGCGAGCTCGCCCACGGTAGTCGGGCCCGCACCGGCCGCGGCTAGTTCGGCGGCGGCCCGGAGTGCGTAGTCGACACGAGCAGAAAGGCGCATGTTGTCGATTATCCCTGTTGGTCAACACTGGTTAGGCGCAAGGTGGCCACCACGGGCAGATGATCCGAGAAGGGCACCCGCGGAGCCTCGGCGGACAAGGCGGTCAGCCCTTCGGTGATCAGGACGTGGTCGATCCTCTCGGCCGGAGCGTCGGCGGGTGAGGTGGGCGGGTCGCCGAGATCGAGCAGCGGGTCCGACAGCCCGGCCTGCTCCAGCACCCGCATCTCGGGGTCGGCCGGCCGGATGTTGAGATCCCCGGCCAGGACCACCGGCCTGACGACGCCGGTCCTGGGGTGCTGCCCGGCCGGGGTCGCCTCGGCCGCGTCCTTCCCGGCCACCAGCGCCCTGACCATGGCGGCGACCTCGGCCGCCTGCCCGTCCGGGGCCTGCAGGTGGGTGTTCACGATGCCCAGCTCACCGCCGCCTTCGACACCGAGCACGATGGCCTGGGCCTGCGCGCCCGTCGGGTAGTCGTGCCGGCCCAGCGGGTGGGAGTGCACGGCGCGCACGCTCAAGTCGGTCAGCAGGGCGTCACCCCACACGTTGTCGGCGGCCGGGGCGAAGTGGTAGCGCATGCCCAGGCCGCGGGCGATCCTGGCCAGGTCGTCGTGGCCGCCGTTGAGCAGCCAGCCGCGATCCACCTCGCTCAGCAGCACCACGTCCGGTTCCTGGGCGGCGATCCAGGCGGCGATGTCGTCCAGCGACAGCCGCCCGTCCAGCCCGAACCCCATCCGGATGTTGTAGACCACCAGCTTGACCGTGGTCCCGGCCGCGGCCCGCTGCACCGGCAGCGGCTGCCAGCTCGTGACCGCCACGAGCGCCGCGAGCGCCGCCGTCGCCGCCACGGGCGGCCACACCCGCCGCCGCACCCGGGGCCCCAGCGGCCGGGCCTGTCCCGGCCGGAGCGCGACGACCGCCGCCAGCACCGCGATCGCGATCGGCCAGACCTGGTTGGGGACGCCCAGGTCCAGGTCGTACGAGGCGTAGTAGGCGAAGGTCGCCACCAGGAACACCACCCCGCCGCCGAGCACCGCGACCCCCTGGCGTCCGCCCGCCCGCCGCTGCGCGGAGGCGGCGAGCACCGGCCCGGCCCACAGCAGCACCATGGCGCCGCTCAGCCCCAGCCCCGTCGACCCGGACGAGGGCAGCAGCAGCAAGCCGGTGAAGCACACCAGCAGCGCGCCCGCGATCGTGTCGAAGGCGGAGGAGCGCGACGGCCGCGACGCCAGCACCGTCGCCGCGACCAGCGCCGCCACCTGGAAGAAGGCGTCCCAGGCGAGCAGGCTTGGCCCGACGGCCGCCTTCGCGTAGCCGGTGGCCGCCATCCCGGTCAGCAGCAGCACCGGCCCGAACAGGAACCACGTCCCGGCCGGGGCGAGCTCATCGCGGCCCTGGGGATCGCCGGGCGCCGGGGGGCGGCGGGGCGGGTGGACGGTCAGGGCCAGGAACGCCGCGCACAGGGTCAGCACCGCGGCCCAGACGAGCGGCCCGGACCGCCACACCAGGTCCACCCCGTCGAGCAGCAGGTGCCCGAGGATCGAGCAGGCCAGGCCGCCCATGATCCCCGCGGGCGTCGCCGTCCGGGTGGTGCTCCTGGCGCACCCGTACAGGAAGACCAGGCCGGCGCTCACTCCCGCCGAGGCCACGTACAGCTGGGAGACCTCCGCCTGCAGCAGGACGCGGGCCAGCACCAGGGCGGCGGCACCGCCCAGCACGGCCCAGCGCGGTCGCAGCGGCAGGGCGAGGAACGGCAGCACGAACCAGGCGGCCGCGTAGAGGCCCATCAGCTCGGGGGCGGTCGACCCCGCCCGGCCGAACAGCGTGATCAGCGAGGGCAGGAACACCCGGAGCACGTCCAGGAAGAGGACGACGCCGAGCACCAGAAGAGCGACCTGGTGGCGGAGGGGGAGCATGAGCCATCCTCGCGTTCACCTGCATCGATAAGCAAGGGTGGGAACGCTAAACTTCCAACAACCTTTTCGATTGTGACGGTGGGATTCAGCGTGGAGCGACGCCCTGGTGTGCCCAGACTGCTCAGGGAGATCAACGACCGGGCCGCTCTGGAGCTGCTGCTGGCCTCGGGGCCGATGACCCGCGGCCAGATCGGCGAGCTGACCGGGCTGTCCAAGGTCACCGCGTCGCAGACGCTGGCCCGGCTGGAGGAGCGCGGGCTGGTCGAGGTGGTCGGCGCCCAGGCCGGCGGGCGCGGCCCCAACGCCGCCCTCTACTCCGTCATCGCCTCCAGCGCCTACGTGGCCGGGCTGGAAGTCGGTCCCGGGCTGATATCCACCGCCGTCGCCGACATCCACGGCCGTACGATCGCCCAGGTCACCGTCGACCCCGACGGCCACGCCGACCCGGTCGCCGCCGTGCACGACGCGATCACCAAGGCGTGCCGCACCGCCAAGGTCGGCCTCAGCCGCCTGCGCGGCGTGGTCATCGGCACGCCAGGCGTGGTCGACCCGCGCAGCGGCGACGTGCGCTTCTCCTTCGACCTGCCGGGCTGGCACGAAGGCATCCACGAGGCCCTGGCGGCGGGCCTCAAGCGCGAGGTGACGATCGAGAACGACGTCAACCTCGCCGCCATCGCCGAGCGGGCCGACGGGGCCGCGCGGGGGATCGACGACTTCGTGCTGCTCTGGTCGAGCCGCGGCCTGGGCATGGCGGTGATGCTCGGCGGCCGGCTGCACCGGGGCCGGTCCGGCAGCGCGGGGGAGATCGGCTACCTGCCGGTGCCGGGCGTGCCGCTGCCGGAGGACATCCGCACCGCTCCCGGGCGGCTGCCGTCGCTGGCGGGCGGCCTGCAGTCGCTGGTCAGCGCCGAGGCGGTGGCGGAGCTGGCGCGGGGGTACGGGTTCGCGGCCGACAGCGCAGGCCACTGCGTCGAGGTGGCGGTCGCGGCCGGCGCCGAGGGTGAGCCGCTGCTCGACGAGATCGCCCGCAGGCTCGCCCTGGGCGTGGCCGCCGTCTGCGTGATCCTCGACCCCGGCCTGGTGGTGCTGGCGGGCGAGGTCGGCCATGCCGGGGGAGAGGCGCTCACCTCTCGGGTGGAGGAGGCGGTGGCCCGCATCTGCCCGGTCCGCCCCCAGGTGGTCACCACGGCCGTCACCGACCCCAACCCGGTGCTGCGCGGCGCCGTGCTCGCCGCCCTCGACCAGGCCCGCCAGGAGCTCCTCACGTCCTGACCGGGGCCCTGCCGGTCAGCAGCTCCGCGGCGGCCTGCGCGTTCGCCCTGGCCGCGCCGTACGTGGCCAGGTAGGCGGCGGCGTCCGGCCGCCAGACCGGCAGCCCCATCTCGACCACCGTCGCGTCCGGCCGGCCGGTCACCAGCGCCGAGACCAGCGCCCGGCTGTCCGGATGGCGGTGCGCGTCCTTGACCACCACCACCAGCGACCGGTCCGCGGCCTTGGCGAGCAGTCCCGGCACGTCGGCGGCGGCGGGGGTGACGCGCAGGACCTCAGCCTCCGGCAACCACCGCCCCAGTCCCCACGGCACGTCGCCGACGGCGATGGTCGGCGGCGTGTCCACCTC
>NZ_JAPNNL010000201.1 GCF_027620315.1 Nonomuraea corallina | reverse complement strand
GCCAGCACGTCCGCGGCCACCTCCATGATCTCGGCCGGGGTCCGGTAGTTCACCTCCAGCCGCTCCTCGCGCCAGCGGCCCTCCAGGTACGGATCGAGCACCTCGCCCCACGAGCGGGCCCCGGCCGCCGAGCCGGTCTGCGCGATGTCGCCGACCACCGTGAGCGACTTGGCCGGCACCCGGCGCATCACCATCCGCCACGCCATCGCCGACAGCTCCTGCGCCTCGTCCACGATCACGTGCCCGTACGCCCACGTGCGGTCCGCCGCCGCCCGGTCGGCCGTGGTCAGCTCGGCCCCGGTGTCGGCGTGCCGCTCGGCCAGCTCGTCGTCCCGCTGGAAGACGCCCTCCTCCAGCACCCCGGTGGTCTGCAGCACCTCCCGCGCGAACAGCCGCCCGGACTCCCGGTCGGCCTCGGCGCGGCGGCGGGCCGCCCGCGCCGCCGAGTCGTCCTCGCCCAGCAGCTCGGCCGCCTCGTCGAGCAGCGGCACGTCGCCGACCGTCCACCCGGCATCCGCCGGGCGGACCAGCGCCCGCCAGTCCAGGCCGGGCGGGGACAGCGACTCCAGCGTCTCCGGCGAGGCCAGCAGCTCGCCGACCAGCCGCTGCGGCGTCAGGTCCGGCCACAGCCCGTCGACCGCCTCGCGCACCTCCGGCTGCGCCCACAGCCGCTCCGCCGCCACCGCCAGGTCGAGCTCGTCCAGGTCGTCCTCCAGGTTCAGCGGCCCGGCCAGCTCCCGCTCGGCGGGGTCCAGGTCCATCTCCGCCAGGCGCAGCCCCTCCTCCAGGGCGCGGGCCTCGGCCCTGGCCAGCTCCTTGAGCAGCTCCGTCACGTACAGCTTGCGGGCCATGTTGTGCGGCAGCCGCACCGCGCGCGCCCGCGCCCGCAGCGCGGCGCACGTCTCGTGCGGCACCCGCAGCCGCAGGCCGTCCAGCTCCACCACCAGCTCGCCGTCCGGCACCCGCTGGCGGTCGCGCACCGCGGCGGCCACCAGGCCGGCCATCCGCGGGTCGCCCTTGACGACCGCGACCGCCGGCGGGTCGGCGGCCACGGCGCGCACGCCGGGGAACAGCTCGCCCAGCGTCGCCATCACCACCTGGGTCTCCCCCAGCGACGGCAGCACCTGGCCGATGTAGCGCAGGAACGTCGCGTTCGGGCCCACCACCAGCACGCCGCGCCGTTCCAGCGTGTCGCGGTGGGTGTAGAGCAGGTAGGCGGCCCGGTGCAGCGCCGCCACCGTCTTGCCGGTCCCCGGCCCGCCCTGGACCACCAGCGCGCCCTGCAGCGAGGCGCGGATCACCCGGTCCTGCTCGGTCTGGATGGTGGCCACCACGTCGCCCATCCGGCCCGTCCGCCCCCGGCGCAGCGCGGCCAGCAGCGCCGCCTCCCCCACCAGCGCGCGGCGCTCGCCGTCGCTCATCGCCTCCAGGTCGAACACCTCGTCGTCCAGCCCGGTCACCGTACGGCCGCGCAGGTGCAGATGACGGCGGCGCACCAGGGTGCCCGGGTCGGTGGCGGTGGCCACGTAGAAGGGGCGCGCGGCCGGGGCCCGCCAGTCGACGAGCACGGACGTGCCCTCCTCGTCGCGCAGGCCGGCCCTGCCGACGTAGACGGTCCCGCCGCCGCGGTCGTCGACGCGGCCGAAGCACAGCCCGCGCTCCACGGCGTTCAGCCGCGCCAGGCGGCGGGCGTGCTCGCCGGCCAGCGCCTCGCGCTCGACCATGGCCTGGCGGGTGGCGCCGCCGCGGCCGTGCACCGCCCGCAGGGCCGACGCCGCCCGCTCGCGGGCCGCGTCGAGCCGGCCGTAGAGCTCCGACACGACCCGCTGTTCGGTTTCCAGGGCCTCGGCGAGAGCGTCTTGACGATTAGCCATGGCGTGATATAATCCAATCGGTTGAGTTGTGGAAATCGCTTGTTGCGAGCGGTTCAGCGTACGCCGCGCCCGCGCGCGCGGCAATCCCTCTCCCGCCGATCGGCCTCCCGCGTCCGCGTGCTAGCTTGCCGATCATGCCTGACTACCTGCACAGCCTGTTCTCCCTCGCCGGGCGGCGCGCGCTGGTCACCGGCGGCAGCTCCGGCATCGGCTACGCCATCGCCGAGGCGATCGGCCGCGCCGGGGCCGAGGTGGTCATCGTCGCCCGCGGCCGGGCGGGGCTCGACCGGGCCGCCGACCGGCTGCGCGGGCACGGCGTCACCACGGGCACGATCGCCGCCGACCTCGGCGACCGCGAGGCCGTGCGCCGCGTGTGCGAGCAGGCCGGCCCCATCGACATCCTGGTCAACGACGCCGCCAACAACATCCGCAAGCCCATGGCCGAGCTGACCGAGGACGACTACGCGCAGACGATCGCGGTCAACCTGACCGCCCCCTACCTGCTCGGGCAGCACTTCGGGCCGCTCATGGCCGGCCGCGGCTGGGGGCGCGTCATCAACATCGGCTCCCAGCAGAGCGTGCGCGCCTTCGGCGACAGCGGCGTCTACGGCGCCGCCAAGGCCGCGCTCGCCGGCCTCACCCGCTCCCAGGCGGAGGCGTGGTCCGGCCGGGGCGTGTCGGTCAACACGATCATCCCCGGATTCGTCCTCACCCCGCTCACCGAGCCCGCCCAGGCCATCCCCGGCCGCGTGGAGCAGATGGCCGCCCGTCACATGGCCGGCCGCAACGGCGTCCCCGAGGACTTCGCCGGCGCCGCGGTGTTCCTGGCGAGCGACGCCGCCGCCTTCGTCACCGGCCACATGCTCTTCGTCGACGGCGGCTTCTCCGTGCACTGACGGCCCGGCGCCTTTACAAAGTAGATCATGTCCTGGCGTCCGGCGCATTCTCCCGAAAATATGGCGCGGCCCGGCGATTTGGGAGAAGGTGGGGACAAGATCGACAAGATGTGGAGGCGGCTGTGCGACTCGGATTCAGCATCGGCACCCTCGGGCCGGTGGCGGCCACCCACGAGGCCCAGCTCCAGCTGGTGCGGGAGGCCGAGCGGCTCGGCTACGACTCGGTGTGGGCCTCGGAGGGCTACGGCGTGGATCCGGTCACCACGCTGGCCTGGCTGGCGGCGGGAACCGAGCGGATCCGCCTGGGCACCGGGGTGATCCAGGTGACCGGGCGGACGGCCATCGCCGCCGCCATGGCCGCGGCCACCGTCGACCGCCTGTCCGGCGGCCGGTTCCTGCTCGGGCTCGGCGCGTCCGGGCCGCAGGTGGCCGAGGGCTGGCACGGCCACCGCTACGAGCGGCCCCTGGCCCACCTGCGCGACTACGTGGCCGTGGTGCGCACCGCGCTCGACGGCCGTCCCGTACGGCACGACGGCCCGGAGATCACGCTGCCGCTGCCCGACAGCCGCGGCAAGGAGCTGACCCTGCAGGCGGCGCCCGTGCAGCGCCCGCTGCCGATCCACCTGGCCGCCATGGGCCCCAAGGCGGCCGGGCTGGCCGGGGAGATCGCCGACGGCTGGCTGCCCATCCACTTCCCGCCCGAGCACCTGGCCGAGACCCTGGAGCACGTACGGGCCGGGGCGGCCCGCGCCGGGCGCGACGCCGCCCGCGTCGAGGTCTCCCCCATGGTGATGGCCATGGTCGACGACGACGCCGACTACGCCCGCGACTTGGTGCGGCCCATGCTCGCGCTGTACCTGGGCGGGATGGGCACGCGCGGGGTCAACTTCTACAACCGGCTGGCGCACCGGCTGGGATTCGGCGACTCGGCGAGCCGGGTGCAGGACGCCTACTTCGACGGCGACCTCGGCGCGGCCGTGGAGGAACTGCCCGACGACCTGGTGGACGCGCTGACGCTGTGCGGCACCCCGGAGCGGGTGCGCGAGCGCCTGGCCGCCTACCGCAAGGCGGGCGCGACCAGGCTGATCGTCGGCCTGAACGCGCCCACCGTGGACGACCGGCTGGAACAGCTCGCCTGGCTGGCCGAGCTGAACGCCTGAGCGGGTCCACCGGCGGCCGGGAGCCCGGCCGCCGGTGGGGTCAGCTCGTGACCGGCGCGCTGGGCAGCTCGCGCATCTTCGGGATCGGCGACCTCCACAGCACCACCATCGGCACCAGCGCCCCGATCAGCGCCGCGGCCAGCACCACCGGCCGCATCCCGAACGTCTCCCCGAGCAGCCCGGCCACCAGCGCGCCCAGCGGGGCCGGCACCAGTCCCATCGCCCAGATCGTCGCGATCACCCGGCCGACCAGCTCACGCGGCGCGGCCGACTGCAGCACGGTGATGTTGTTGACCACGAAGATCTGCGTGCACAGGCCCATCAGCAGCTGCGCCAGCCCCAGCATGCCCAGCGCCAGCCACATCGGCCCGCCGGCCAGCGGCACCAGGATGAGCGCGCTGTTGCCGATCACCGTGGACCAGAACATGGTCGGCCCAGGCCCGAACCTCTTCATCATCCGCACCGACAGCCACGCCCCGGCGATCGCGCCGATCCCGCCGACCGCCAGCACGCCGCCGACCACCGCGGCCGGCACGTCCACCCCGTCGAGCACGTACGGGATGTAGAGGGTCTGCAGGATGCCGATGTCGAAGAAGGAGTAGACGGCGCTGGCGATGGCCAGCGGCCGGATGAGCGGCTGGCTCATCACGAACCCGAACCCGGCCCGGATCGCCGCGATCATGGTGCCGCCGCTGTCCGGCGGGGGCGGGTCCTCCTTCTTGCGGATGAAGATCAGGCACAGGGCCGAGGCGACGTAGCTGATGACGTCGATCAGGATGATCAGCGGTGCCGAGCGGGCCGCCAGCAGCAGCCCGGCCAGGCTGGGCCCGACCGCCTTGGACACCGAGTCGCTGAGCTGCAGCTTGCTGTTGCCGTCACCGAGGTGCTCGGGGGCCACCAGCAGCGGCAGGTACGACCGGTAGGCGATCTCGAACAGCACCCCGGCCACGCCCATGACGAGCACGACCACGTACAGCCACCACAGCGTCAGCATGTCCATGACGAACAGCAGCGGCACCGTCGCGAGCATGCCGGCGCGCACCACGTCGCTCCAGATGAGCACGGGACGGCGCCGCATCCGGTCCACCCAGACGCCGACGACGAAGAACAGCACCATGGGCAGGCGGGCCAGCGCGCCGAGCACGCCCATCTCGGCGACGGAGGCGTTCAGCAGCAGGTAGGCGACGATGGGCATGGCCAGCACCGTCACCTGAGAGCCGATCAGGGAGAGGCTCTCCCCCGCCCACAGCTTCAGGAAGTCGGGATTGCGCCACAAACTGTCGGCGCGGTCAGTCGTCGGTGAGGCCATTGTCGATACTGCTCCTTACCTCGGCGGCCGCACGGGCGACCCGGGGTTCGTACATGACGGTGAAGCGCTCCCCGTGGATGGGCGAGATGCGCAGGCGCCCGGTCACCACGGCGCGCCAGCCCATGTCGTCGGGCGGCACGCCCTCCCGGGCGGGGGAGTACAGCAGCACGTCGCCGTCGTAGGGGGCGTGCCGGTAGTAGCCGACGGCGTGCGCGTTGGCGCGGAAGACGGTGACGAAGCGGCGGGCCTGGCGCAGGTCGGCCGCGTCGGGCTGGAGCGTGTCGGCGCGGGCGGCGGCGTCGACGACCGCCAGCAGCCGCTCGTCGGCGTCCATCCGGTGCAGCTCGCTCAGGTCGACCTGGACCTTGCCTCCGGCCAGGGCGTGGGTGAGCAGGACGGCGTCGTCCTCCAGCGAGGCGCGCAGCACCGGCTCGTCGGCGTCGGAGTAGAACAGCACCACCAGCGGCACCCGCTCGCCGCGCTCGCGCAGCCGCCGGGCCACCTCCAGGGCGATGTTGCCGCCGATGCAGTAGCCGCCGAGCACGTACGGGCCGGTCGGGCGGACCCGCAGCAGGTGCTCGGTGTAGTCGTCGACCATCTCCTCGAGCGTCTTGTGCGGCTCCTCGCCCGGCGCGAGCCCGGCGGCCTGCACGGCGTAGACGGGCTGGTCGGCGCCGAGGTGGCGGGTGAGCGGCAGGTAGCGGAACACCTGGCCACCCAGCGCGTGGAACAGGAAGATCGGGATGCGGTCGCCGGAGGGCCGCAGCGGCACGATCCGTTCGGGCAGGCCGTCGTTGTCCTGCGGGCGGCGCAGCTCGGCGGCCAGCAGCGCCACGGTCGGGGCGGTGAGCACGGCCGACAGCGGCACCTCGCGGCCCAGCTCCTTGCGCAGCCGCATGGTCAGCCGCAGCGCCAGCAGCGAGTGGCCGCCGAGGGCGAAGAAGTCGTCGTGCACGCCGATGGCGTCCACGCCGAGCGTCTCCTCCCACGCGGTGGCGATCCGGGCCTCGAACGGGTCGCGCGGCGGCAGGTACGGGGGCCGGGCGGCCTCGCCCGGCTCGGGCAGCGCGGCGCGGTCGAGCTTGCCGCTGGTGGTGACGGGCAGTTCGGCCAGCCGCGCCCACGCCGACGGGATCATGTGGTCGGGCAGGTTGCGGCGCAGCGCGGCGGCCAGGTCGTCGTCGGAGACGGGGCCCGCCGGGCCGGGCTCGTGCAGGACGACGTAGCCGACGAGCCGCTCGCCGCGCAGCGCCACCACGGCGGCGCGGACCGCCGGGTGGGCGGACAGCAACGACTCGATCTCGCCGAGCTCGACCCGCTGGCCGCGGATCTTCACCTGGAAGTCGGTGCGGCCCAGGTACTGCACCTCGCCGGAGGGCAGCCAGCGGGCCACGTCGCCGGTGCGGTACAGACGGGCGCCGGGCGGCCCGTACGGGTCGGGCACGAACCTCTCGGCGGTCAGCGCGGGCCGGCCGGCGTAGCCGCGGGCGAGCTGGACGCCGCCCAGGCACAGCTCGCCCGGCGTGCCGACGGGAACCCGGCGGCCGGCGGCGTCGAGCACCTCCAGGTAGGTGTTGGCCACGGGCCGGCCGATCGGGATCACGCTCTCGCCGGGGGCGCAGGCGTGCCAGGTGACGTCCACCGCCGCCTCGGTCGGCCCGTACAGGTTGTGCAGCTCCGTCTCCGGCAGCCGCTCGTGGAAGCGCGCGGCCAGCTCCGGCGCCAGCGCCTCGCCGGAGCAGACGACCCGCCGCAGCGGCGGCAGGACGGGCTCGTCGAGGAACACCTCCAGCATCGACGGCACGAAGTGCGCCACGCCGACGCGGTGCTCGGCGGCCAGGGCGGCCAGCCGGGCGCCGTCCCGGTGGGCGCCCGGCTCGGCGACGACCATGCCCGCGCCGGTGATCAGCGGCCAGAACAGCTCCCACACCGACACGTCGAACGACAGCGGCGTCTTGTGCAGCACCCGGTCCTCGCCGCCGATCGGGAAGGCGTCCTGCATCCACAGCAGCCGGTTCACGATGGCCCGGTGGGAGACGCCCACGCCCTTGGGGCGGCCGGTCGACCCCGACGTGAAGATCACGTACGCGAGCGCGTCCGGATGGACCTCGACCGGCGGCGCGTCCTCCTCGGCGGCCCCGTCCAGGGACAGCACGACCTCGGCGGGCAGGCCGGCGGCGTCGCCGTCGGACAGCACGACCCGCGCCCGCGCGTCCTCGATCATGTGGGCCAGCCGTTCCCGCGGCAGGCCGGGCTCCAGCGGCAGGTAGGCGGCGCCCGCGCCGAGGACGCCGAGCAGCGCCGGCAGCAGGCCGGGGCCGCGATCGAGGTGCACGCCGACCACGTCACCCGGCCGGGTGCCGGCGGCGGCCAGCCGGGCGGTGACGGCGCGGGCGCGGGCGGCCAGCTCGCGGTAGGTGACCCAGGTCCCGTCGTAGCAGACGGCGGGCGCGGTAGGGGTGCGGGCGGCCTGCGCGGCGAACAGCTCCGGCAGCGTCGTGTCCGGGTACGGCCGCGCGGTGGCGTTCCACCGGCCGATCTCCTCGGCGTCCGCCTCCAGGTACGCCTCCACCGGGCGCGGGTCGGCGTCCCCGGAGGCGCCCCCGGTGGCCTGGCGCAGGGCCGTCAGGTAGTGCTCGCCGATGCGGGCGATCTGGCCGGCGCCGAACTGGGCGCGGTCGTAGGTGATGACCAGGTCGAACCCGCCGTGCTCGCGCGAGCGGGTGAACGCGGCGGTGAAGGGCAGGTCCGTCTGCTCGAAGAACTCCTGGCCGACGATCTCGGTGCCGGGCAGGCCGCGGTAGACGTGGAAGTCGCGGTAGTCGAACAGGACGTCCAGCATCGGCGAGCGGCCCGACAGCCGCTGGATCTCGAACAGCGGGAACTGCCGGTGCGGCAGCAGCGCCACCTCCGCGTCGAACACCCGCCGCACCAGCTCGCCCCAGGTGGCGGCGGCGGTGTCGAGGCGCAGCGGCACCGTGTTGAGGAACAGGCCGAGCACCTCCTCGCCCGCCTCGCTCTCCGGCCGGCTGTGCGTGACCAGGCCGGTCATCACCTCGTCCTCGCCGGTCAGCAGCGCCATCACCCGCAGGTGGGCGGCCAGCATGACGGTGCGCGCCGGGACGGCCAGCTCGCGGGCCAGCTCGGTGACCCGTTCCAGCAGGGCGGCCTCCAGCGGCAGCCGCAGCACCTCGACGCCCTCGACGCCGCCCTCCCCGCCGCCGTGGCCGGGCAGGCGGGGCAGCCGGGTGTCCGGGGCGCCGTCCACCCGCGCCTGCCAGAAGTCGCGCGTCTGCGCGCAGCCGACGGCCGCGCGTTCGCGGGCCACCAGGTCGCGGAAGGCCGCGGCGGGCGCGGTCACCGGCAGCGGCTCGCCGGCCAGGCGGGCGTGGTAGCGGCGGAACAGCTCGGTGACCAGCGTGGCGACGCTCCACCCGTCGAGGATGGCGTGGTGGAAGCTCAGGCTGAACGCGAACAGCCCGTCGGGCATGAGGTGGACGTGCGCGCGGGCCAGCGGCGGCCGCGTCCAGTCGAACGGGCGCCGCTTCTCCTCCTCGGCCCAGCTCGCCACCCGCGCCTCGGCGTCCGGGGCGCCGGACAGGTCGGTGACGGCGAACGGCAGCGCGGCCGAGCGGTGCACGAACTGCAGCGGCTCGCTGAACCCGGTCATGTCGATCGAGGTGCGCAGCACCGGGTGCCGGGCGACCACCTCGGCCAGCGCGGCCTCGAACGCCTCGCGGTCGAACCGGCCGCGCAGCGTGATCGTCGTCAGGTCGTGGTAGGTGGCGGCGCCCGGCTCGTAGACGCTGTGGTACAGCATCCCGGCCTGCAGAGCGGCCAGGGGGTAGGCGTCCTCCAGGCCCCGGGCGGCCCCCGTCGTGACAGTCATCGCGCCTCGCCTTCCAGCATCCGTGCCAGGTCCTCGGGATCGAGCAGTCCGAACGGCGCCGCGGCCTGCGGCGGTTCGGCGGCGGCCGCCGCGGGTTCCAGCCGGGCGGCCAGTTCCCGGACCGTCTGGTGCAGGAACAACTGCTCCAGCCGGACCGTGTAGCCGGCCTCGCGCAACCGGGCGACCACCTTGAGACTGCGGATGGAGTCGCCGCCGACGGCGAAGAAGTTGTCGTGCGCCGACACCCGCGCCAGGCCGAGCACGCCCCGCCAGGCGGCGGCGACGGCCAGCTCCGCCTCGCCCTCCGGTTCGGCGTGCACGGCCGGCTCGGGGGCCGACGGGTCGGGCAGGGCGTTGCGGTCGAGCTTGCCGCTGCGGTTGAGCGGCAGCGCGTCCAGGACGGTCAGGCTGGCCGGCACCAGGTGGCCCGGCAACCGTTCGCGCAGCAGGGCGTCCCAGCGCCGCGGATCGGGCTCGCCCGGCTCGGGCACCACGTATCCGGCCAGGCGCAGCCCGGCCCCGTCGGCGACGGTCCGCGCGGCGGCGGCGCGGACGCCGGGCAGCGCCGACAGCGCCGCCTCGATCTCGCCCAGCTCCACCCGCATGCCGCGGATCTTCACCTGGTGGTCGGCGCGGCCGAGGTACTCGATCTCGCCGTCGGGCCGCCACCGGGCCAGGTCCCCGGTGTCGTACAGCCTGCCGCCGGGCGGGCCGTGCGGGTCGGGCACGAACCGTTCGGCGGTCAGCGCAGGCCGGCCGGCGTAGCCGCGGGCGAGCTGGACGCCGCCGATCCACAGCGTGCCCGGGACCCCGGCGGGCACCCGGTTCATCCGGTCGTCGAGGATCTCCAGGCGGGTGTTGGGGACGGGCCGGCCGATCGGGATCACGCTCTCGCCGGGGGCGCAGGCGTGCCAGGTGACGTCCACCGCCGCCTCCGTCGGCCCGTACAGGTTGTGCAGCTCGGTCCCCGGCAGCCGCTCGTGGAAGCGCGCGGCCAGCTCCGGCGCCAGCGCCTCGCCGGAGCAGACGACCCGCCGCAGCGGCGGCAGGCCGGGCTCGTCGAGGTAGGCGTCGAGCATGGACGGGACGAAGTGAACGGTGCTGACGTCCCCGTCGCGGAACAGGCCCGCCAGGTAGCCGGGGTCGGCGTGCCGGCCCGGTTCGGCGACGACCAGCCCGGCGCCGGTGATCAGCGGCCAGAACAGCTCCCACACCGACACGTCGAACGAGAACGGCGTCTTGAACGCCACCCGGTCCTCCCCGGTCAGCGGGAAGGCGTCCTGCATCCACCGCAGCCGGTTCACGATGGCCCGGTGGGAGACGCCCACGCCCTTGGGGCGGCCGGTCGACCCCGACGTGAAGATCACGTACGCGAGCGCGTCCGGATGGAGGTGGACCGGCGGCGCGTCCTCCTGTCCCGGCAGGTCCGGGTCGTGGGGGTCGTAGGGGTCGAGGACGACGGGGGTGACGTCGTCAGGTAAGAGGCCCGCGTGGGAGGAGCGGGTGATGACCAGCCGGGCGCCGGCGTCGGCCGTCATGCCGGCGAGCCGCGCCGCCGGATGGTCGGGCTCCAGCGGCAGGTACGCGGCCCCGGCGGCGATCACCGCGTGCACGGCCACCACCAGGTCGGGCCCGCGCTCCAGGCACACCCCGACCACGCGGTCGGGCCCGGCGCCGAGCCGGCGCAGCGTCCCGGCCAGCCGGTTCACCCGCGCGGTGAACCGCCCGTAGGTGAGCCACTCGCCCTGCCAGCGCAGCGCGGGCGCGTCCGGGGTGCGCGCCGCCTGCTCCGCCAGCAGCCCGGCGAGCGTCCCGCCGGGGTACGGGGTGGCGGTGTCGTTGGCCCGCAGGACCGTCTCCAGCTCGCCGGGGGTGAGCAGCGGCACGTCCGCCACCGGCCGGTCGGGGGCGGTGACGGCGCGGGCGAGGAAGGCGCGGAAGTGGTCGGCGAAGCGCTCCATCCGGTCGTGGTCGAACACGTCGGTGGCGTAGTGGAGCACGCCGGTCAGCCCGTCGCCGGACTCCTCGATCACCAGGTGCAGGTCCGCCTGGGTGACGCCGGGGTCGACGTCGAGGGTGCGCAGCCTCACCCCGGCCGCCTCCGGCGGCGCGGGCGGCACGTTCTGGTAGGCGAGCATCACCTGGAACAGCGGGTTGCGGGTCAGGTCGCGCTCCTCGGCCAGCTCGCCCACGAGCACCTCGAACGGCAGCTCGGCGTGGTCGTGGGCGTCCAGCACCCGTTCCCTGGTGCGCCGTACCAGCTCCGCGAAGCCGGGGTCGCCGGACAGGTCGCCGCGCAGCACCAGCGTGTTGAGGAACAGCCCGGCCAGCTCCTCGACGTCCGGATGGGCGCGCCCGGACACCGGCGTGCCGATCGGGATGTCGTCGCGGCCGGTGTAGCGGGCCAGCACCGCCTGCAGCGCGGCCAGCAGCACCATGAACGGCGTGGCCCGGTGCTCCGCCGCGAACGCGCGCACCGCGGCGACGGTCTGCGCGTCGACGCCGAACGTCAGCCGCCGCCCGGCCATGCCGGGCAGGCCGTGCCGGGGCCGGTCGGCGGGCAGGTCCAGGGTGGCGGGCAGGCCGGCGAGCGTGTCCTTCCAGTACGCGAGATCGTCCGTGCGCTCCCCGGCCCGGCCGCGGTGCCAGGCGGCGAAGTCGCGGAAGCGGGCGGGGAGGGCGGGCAGGTCCGGCGCGCCGCCGCGGACGCGGGCGCGGTAGAGCTCCATGAGGTCGCGGATCAGGATCGACAGGCTCCACCGGTCGGCGACCACGTGGTGCAGGGTCAGGAACAGGTCGTGCCGGTCCGGGCCGTGCCGGACGAGCACGGCGCGGGCCAGCGGCCCCCGCGCGAGATCGAACCGGTGGCGAGCCTCCGCGCGCCCGATCACGGCGGCGCCGTCGAGGGCGCCGTCGAGCGCGCCGTCGAGCGCGCCGTCCGCATCCGCCGCGCCGCCGGGCCTCTCTCCCCCGCTTCCCGCCGCGCCGTGGGGTGCGTCCGGTGACAGGGTTCGGACGGCCAGGCGCGGCCTGCGGACGCCCTCCTGGAGCCGGGGCTCGCCGTCGAGTTCGGCGATGACCAGGCGCAGGGCGTCGTGCCGGTCCACCAGGTCGTCGAAGGCGGCGGCCAGCGCCTCCACGTCGAGCGGACCGGTCAGGCGTTCGCCCCAGGCGACGTTGTAGGCCGGGTTGCCGGGGTCGAGCCGGTCCAGGAACCAGAGCCGGGCCTGGGCGTGCGACGGCCGCACCGGCTCGTCGGCGGCCGGGATGGGGGCGGCCGTCGCCGAGGTCAGCAGCGGGGCGAGCCCGGCGATCGTCGGCGTCTCGAAGCAGCGCCGCAGCGTCACCCGCGCCCCGAACTCCTCGCGCATCCGCACGACGAGCCGCATCGCGAGCAGGGAGTGGCCGCCGAGGGCGAAGAAGTCGTCGTCCACGCCGATCCCGTCGCGGCCGAGCAGGTCGGTCCAGACGGCGTGCAGGGCGTGCTCCTGCGGCGTGCGCGGGGGGACGGAGTCCGGGGCCGCGTCGGGCCTGGGCGGCGGCAGGGCCTTGCGGTCCAGCTTCCCGCTCGGCAACACCGGGAACCCCTCCACCGCGACGA
>NZ_JAPNNL010000200.1 GCF_027620315.1 Nonomuraea corallina | reverse complement strand
GCTGGGGCCATCGGCCGGGGCTATTCGGAGACGCCGAGCTTCTCCAGGATGAGCTGGCGGGCCCGGGCCGCGTCGGCCTTGCCCCGGCTGGCCTTCATCACGCCGCCCACGAGCGCGCCGACAGCGGCGATCTTGCCGGAGCGCACCTTGTCGGCGGCGTCGGCGTTGCCCGCCAGCACCTCGTCGATCATGGCCGACAGCTCGCCCTCGTCGTTGACGATCTTCAGGCCGCGCCGGTCGACCACCTCGTCGGGGGAGCCCTCACCGTCGAGCACGCCCTCCAGCACCTCACGGGCCAGCTTGTCGTTGAGCGCCCCGGAGGCGACCAGCTCGGTCACCCGGGCCACCTGGCGCGGCGTGATCGGCAGGTCGGCCAGCGCCCGGCCGGACTCGTTGGCGCGGCGGGCCAGCTCGCCCATCCACCACTTGCGCGCGTCGCCCGCGGGCGCGCCCGCGGTGACCGTGGCCTCCACCAGGTCGATGGCGTCGGCGTTGTGCATGGCCTGCATGTCGAGGTCGGACAGCCCCCACTCGGCCTGCAGCCGCTTGCGCTTGACCGACGGCAGCTCGGGCAGGGCCGCCTTCAGCTCCGCCACCCAGGCCGGGTCCGGCGCGATCGGCACCAGGTCGGGCTCGGGGAAGTAGCGGTAGTCCTGCGCCTCCTCCTTGGACCGGCCGGACGTGGTGGTGCCGGTGTCCTCGTGGAAGTGGCGGGTCTCCTGCACGATCCGGCCGCCGTCGGTGAGGATCGCGGCCTGCCGCTCGATCTCGCCGCGCACCGCGCGCTCGACGCTGCGCAGCGAGTTGACGTTCTTGGTCTCGGTACGGGTGCCCCACTCGGACGAGCCGCGGGGCATGAGCGAGACGTTCACGTCGCAGCGTAGCGAGCCCTCCTCCATGCGCACGTCGGAGACGCCCAGCGAGCGCATGATCTCCCGCAGCTCGGTCACGTAGGCCTTGGCCACCTCGGGCGCGAGCCGGTCGGTGCCGGGGATCGGCTTGGTGACGATCTCGACCAGCGGGATGCCGGCCCGGTTGTAGTCGACGATCGAGTAGTCGGCGCCGTGGATGCGGCCCGTGGCGCCGCCCACGTGGGTGGACTTGCCGGTGTCCTCCTCCAGGTGGACCCGCTCGATCTCGATCCGCACGGTCTCGCCGCCGACCTCCAGGTCCAGGTAGCCGTCGAAGCAGAGCGGCTCGTCGTACTGGGAGATCTGGTAGTTCTTCGGCATGTCCGGATAGAAGTAGTTCTTCCGCGCGAAGCGGCACCATTCGGCGATCGAGCAGTTCAGCGCGAGGCCGATCCTGATCGTGGACTCGATCGCCTGCGCGTTGGCCACGGGCAGCGACCCCGGCAGCGCCAGGCAGGTCGGGCAGACCTGCGAGTTCGGCGGCGCCCCGAACGTGGTCTTGCAGCCGCAGAACATCTTCGACTCGGTGCCCAGCTCGACGTGCGTCTCCAGCCCGAGCACCGGCTCGAAGCGCTCGATCGCCTCGTCGTACGGCATGAACGTGTCAGTGCTCACAAGTAACCAAGTCCCTTCAGTGCGCTCTCCGTCTCGGCCACCCACGCCGCGTAGGCGGGGACCTGGGCCAGGACGTCAAGATCGATGTTTCTGCCTATGGATTCGAAATAGTCCCGGACGTGCTGGTTCTGGCGAGGCACCACCCGGTCCAGGACCTGCTTCGGATCGGCGATCCTCTCCACATCACGTGGGTTCGCCGGAAGCAGCCGGAGATCGCTGCCCTTGAACCCCATCCACACCTTCCGGTCGGCGAGCAGCCACGCCTCGGTTTCCCGCACCGGCACCACGCCGACCACCGGAAGACCCGTCGCCTGCCGCACCGCTTCCACCTTGCGGCGTTCGCGATAATCGTTGTGGACGAAAAGCAGATGACACTCGCCGGCGAGGTCGCTCAGCGCCTCGATCACCCGATCCTCATCACGGATCGAACGGCAGGATGCGATCTCGGACGGGGCCACGTTCACCGCGCACCGCGCGGAGGCCCAGGTGAGCTGCTGCAGCTGACGAAAGATCAAGATGCCCAGGAAGATCTCATCAGTCTCCCCCTCGGCGACCAGGCCGGGAACCAGTGGGCGACTCATGTCGGAGTCTCCACGGCGGAGAGGTACCGGCGAACCTGGCGCGGTGACACGAACGTCCCGGGCTCCCCTTCCGCTCGGACGGGCTTGGCCACGGTGACCCGTGACATGACCGCACGCTCCGGATCGACCCGAACCGCGCTGTCCAGGAAGACAAGCGACTCCGGCTGCAGCCGGTAGAGCTCCGAAACCACCACAGGCGAGTGGGTAGTGAGGATCACCTGCCGCAGCGGCCGGAGCAGAGCGCGGGGATCGTTCAGGTCCGTCACCAGTCGCCGGATCCGGCGGAGCAGCTCCGCCAGCCTGCTGGGATGCAGGCCGTTCTCGATCTCCTCGATGAGGAGCACTCCCGGGTGCACGGGATCATGAAGAGCTGCCAACAGTCCCAGAATGCGCAGCGTGCCATCGGACAGCAACGCGCTGGACACCTGGCCCTGCCCACCGATCACCAGGTCGAAGGACCATTCCTGTCGCCGCACATCGAGGTAGGGCACCAGCCCGGCGACGTCGGGAATGAGCGCGGCCAAGTCCAGAACGAGCGGATCGAGCGCCTCGGTCTCGTGGAGTCTGCCCAGGACCGCGGCCAGGTTCGCGCCATCCGAACGGAGCGGCCGGCGATCCGCGGCCGACGCCACGGCACGCATGGCACGCGGGTCCGGCTCGTACCAACGCCAGTCCACCGCGGATGCGGCATCCATGAGCACGAGGTCGGTGTCCTCGTCCTCCTCATCGCCCGGGGCGACGCTGATCTCATCTCGGCAGCGCGCCTTCACCGCCTGGGGCAGACGATCCAGTTCTCCTGCGTTCCAGCCGTAGGTGCCGAACTGCTCCACGACAGGTTCCGCCGGATTTCTCGCGATGGTGTCCAGATGGATCGGCCACAGCTCCGAGCCGTATTCCGAGAGCAGCGTCAGCCGGATCTCGAACGCCGAGGCGCCGCCCCCCTCAACGGCCTGGTGGAACAGCTGATGGGCGCGCCCGCGCTTCGCCGTCAGCAAAGCGTCCTGCCCTGAGCGCGCCGTGGTCGCCACGAAATCGAGCGCGTCCAGCAGGTTGGACTTCCCGCTCGAGTTCGGCCCGACCAGCGCGAGGAACGGCGGCACGTCGAGCTCGAAGTCCAGGAAGGACTTGAACCCGTCGATCTCGATACGAGTGAGCACGCCGCCGTCCCCCTTTCCTAGAGCGCCGGGGCCTTGGCCAGGAGGCTGCCGCCCCAGCGGCTCTCCAGGGCCCGCTCCACGGCGGCGCCGACGCGGTAGCAGCGGTCGTCGCCCAGCACCGGGGCCATGATCTGCAGGCCCACTGGCAGGCCGTCCTCGTCGGCCAGGCCGCACGGCACCGAGATGGCCGCGTTGCCGGTCAGGTTGGACGGGATCGTGTAGAGGTCGGCGAGGTACATCGCCATCGGGTCGTCGGCCCGCTCCCCGATCGGGAAGGCCGTCGTCGGCGTCGTCGGCGAGATCAGCACGTCGACCTGGTGGTAGGCGGCCTCGAACTCGCGCGAGATGACCGTGCGGACCTTCTGTGCCTGCCCGTAGTAGGCGTCGTAGTAGCCGCTCGACAGCGCGTACGTGCCCAGCATGATGCGCCGCTTGACCTCGGGGCCGAACCCGGCGGCCCGGGTCAGCGCCATGACCTCCTCGGCGCTGCGCTCGCCGTCGTCGCCGACGCGCAGGCCGTAGCGCATCGCGTCGAAGCGGGCCAGGTTGGAGGAGCACTCGGACGGCGCGATCAGGTAGTAGGCCGGCAGGGCGCTGGCGAACGACGGGCAGGACACCTCGACGACCTTGGCGCCGAGCGACTCCAGGAGCTGGACCGTCTCGTTGAAGCGGGCCAGCACGCCGGGCTGGGCGCCCTCGCCCTCGGCGAACTCCTTGACGACGCCGATCCGCATGCCGGAGACGTCACCGTGGCGCGCGGCCTCCACCACGGAGGGGACCGGCGCGTCGATGGAGGTGGAGTCCATCGCGTCGTGGCCGGAGAACGTCTCGTGCAGCAGCGCCGCGTCGAGCACGTTGCGGGCGAACGGGCCGGGCGTGTCGAGCGAGCTGGCGAACGCGATCAGGCCGTAACGGGACGAGCCGCCGTAGGTCGGCTTCATGCCGACGATGCCGGTGACGGCGGCCGGCTGGCGGATCGAGCCGCCGGTGTCGGTGCCGGTCGCCAGCGGCGCCTCGTACGCGGCCACGGCGGCGCTGGAGCCGCCCGACGAGCCGCCGGGCACCCGGGTCAGGTCCCACGGGTTGCGGGTGACGTGGTAGGCCGAGTTCTCGGTGGAGGAGCCCATGGCGAACTCGTCCAGGTTGGTCTTGCCCAGGATGACCAGGCCGGCCTCGCGCAGCCGCCGGGTGACGGTCGCGTCGTAGGGCGGGCGCCAGCCTTCGAGGATCTTGGACGCGGCCGTGGTCGGCATGTCGCGGGTGGCGAAGATGTCCTTGTGCGCGATGGGCACCCCGGCCAGCGGTCCGAGCCTCTCCCCGGCCCGCAGCCTGGCGTCGACGGCCCCCGCCTGCTCCAGCGTGGTCTCGCGGTCGACGTGCAGGAACGCCTGGACCTGCGGCTCCACCTCCGCCATCCGGTCGAGATGGGCCTCGGCCACCTCGGTCGCCGACACCTCGCGGGCGGCGATCATCGCGCCGAGCTCGGCGGCGGTCTTGCGGATCAGGCTCATGCCTCCTCCCCGAGGATGCGCGGCACCCGGAAGCGGTCGTCCTCGACGGCGGGAGCCCCGGAGAGGGCCTGCTCGGGCGTCAGGGACTGTCGCACCTCGTCGGGACGGAAGACGTTGGTCAGAGGCAGAGCGTGCGACGATGGCGGCACGTCCTCGGCGGCGACCTCGGCCACCTTCGCGACCGACTCGATGATGGCATCGAGCTGCGTGGCGTAGTGGTCGAGCTCGTCGTCGGTGAGCGCCAGCCTGGACAACCGGGCCAGATGCGCGACCTCGTCGCGGGTTATGGCGGACATGAGTCGTTGAACCCGTTTCGTGGATGGAGTTGGGACACTCACATCCTAGGGGCGTCGACGGATCGCCTCAGAATCGTTAACCACCTGGAAACACGTGCCGTGTCGCGGGCCGGTCAGACGCTCTGGGTCATCTCGGGCCGCAGGCCGTGGCCGAGCTCCTGGACGGCCGCCAGGCGCTCGCGGAGCCAGGCGGTGGCGTCGGCGGCCGGCATCGGCTCGCAGAACAGCCATCCCTGGCCCAGGTCGCAGCCGATCTCGGCGAGGCGCAGGGCGACCGCCTCGGACTCGACGCCCTCCGCCACGGAGCGCAGCCCCAGCGAGCGGACCAGGTCGACGATGGAGCGGACGATGCGCTCGTCGTCGGCGGAGTCGGCCATGCGGCGCACGAAGGAGGCGTCGATCTTCACCTCGGAGACCGCCAGCCGTTGCAACCGGATGAGCGAGGAGTAGCCGGTGCCGAAGTCGTCGAGCGCGAGCGGCACCCCCAGCGCGGCCAGCGCCTTGATCGTCTCCTGGGTGTACGCCTGCTCGCCGGTCAGGATCCGCTCCGTGACCTCCAGCTGGATGGCCGACGGCGGCAGCCGGAGCCTGGCCAGCCCGGCTTCGAGCTGCTCGGGCAGGGCGTGGCCGAGCAGGTCGCGGGCGGAGATGTTGACCGAGATCTGCACTCGCAGGCCGGTGTGCCACCAGCGGGCGGCCTGCTCCAGCGCCTCGTCGATGACGTACGCGGTGAGCTGACGCATCAGGTAGGACTGCTCGGCCAGCGGGATGAAGTCGGACGGCCCGATCGCCCCGTGGATCGGATGGCGCCAGCGCAGCAGCGCCTCGACCCCGTACACGGCGCCGCCAGCGCCCCCGGCGGCCCCGGCGTCACAGGCCAGAGCGACCTTGGGCTGGTAGTGCAGGCACAGCTCGCGGCCGTCGAGCGCGCGGCGCAGGTCGCCCAGCAGGGTGAGCCGTTCGGGCGAGTTGCGGTCCTTGTCGGGCTGGTAGATCTCGACGCCGGTGCGGCCCTCCTTGGCCAGGTACATGGCCACGTCGGCGCGCTGGAGCAGCAGCTCGAAATCGGGCGCGTGGTCGGGGAAGAGGGCGATGCCGACGGAGCCGTCGAGGTCGAACGACATGCCTTCGAGCCGCACCGGCTCGGTGAGGGCGGCCCGCAGCCGGGCGGCCACCTCGCGGGCGGCGTGCGCGTCCCTGATGGACGGCAGCAGCACGGCGAACTCGTCGCCGCCGAGCCGCGCCACCACGTCGCCCGGCCGCACCGAGTGGGTGAGCCGGTGGGCGACGAGCTGCAGCAGCCGGTCGCCGACCGGGTGGCCCATCGTGTCGTTGACCTCCTTGAACCGGTCGAGGTCGATGAGGAACAGTCCGACCCGCTCGTCCTGGCGGGACTCGGCCAGCGCCTCCTCGGTGCTGACGATGAGCATCTTGCGGTTGGGCAGCCCGGTCAGCTCGTCGTGCAGCGCCTGGTGGTCGCGGCGCATGGAGAGCGTGGCGGTGAAGTAGACGGCCGCGAGCGGGGCAACGAACAGCGGCACCAGCCCGGGTGAGTGGTTCATCACGACGACGACCAGCGGGGCCAGCCCGAGGAGTCCGGCGTACACCAGGGCCTGCGGCCCGACAGAAGCGCGCAGCACCCGCAGGATGGAGCGGCGTTCGTGCAGCGCGACGGCGCCGCAGACGAGGGCGGCCCGGGTGGTGAAGTAGGCGACCCCCGACAGCACGATGGCGAGCAGGTCGTCGCCGCTCGGCACCCACGGCACGGCGGGGCTGGGCACGTGGCCGAACGCGCCGATCACGACGGCCGCGGCGGTGAGCGCGAGCGTGGACTGGGCGACGTTGAACATCGCCCGGTGCCAGGCCTTGCGGGTGACCATGGCGTTGACGATGATGGCCGCCGCCTGCATGAGCACCGCCACGGGCAGCCCGAGGTAGAGCAGGATCGCGAAGGTGAACATGGCCGAGGGGTACGTGCCGCCCACCGCGGTCGCGGAGGACACCATGACCGGCCGCAGCTCGCCCAGGATCACCAGCACGGCGAGCATCCAGAACAGCGGGGTGCGGACGAGCTCCGTGGACGGGCCCGGATCGAGCCTCAGCACGGCCACGAGGAGCGCGGTGAAGCCGATCGCGGTGACGCCCGCGAGGAACGCCCACAGAGGCGTGCCGGCGCGCGGCCCGGTGTCGCGAGTGTCGGTTGGGTCAGTCATCGTAACGAAACCCCCATTAGGTCCCTATGGGAGGGTACGACCATAACCCACTTCGTGAAGCCAAGCGCGTACGTTCCGTCACATCCCCTCCCCGGCACGCACCCACCCTCCGTAGTTACCTGGTCAACGCCCTGTATCCGCAGAAACTTCCCGACAATTACGGTTCGGGGGTGACCGCCAGCTCGGCCGCCGCCTCGGGCCCGCGGTCCAGCAGGACCGCGAAACCCTCGCCGGTCAGGATCGGGACACCGAGGCTCACGGCCTTGTCGTACTTGGACCCGGCGTTCTCGCCGGCGATCAGGAACGAGGTCTTCTTCGACACCGAGCCGGTCACCTTGCCGCCCCTGGCCGCAAGCGCCGCGCCCGCCTCGTCGCGGGTGTGGGCCGGGAGCGTGCCGGTGACCACGAACGTCAGCCCCTCCAGCGTCTGGGGCAGCTCGGAGACGGCCGGCGCCTCCTCCTCCATCCGGACGCCCGCGGCCCGCCACCGCTCCACGATCTCGCGGTGCCAGTCGACCTGGAACCACTCCCTGATGGTGACCGCCATCCGGGGCCCGATGTCCTCGACCGCGGCCAGCTCCTCCTCCGTGGCGTTCATGACGGCGTCGAGCGAGCGCAGCTCGGCGGCGAGCTTCTGCGCGGTGGGCGGGCCGACGTGGCGGATCGACAGCGCGACCAGCACCCGCCAGAGCGGCGCCTCCCGCTTGACCCGGTCGAGCTCGGCGATGAGCTGGTGGGCCGCCTGGCTGGGGTTGCCGTCGGCGTTGGAGAACAGCGAGACGATCTTCTGCTCGCCGGTCCTGGGGTCGAGCTTGGGCAGGCCGGACTCCTGGTCGCGGACCACCGACCGGATCGGCACCAGCCTGTCGATCGTGAGGTCGAACAGGTCGGCCTCGGTGCGCACCACCGGCTGCTGCGGCGGCACCGGCTGGGTGAGCGCGGTGGCGGCGACGTAGCCCAGGCCGCGGATGTCGAGCGCGTTGCGGTGGGCGGCGAAGTAGAGGCGCTCGCGGATCTGCGCGGGACAGCCGCGGGCGTTCGGGCAGCGCAGGTCGGCGTCGCCCTCCTGCTCGTAGGCCAGCTCGGTGCCGCACTCGGGGCAGTGGGTGGGCATGACGAACGGCCGCTCGGCGCCGTCGCGCAGGGCGGTGACCGGCCCGATGATCTCGGGGATGACGTCACCGGCCTTGCGCAGGACGACCGTGTCGCCGATGAGCACGCCCTTCTTGGCCACCACGGCGGCGTTGTGGAGCGTCGCCCGGGTGACCGTCGAACCGGACACCACCACCGGCTCCATCACCCCGAACGGCGTCACCCTGCCGGTGCGGCCCACGCCGACGTGGATGTCGAGCAGCTTGGTGTTGACCTCCTGGGGAGGGTACTTGTAGGCGATGGCCCAGCGCGGCGCCCGCGAGGTCGAGCCCAGCTCGCGCTGGACCCGGAACCTGTCGACCTTCACGACCACGCCGTCGATCTCGTAGGCGGGGTCGTGGCGGTGCTCGCGGTAGTGCTCGATGTAGGCGTTGACCTCGTCGACGCCGTCCACCACCCGGTAGAGGTCGCTCACCGGCAGCCCGAACGCGCGCAGCCGTTCGTAGACCTGCGACTGCGACTGCGGCTCCGCCGCGCCCTCCCAGACGCCCACGCCGTGGACCAGCATGCGCAGCGGCCGCCTGGCGGTGACGCGCGGGTCCTTCTGCCGCAGCGTGCCGGCGGCGGAGTTGCGCGGGTTGGCGAACGGCGGCTTGCCCTCCTCCACGAGCTGCTCGTTGAGCCGCTTGAAGCCCTCGACCGGGATGTAGACCTCGCCGCGCACCTCGACCAGGCTGGGGACGTCGTCACCGGTGAGCCGGTGCGGGATGTCCCTGATGGTGCGCACGTTGGCGGTCACGTCGTCGCCGATCCGCCCGTCGCCTCGGGTGGCGCCGCGCTCCAGCCTGCCGTCACGGTAGACCAGCGCGATGGCCAGCCCGTCGATCTTCAGCTCGCAGAGGTAGGGGCCGGGGTCGCCTTCGGCCAGCCGCTCCGCCCTGGCCTGCCAGGCGGCCATGCCTTCGGCGTCGAAGACGTTGTCGAGGCTCTCCATCCGGGCCAGGTGGCGGACCTTGGCGAACTCCCCCGAGACCGGAGCGCCGACCTTCTGCGTGGGCGAGTCGGGCGTCTGCAGCTCCGGGTGGGCCTGCTCCAGCTCCAGCAGCTCGTTGAACCAGGTGTCGAACTGCGCGTCGCTGACGGTCGGCGCGTCCTCCACGTAGTAGCGGTAGCGCGCGTCCTCGACCAGCTCGCTCAGCTCGGCGTGCCGCTCCCGCGCCGCCGCGGGCGCCTCCTCCAGCTCGCTCACGGCCTCTCCTTCCCGTACGGACCCCCAGGCAGAACGGTATCGCGGCGGACCGTCAATCCTTGAGGTCGCGGGCGGGGTCGTCCTTGACCACTTGGGCGGCCTTCCTGCAGGCGGCGAGCGCGGCCCTGGCGTAGCCGGGCGAGGCGGCGGCCAGCCCGCAGGCGGGGCTGAGCACGACCTTCCCGGCCAGGTCCTCGGGCGCGAAGCCGAGCCGCCGCCACAGCTCCAGCGCGGGCCTGGCGACCGCCGCCGGGCCGGGCAGCCGCGTGTCGGTGGCGGGCACCACGCCGAGGAGCAGCCCGACGCCCGCCTCCACGAGCTCCCCGATCGCCTCCTCGTCCCTGCGCCTGATCAGCGACGCGTCCGCGGACACCGCCCGCACCCCGGCCCGGCGCAGCAGCGCGTACGGCACGGACGGGGCGCAGCAGTGGACCACCGGCTCGGGGAAGGCGCGCAGCGACTCCTCCACCCGCCACTCCTCCACGGCGGCCAGCCGGCCGAACCCCGAGGCGGTCGGCACCGTGCCCGCGAGCACTCCGGGCAGGCCCGGCTCGTCGAGCTGCAGCACCAGGTCGGTGACGCCGGGCATGCGCCGGCGCACCTCGGCGCAGTGGTCGGCGACGCCCTGCGCGAGCGAGGCGGCCAGGTCGCGCACCGCGCCCGGGTCGGACAGGACCTTGTCGCCGTGGCGCAGCTCGATCGCCCCCGCCAGCGTCCACGGCCCGCAGACCTGGAGCTTCAGCGGCCCCTCGTAGCCGTGGCCGACCTCCTCCAGGCCGTCGAGGTCGCGCCGCAGGTGGTCGACGGCGCGCCGGTGGTCGCGCCCCGGCCGCCCGGCCAGCCGCCACCCGGACGGCTGCACCTCCACGGGCAGGTCGACGAGGAGCCCCGCCGTCCGCCCCACCATGTCGGCGCCGACCCCGCGCGCGGGCAGCTCCGGCAGATAGGGCAGCCCCGGCACCTCCCCGAACACGACCCGCAGCGCCTCAAGATGATCGTCACCTGGGTGCGATCCGACCCCAGTGGCTTCCCACGTCAACATGGGCACCAGCGTAGGCTCTGCGGAATGAAGCTCACGAAGTACGGGCACGCTTGCGTACGCCTGGAGAAGGACGGCCGGGTCCTGGTCGTCGACCCCGGCGCTTTCACCCGCGATCCGGTGCTCGACGGCGCCGACGCGGTGCTCATCACCCACGAGCACTTCGACCATCTGGACGTCGACAGGCTCGCCGCCGCCTCCCCCGGCCTGGAGGTGTGGACGTGCGAGGCCGTCGCGGCCAAGCTCGCCGACCTGCCGCTGACGGTCAACGTGGTACGGCACGGCGACGACTTCGAGGCGGCCGGGTTCCGGGTGGACGTGTTCGGCGAGTGGCACGCCAAGAACCATCCTGACCTGGCCATCGTGCACAACGTCGGATTCATGCTCGACGGCGGGCTGTTCTACCCGGGCGACGCGCTCACCGTGCCCGACGCCGAGGTGGAGACCCTGCTGGTGCCGACCAACGCGCCGTGGCTGAAACTCGTGGAGATGGTCGAGTACCTGCGCGCGGTCCGGCCCGCGCGGGCGTTCTCCACGCATGACGGGCTGCTCAACGACCTCGGGCTCGGCCTGGTGGACACCTGGCTGCGGGCGGAGTCGGAGAAGCAGGGGGCCGAGATGCGCCGCATCCCGGTCGGCGAATCGGTCGAACTCTAGACCGCGCTGGACCGCGCTGGCCGCTCTGCCTGCTCTGGCCCGCCCCGCTCTGCCCGCTCTAGGCCGCCGACGCGATCGTGGCCGACCCGATGACGGTCGGCCCCGAGTAGAGCACCGCGGCCTGCCCGGCCGCGACGCCGGTGGCCGGCCGGTCGAGCTCGATGACCAGGCCGCCGTCGCGCTCCTCGAACGCGCACCCGTAGACCTCGCCGTGCGCGCGCAGCTGCACGGTGAGGTGGTCGCGGACCTCCGGGCCGTTCCACACCGGGCGCAGGCAGGAGATGCGGGTGACCTCCAGCGCCGAACGCGGCCCGACGGTGACGGTGTTGGACACCGGCTCGATCGACAGCACGTAGCGGGGCCTGCCGTCGGGCGCGGGCCGGTCGATGCGCAGGCCCTTGCGCTGGCCCACGGTGAACCCGTGAGCGCCGGGGTGGCTGCCGACCACCGCGCCGGACTCGTCGACGATCGGCCCCTCGGCCGCGCCGAGCCGCTCTGCCAGGAAGCCGCGGGTGTCGCCGTCGGCGATGAAGCAGATGTCGTGGCTGTCGGGCTTGTCGGCGACGGTCAGCCCGCGCCGGGCGGCCTCCGCGCGCACCTCGGCCTTGGTCGAGTCGCCCAGCGGGAAGATGGCGTGGCCGAGCTGCTCGCGGGTGAGGACCCCGAGCACGTACGACTGGTCCTTGGCCGGGTCGGCGCTGCGGGACAGCACGCCGTCGACGAGCCTGGCGTGGTGGCCGGTGGCGACCGCGTCGAAGCCCAGCGCCAGCGCCCGGTCGAGCACCGCGGCGAACTTGATCTTCTCGTTGCACCGCAGGCACGGGTTGGGCGTGCGGCCGGCCGCGTACTCGGCCACGAAGTCGTCGATCACGTCGCGTTGGAACCGCTGGGCCATGTCCCAGATGTAGAACGGGATGCCGATGACGTCGGCCGCCCGCCTGGCGTCGCGCGAGTCCTCGATCGTGCAGCAGCCTCTGGCCCCGGTGCGGTGCGATTGGGGGTTGGCGGAGAGGGCGAGGTGGACACCAGTGACGTCGTGACCGGCCTCGGCGATCCGGGCGGCGGCCACGGCGGAGTCGACGCCGCCCGACATGGCGGCAAGCACACGCAGTCCCATGACCGTTCCAGCGTACTGTCCGCGCGGAGGTGCCCGGGCGAAGCGTCCGGGCGAAGCGCCCGGGCGACGGGGGCGACGCGGGTGACGACCGGGGCCCGGGGTCTGCGAGGATTCAGCCATGCGACTGTTCGGGCGCAAGAGCGACGACGAGGGTGCCGACCCGGCTGAGCGCGTGGCGGGGTTCTGGCAGTGGTGGCAGAGCGCCAGGCCGGCGCTGGACGCGGCGGTCGCGGCCGGAGAGCGCGACAAGCAGGCGGAGCTGCTCGGTCCCGCGGTGGCGGCGATCCACCCCGACCTGGTGTGGGAGCTGGCCCCGGGCACGAACGCGGCGCACGCGCTGGTCGTGACGGCCGCGGGCGACGCCGAGCTGCGCCCGCTGGCGCACCGCTGGGCCCGCGCGGCGCCGCCCGCCGCCCTGCT
>NZ_JAPNNL010000020.1 GCF_027620315.1 Nonomuraea corallina | reverse complement strand
TCGTACCTCTTCGAGAGTGGCCTGCGGCGCTCAACGGGGAATCAATGCCGGATCAACAGAACGGTCACCGAATCGGCGCCTTCCTAGGTGGGAGCTGAGGATGGACCTATCATTTGGTACCAAATCGATCCATTGCTGTGGGGACAGGCGGCATGGCTGGTCAGGACGTCGACAACGGGCTGCGGTTCGCCGTGCTGGGTCCGGTCCGTGCGTGGCGCCACGGACACGAGCTCGACCTGGGGACTCCGTTGCAGCGCTCGATCCTCGGCATGCTGCTGCTCAAGGAGGGCCGGGCGGTCACCCCGGCCGAGATGATCGACGCGGTCTGGGGCGAGGAGTCGCCGCCGCGCGCGCTGGGCGCGCTGCGCACCTACGTCTCCCGTCTGCGTACGGTGCTGGAGCCGGAGCGGCCCGCCCGCTCGCGTCCCGAACTGCTGACCTCGGTCGGCAAGGGCTACGCGCTGCGGCTGCCGGCGGACTCGCTCGACCTCACCCGGTTCGAACGGGCCGTCACCGAGGCCGAGACCGCCCGCCGCGCGGGCCGGCTGCCCGTCGCCGCCGAACGCCTGCGGGCCGGGCTCGCCCTGTTCGAGGGCGAACCGCTGGCCGGGGCCGTCGGCCCGTTCGCCGAGCACCAGCGCGACCGGCTCGTCGAGCGGCGGCTCGGCGTCATCGAGACGCTCATGGACCTCGACCTGGAGCTGGGCGACCACGCCTCGGTGGTGGCCGAGCTGGTCGCGCTCACCGCCGACCACCCGCTGCGCGAGCGGCTGCGGGCCCAGCTCATGCTCGCCTACTACCGGTGCGGGCGGCAGGGCGACGCCCTGGCGGTCTTCACCGAGACCCGCCAGGCGCTCGTCCACGAGCTGGGCGTCGAGCCGGGGCCGGAGCTGACGGCCCTGCACCAGCGCATCCTGACCGCCGACCCCGGCCTGTCCGCGCCTGTCAGGGCCGAGCAGGAGGAGGCGAAGGAGCCCGAGGAGGAGCCGGCGCCCGACCTGCCCAGGCCCGCGCAGCTCCCGGCCGCGGTGAACGACTTCACCGGGCGCAAGGAGATCGCCGGGCGGCTGCGCACGCTGGTGTCGGCCCAGTCGCCGGCCGAGGGCGTGCCGGTCGCGGCGATCTGCGGGATCGGCGGCGTGGGCAAGACCGCGCTGGCGGTGCACGTGGCGCACGCCACCGGCCACCTGTTCCCCGACGGCCAGCTCTACGCCGACCTGCGCGGCTACACCGACGAGGCGGCCGACCCGGCCTCGACGCTGGGCTCGTTCCTGCGCGCGCTGGGCATCCCGGCCGACGTGATCCCCGAGGCGCCGGCCGACCGGGCCGCGCTCTACCGGTCGATCCTGGCCGACCGGCGCATCCTCGTACTGCTCGACAACGCCCGCGACGCCGGCCAGGTGAGCCCCCTGCTGCCGGGCTCGCCGGGCTGCGCGGCGCTGGTGACCAGCCGGTCCAAGCTCGCCGACCTGCCCTCCGCCAAGCTGGTGGACCTGGACGTGATGGAGCCCGACGAGGCTCTGCAGCTGTTCGCCGCGGTGGCCGGGCCCGAGCGGGTGGCGGCCGAGCACGGCGCCGCCATGGACGTGGTGGCCGCCTGCGGCTTCCTGCCGCTGGCGGTGCGGATCGTGGCGGCCCGGCTGGCCGCCCGCCCGTCGTGGACCGTGGCCTCGCTCGTCCCCCGCCTGGCCGACGAGCAGCGCCGGCTGGACGAGCTGCGGGTCGGCAACCTGGCCGTGGAGGCCACGTTCGCGCTCGGCTACGGCCAGCTCGACCCGGCACAGCAGCGCGCCTTCCGGCTGCTGGCGCTGCCCACCGGGCCGGACATCTCGCTCGGGGCCGCGGCGGCGCTGCTGTCGATGAGCGTCTTCGAGGCGGAGGACCTGCTGGAGTCGCTGGTCGACGCCAGCCTGGTGGAGGCGCCCGCGCCCGGCCGCTACCGCTACCACGACCTGCTCAAGCTGTTCGCCCGCAAGGAGCTGGAGAAGGCCGAACGGCAGCAGGCGCGCACGATGGCCCTGCGCCGCCTGCTCGGCTTCTACCTGGCCTCGGCCCAGTCGGCGCACCGGCTCGCCTACGAGGGCAGCATGATCTCCGACAACCTGGCCGTGGTCGGCAGCGGGCGCACCTTCTCCACCGCCGACGAGGCCGTCGCCTGGTTGATCGTCGAGGGCGACGCGCTGTTCGCCTCGATCAACCAGGCCGCCGCCTCCGCCCGCGCCGGCGACCAGCTGCTGCCCGCGGGCGACCTGCTGGTGGCCATGGAGCCGCTGCTGGAGTCGGGCACCCACACCCGCGAGTTCGACCACGCCACCCGCGCCGTGCTCGCCACCGCGCTCCGCCTGGGCGACCAGGGCAGCGAGCTGCGCGCCCGGTACGTCCTGGGCCGGGTGATGTTCGCCGGCAACCGGCTGCCGGAGGCCGAGGAGCAGTTCACCCGGGTGCACGAGCTGTCGGCCGCACGGCACGAGAAGATCGTCACCGGTGAGGTGCTCAACGCGCTGGCGGTCGTGGTGGGCCGGCAGCGCCGCCACACCGAGGCGCTGGCCTGGTTCGACGCGGCCATGCGCTTCTACCGGGAGAACGGCGTGCCCGCCGGCGAGGCGCTGGTGCACAGCTACTCCGCCCGCGACCACCTCGGCCTCGGCCGTCCGGAGGACGCGATCGCGGCGGCGGAGCAGGGGCTGGCCCTGTTCACCGAGATCGGCAGCGGCGCCGGCACCGCCAGGGCCCGCTACCACCTGGGCATCGTGCTGTCGCGGGTGGGCCGGCTCGCCGAGGCCGTCCACCACCACGCCGAGTGCCTGGCGTTCTTCCGCGCGGGCAAGCAGCGGGTGTGGGAGCAGCGGGTGTGCTCGCGGCTGGCCGAGACGTTCATCACCGCCGGACGCTACGAGGACGCGGTCCGCCACGCCGAGCAGGCGCTGGTCGTCTCGCGGGAGATCGGGCATCCGTACGGGGAGGCGCTGTCGCTGACGGTGCTGGGCCGCGCCCTCATGGGGCTGGGCAGCGCCACCCGCAGCGCCGAGTGCCTACGTCAGGCCCTCGGCCTCTTCGCCCGGCTCGGCGCCCCTGAGGCCGACGATGTCAGGAGCCTGCTCGCCGGCATCCCCGTCGCGGGGAAGGTCGTCGAGTCCTGAGTACAGCTCGTCGTCCAGACGTGTCATCCACACATGGTTAACCAAGGCTGTCCTTTGGGAGTCACGAACCCCCCGTGGTCCGTACAGATCGGCGGCCCGGCCGGCCGCCTGACCACCGCGCGTCGCCAGGGGGCCCGGTCATCCGGATGCTCCGCGCGGCGGCTAGCCGCCTCACAACGGCGACCGGCCGGACCCGACGCGGTCCCTCGAACCCCCCAGGGCCGCGTCGTTGTCAGAAGCTTCGACCACGCGGGTCAACAACCAATCAACGCCCGATCAACCGCGGGGTCACAGGACGAAATAGCCCTCGGCGATGAGCGGGCGGATGGCCTCGGCCTGCGGCGCCGCGCCGTCGCCGACCAGCTCGGCGATGACGTTGAGCAGGGGGCCGAGCGCCAGCTCGCCGTCGCACACGCCGGCCAGGGCGGCCTCCACGGTGCCGACCTCGCGCGTACGGAGGAGCCCGGCGGTCTGGCGCAGCACGATGCGCATCGGGTCCTCCGCGCCGGGCAGCCCGACGCGCTCGTCCAGCAGCCCTTCGGCGGTGCGCAGCCGGGCCGCCGAGAGGTCCCCGGCGCGGTGGGCGGCCGAGATCGCGTCGAGGACGCCGTCCACGTAGTCGCCGACCGGCAGGGTCACCCGGTGGGTGAGCCGCTCGACGCGGACCACCGGGTCGAGCGTGCCGGAGTTGCGCATGCTGATCCAGCCGAAGCCGATCGCCTCGACCTTGTGCTCCTCGAACCAGGCGAGCCACCGGTCGTAGCGTTCGGCGTAGTCGGGGGTGCCCTGCCGGGCGGCGTCGCGCAGCCACAGCTCGACGTACTCGGCCGGGTCCTGCACGTCGCGCTCCACCACCCAGGCGTCGCAGCCGCCGTCGCGCAGCCAGCCGCCCACCCGGTCGCGCCAGTCCTCTCCCTCCACGTGCAGCCAGCTGGCCAGGAAGTGGGCCTGGCCGCCGGGGCTGAGGTGGCGCGGCGTCCGCCGTACGAGGTCGCGGCAGAACGCGTCGCCGGCCGCGCCGGTCTCGCGGTAGGTCAGCGTGCCGCCAGGAGAGATCACGAACGGCGGGTTGGCCACGACCAGGTCGTAGCGCTCGTCCTCGACCGGCTCGAACAGCGAGCCCACGCGGGCGTCCACGCCGGAGATCCCCGAGAGCCGCCAGCTCAGCCGGGCCAGCTCGATCGCCCGCGGGTTCACGTCGGTGGCGGTCACGTGGCCGGCCCGGCCTGCCAGCGAGACGACCTGCACGCCGCAGCCGGTGCCGAGGTCGAGCGCCCGGCCGGCGGGGCGGCGGGTGACGAGCTGGGCGAGGTTGGCGGACGCGCCGCCCGCGCCCACCACGTGGTCGGGGCGCAGCGCCGGGTCGCCGGGGCGCACCTTCCGGTCGGAGACCACGTACCCGTCGCTCTCCCAGGGCTGCAGGTGCACCCCGGCGCGGAGCTCGTCACCCTCGGCGCTCACCAGCCCCGACTCCAGCGCCTGCTCCAGCACCGCCGCGGGCAGGCGCGCGGCCTCGACGGGAACGCCCAGCCACCAGAGCCGGATCAGCGCGCCGAGCGGGTCGTCGCCGGCGGTGGCGCGCAGGGCGGGGACCAGCTCCTCGCGGGCGAGCGCGGTCGCCGCGACGTCGCCCAGCCGCTCGCGTACGCCGTCCACGGTGTAGCCGGTCTCGAGGAGGTGATCGCGCAGTCGTTCCACGCCACCATCCTTTCACCGCGAACCGACACGCATGATCCGATACTGTCAGTGATCATACTGTTACCCGGACACCGGGGATTCTTCCAGCGCGTTGCAAGTACGGCGCGGTATCTCTTGGATGCTCTCCCCCCGCCGTTCGAAGAGGAGCGGATGTTCCGTGCTCATCCCCTGCCTGGCCTGCGAGGCGCGGTTCGCGCCCGACGAGTACTTCGGCGCCTGCTCCGACTACGACCGAGGGCTCGATCTGGTGTCGTGGACGTGCCCGCGCTGCGGCAACCGCGACGACCTGCGGGTGCTCCCCGGCGAGCTGGGGTTCGGCTGCCCGCGCGGCGGCCGTTTCACCGTGCAGGTCCGGGTCCGCGTGCCGGGGCTGCGCCGGAGGCGGGGAGAGCTGCGGCTCGACATCTCGCTCGACGCGTCGGACTGGAGGGTGCGCACACGCGTGCGGCAGCCCGCCTGACGACTAGGCGTCCTCGCGCTGGCGCAGGCTGTGCCAGGCGGCCTCGGCCAGGCCCCTGACCTCCTCGTCGGTGGGGGCGTGCGCGCCGGCGAACCAGAGCCGGCACATCTCCTGCGCCGGCCCGAGCCACAGCACGTAGCACATGGTCGGGGAGACGGGCTGGAGCTTGCCGCTCCTCATGTGCGGCCGCCACCAGTCGGAGACCTGGCGGAAGAACTCGCGCCTGGCCTCGGCCACCTCGGCGCCGCCCGGCTCCTGCTTGCGCGGCGGGCGCTCGCTGACGAGCAGCCTGGCCCGCTCGGGGTGCTCGCCGGACCAGCGCATGTGGAAGGCGACGACCGCTTCCACGCCGTCACGGGCGTCGTCGTGGCGCCTCAGCTCGGCGACGAACTCCGCCTGGTAGGCCTGGAGGGTCTCGGCGTAGAGCACGCCGAAGACGTGCTCCTTGCTCGCGAAGTGGTGGTAGAAGCTGCCGACGCTCACACCACTCTCGTCACGGAGGCTCGCCAGGGTGGTGGCCGACACCCCGTCCTGGCTGAATCGGCGGAGGGCACCTTCGATGATCCGGGTCCGACCGTCGCGTCCGTTCTTGGCACTCTTCACGCTGTCAATGGTGAGCCACCAGAACGTTGTTCCGCAAATAGTAGGGCCTCCTGGATCATAGCGGTCACCTCCACCGACCCTGAGGACACCCGCATCGCGGCGCCGGGCCAGACCTTGCGGATCATGCCCAGCACCCGGCGGTTGTCGCCCATCACGTCCATGCCGACGGTGGTGGCGCCGCGCAGGGCGGCCCTGGACAGCAGCCTGTTGACGAGCGCGGGGCCGAGCCCGAACCCCTGCCACCGGTCGGCCACCACCACAGCGATCTCCACGTCGGCCGCCCCGCCCCGGTAGCTCATGGCATGGCCGACGATCTCTCCCCCGGACCCGGCCTCCCCCTCGTGCACGGCGACGAGCACGTCCCTGATTTCGGTCATCTCGGTGAGCGCGCGCACGAGGCCGGCGGCGGGCCTGGTGACGCCGGAGAAGAAGCGCAAGGTCTGCGTGTGCAGGGACAGGCCCGCCAGGAAGCGCCGGACCCGCTCCGCGTCGTCGCACCGGGCCGGGCGGATCCGCACACCGAAGAGATGATCCCCCTGAGTTCCTAGCATGAACCCAGCTTCCTCCCGGCAACCTGAGTCTGTCAATCGAACTCAGGTAGAATGTGCGGCATGATCGTGCCTTTCCGGGTGGACAACTGCTCGATCGAGCGCACCCTGGACGTCGTCGGCGAGAAGTGGACCTTCCTGGTGCTGCGTGAGGCGTTCAGCGGCGTGCGGCGGTTCGCCGACATGCAGGCCCACACCGGCGCCCCCCGGCAGGTGCTCAGCGCCCGGCTGACGCGCCTGGTCGAGGAAGGGCTGCTGCGCAAGGTCCCCTACCGCGAGCCGGGCCAGCGGCAGCGCGACGAGTACCGGCTGACCGACAAGGGGCGCGACCTCTATCCGCTGCTGGTCGCGCTCATGCACTGGGGCGACAGATACCTGTCCGGCGAGGAGGGCCCACCGACGCTGCTGACCCACCGCGACTGCGGCGCCCCCGTCGAGCAGTACCTCCGCTGCGCCGAGGGCCACGAGGTGAGCGGTCCCCGCGAGGTGACGCCCCTGCCCGGGGCCGCGTGCAGGACCGCCTGAGCCGCGTGCGGGAGCACCTGCCGCGGTGCCTACCCTTGAGACGTGTACCGGTTCCTGCTCACGCCCCGCTGGGTCGCGCTCCACATCGTCGTGCTGCTCGTGATCCCCGCCTTCGTGTTCCTGGGGCAGTGGCAGTTCGGGCGCTTCGAGGAGCGCTCGGCCGACAGCGACCTCGTCACCCGCAACATCGAGAGCGCCCCGGTGCCCCTGGAGACCCTCGTCCGGCCGGGCGGGACCGCCGAGGAGTCCGACCGGTTCAGGAGCGTCACGGTCACCGGCACGTACGATCCCGCGCAGGAGCTCGTCGTGCGGCGGCGTCCGCAGAACGGGCGGCCGGGCTACTTCGTGATCACTCCCCTCGTCACCGGCGGCGGCCACGCCGTCCTGGTCAACCGGGGCTGGGTCCCGGCGGGGGCGAGCGCCGACGAGCATCCAGCGGTGCCCCCGCCGCCCACGGGTGAGGTAACTGTCACCGGGCGGCTACGGCCGAGCGAGACCGAGGCCAACAGCGGCATCAGGGAGCGGTCCGGGCTGCCGCCCCGTCAGGTGCTGCTCATCAACCCGGCCTCGATCGGCAGGTCGCTGACGTACCCCCTGCTCGACGGGTACGTCGAGCTGACCGGGCAGCAGCCCCCGAGCGCCGCCGCCCCCGAGCCGGTGCCCGCGCCCGACGTGGGCTCGGGCGGCGGCCTCAACCTGGCCTACGGCGTGCAGTGGTGGCTGTTCATCGGCATCGCCGTGGGCGGCTGGGTCCTGCTCATCAAGCGCGAGGTGGCCGACAGGAAGGCTCAGGAGTCCGTGGCCGAGCCGGAGGAAGCCCGCACGGATTAGGGTGTTGTGGGTGATCCGGCATATCGAATTTGCCAATATCCACAATTTTCGTGACCTTGGCGGATATGTCACCGCCGACGGCCGCTCGGTCCGCTGGCAGCGCCTCTACCGGGCCGACTCCCTCGGCGGCCTCGCGGGCGCGGACCTCGACACGTTCCGGGCGCTGCGCGTGCGCACCGTCATCGACCTGCGCCACCCCTACGAGGCGGAGAAGTACGGCCGGGTCCCCGACGGCCACGGGCTGGCCTACCGCAACCTCCCCATCGAGGGCCGCCGCTGGAACGTCTCCGTCTTCGACGAGAACCTCGGCGTGGCCCGCTACCTGGCCGACCGCTACCTGGAAGTGACCGAGGACGGGATCGGCAACCTGCGCTCGGCCCTGGAGACCATCGCGCAGGCCGACAGCGCGCCGGTGGTCGTCCACTGCGCCGCCGGCAAGGACCGTACCGGCCTGCTGTCGGCGATCGTGCTGTCGCTGCTGGGCGTGGCCGAGGACGACATCGTCGCCGACTACGCGCTGACCGGCCTGGCCACCGAGCGGTTCGTCACCTCGTGGCGCGCCCGTCACCCCGGCGAGGCGGTCTGGCCCGGGTTCGGGCAGGCCCCGGCCGAGGCGATGCGGCTGTTCCTGACCGACCTGTGCGCCCGGCACGGCTCCGTCGAGGCGTACGTCACGGCCACGGTCGGGCTCGGCCCCGACGCCGTCGCCGAACTCCGCGAGCATCTGCTGACTGGACCGAACTCCGGCGGGTAGAGGCGGCGCCGGGGTTCGCGGGGAGCGGCACCCTTACGGCGGACCCCCTCGGCCCGGGGTCGTCCGCGTCCCCCTCTCGGCGACCCCGGGCCCCGCCCTGGCGCCCGGAGAAGCGGCCGGGCGACGAGGGGGACACCGGGTCGGAGGTCCGCGACGCACCACGGATACCCAACGGATACGTCGCAGCTTGTTCGACGTTATCCCGTCGTCGTACGGTTACCTGCGTGACTACGCCGCTGCTTTCCGACCCAGAGCCGAGGCGGCGCGACTACGTGATCATTTCCGCCGACGATCACCTGATCGAGCCTCCCGACCTTTTCGATGACAGGGTGCCGGAGAAATACGCCGAGGTCGCGCCCAAGGTGGTGGAGACCGAGGCCGGTCACCAAGTGTGGCGCTACGGCGGCGCCACCTATCCGTGCGCGGGGCTCGACGTCGGCGCCGGCCTGCCGCGCGAGCAGTGGACGCTCGACCCGGTCAGGTTCGAGCACATGCGCCCCGGCTGCTACGACATCGAGGCCCGCGTCAGGGACATGGACACCGCCGGCATCTGGGCGGCCCTGTGCTTCCCCGGCATGCTGGCGGGCCAGGCCGGCGTGGCCTTCGCCAGGACCCGCGACCAGGAGCTCGGCCTGGCCCTGGTCAAGGCCTACAACGACTGGCACATCGACGTCTGGGCCGGCACCTTCCCCGAGCGGATCATCGGGCTGCAGCTGCCCTGGCTGCCCGACCCCGACGTGGCCGCCAAGGAGATCAGGGCCAACGCGGCGCGCGGCTTCAAGGCCGTGGTGTTCCCCGAGTTCCCCACGCGGCTGCGGCTGCCGTCGATCCACAGCGGCCACTGGGACCCGTTCTTCGCGGCCTGCGAGGAGACCGGCACCGTGGTCTGCCTCCACACCGGCTCGTCCGGCTGGTCGCCGGTGCCCTCGCCCGACACCCCCATCGAGGCGATCACCACGCTGATGCCGACCAGCGCCATGTTCGGCTGTGCCGACTGGCTGTGGTCCGGGCTGCCGCTGCGCTTCCCCAACCTGCGCATCCTCATCGTCGAGGGCGGGGTGGGCTGGCTGCCAATGCTGGCCGAGCGGGCCGACTACGCGCTCGACCACCCGGTGGCGGGCGGCGAGACGTCGTGGGACGGCGGGCTCAAGCCCAGCGAGGTGCTGCGCCGCAACTTCTTCTTCGGCACGCTCAACGACCACGCGCTGTCCGGCGTGCGGCTGGCGGTCGGCCTCGACCACGTGCTGCAGGAGAGCGGCTACCCGCACTCCGACTCGACGTGGCCCGACACCCAGCAGACGGTCGCGCGCAACCTCGGCCCGCTGCCGCCCGCCGACATCGCCAGAGTGGCGTACGGCAACGCCGCACGCCTGTTCGGCCACCCGCTCCCGTCACGTGCCTGGCTGCGGATGGAAGAGATCTAGCCTTCCTGCGGCCGGGTCTCCACGCGGCCGGTGATGACCTTGCGCTCCCAGTCCACGTAGCGGCCGCTCTCGCCGAGGAGCGACGCCATCAGCCACAGGAAGACGCCGAAGTCGTCGGCGACGCCGATGAGCACGAGGAAGTCGGGCACCACGTCGATGGGCGAGATCATGTAGACCACGCCCATCGCCATCAGCGCCAGCTTGCCCTTGCCGAGCCCTTCGTACCTGCCGCGCGTCACGGCGCCGATCATGCGCGGGATCGCGCGTACTCTCGTCATGAGTCCCGGCGAGCCCGGCTTGGTCACCTCGCGGTACGTGCGCCACGCCGCCGCCGCCCGTGCTGCTTTCGCCATCATGAGATCCCCTTACCCCGTCTCTCACGACATAACGTGTTACCGGAGGAGATTGGTTCCTCACGCCCGGCGCGCGGCCGGATGCCCGAACGGCGCGGCGCGGGACGCGGCGGGGTCAGCCCTTCGGCGCGAGGTCGCGGACCGCCTGGTCGATCGGGGTCTCCCCGGGGATCGGCGCCAGCACGGGCGTGTCGAGCCCGTTGTCCACGTACTCCTGGATCCTGGCCCGGCAGGTCGCGGCGTCGCCGTGCACGATGAGCGCGTCCACGACCTCATCCGGGATGGCCTGGAGCGCGGCCTTGCGGTCGCCGGCGGCCCACGCCTCGTGCAGCGGCCGCAGCAGCTCGCCGCGGCCCAGCCAGTCGTGGAAGGCCGCGTAGGCGGGCACCGTGAGGTAGCTGGCCAGCATCCAGCGGCCGCGCTCGCGTACCGCGTCGGCGTCCTCGCTGACGCACACGAACAGGCGGGCGATCAGCTCGGTCTCGGGCCGCAGCTCGGCGCGGACCTTGCGCACGTCGTCCGGGGAGAGCCAGTTGGTGATCGCGCCGTCGGCCTCCTCGGCGGCCAGGCGCAGCATCCGGGGCCGCAGCGCGGCCAGCACGATCTTCGGCGCGACCTCGGGGGCCCGCTCCAGCCTGAACCCCTTGACGGTGAACGTCTCGTAGGTCTCCGACACCTTCTCGCCGGCCAACGCCGCGCGCAGGAAGCGCAGCGTGTCGCGGGTCCTGGCGTACGGCTTGGTGAAGTCCATCGCGTTCCAGCGCTCCACGATGGCCGGCGAGGACGAGCCGATGCCCAGCACGAACCGTCCCGGCGCCAGGTCCGCCACGGTGGCGGCGGACATCGCCAGCAGCCCGGGGCCGCGGGTCGAGACCGGCACGATGGCGGTGCCGAGCCGCACCCCCGGCGCCCACTGCGCGGCCAGGGCCAGCGGCGTGAACCCGTCGACGCCGTTCACCTCGGCCGACCACAGGTCGGTGTACCCGAGCGCGGGCAGCTCCTCGATCAGCCGCTGCGACGCCGCGAGGGAACGGTCGTAGAAGGGAATGGTCATGCCCCAGTTCTGCGTCATGCCTCGCACCATACCAACCGGTATGTGGTACGCCTACGCCCGCAGCTCGTGCACCGCGGCGATGAAGTCCTTGGTGATCCCGCGCAGCCCCGGCAGGTGCGACAGGCCCACGAGCCGGTCCACCAGCGGCACGGTCACCTCGATCAGCCGGTAGGTGCGCGCGCACCCGTCCGAGGTGTCGTGCACCCAGAACAGCACCATGCCCATCGACAGCAGCCAGAGCAGCTCCGGCAGCTCCTCGCGCAGCTCGGCGTCCATCCGGTCGGTCGCGCCCTCCACCACCTGGCGGTAGATGCCGATCGACGCCTCGCGGGCCGGCGAGGACTGCGCGCTGAACGGGCTGAGCGGGTTCGTCGGCTCGGCCGCGTGCTTGAAGAACTTCACCGCGAACGCGTGGTACGGCTCCGAGACCCGCACCCACTCCCGCAGCACGCCGCTCAGCCGGGCGGCGAAGGCGCTCTCGGTGGCGAGCAACGCGCGGCAGGCCTCCTCGTGCTCGGCCTGGGCACGGTCGTAGTACGCCTGGACCAGCGCTTCCTTGCTGTCGAAGTAGTAGTAGGCGTTGCCCACCGACACCCCGGCCTCGGCGGCGATGGCCCGCATCGTGGTCGCCTCGAAGCCGCGCTCCCGAAACAGCCGGAGGGCCGTCGCGACGATGACCTCCCGGGTGCTCTCCGATCCACGGCTTCGGGCTTCGGACACGTTCGTCACTTTACGGCTTGATGCCGGGTTAGGTCATGAACCCGCACGGTGATCGCAGACACAGAGCAAAGATCCCGGTGTGACAGGGGTCATCCGGTGTGAACCGTGGGATTGATGTTTCCAGCGGGAGGGCTATTCCGCGAATAGGCACAAACATGTGGATACGTAGGACGGTGCGGCCCTGTGTGGTCGCGCTCTTTGCTATCGAGATCTCCATAATCGCCATGGCCACCGCCGCCTCCGCCACTCCGACAGCGCCCGGGGAAGACCCGGGAGAGGAACCGGCGTCGATCATGCGCTTCGAGGACACGTTCCCGGCTCCCCGCTGGATCGTCGGCCTCGATTCGGGCGCCGACGACCTGGACGGCGGCGCGTACGACGACACGGCCGGGAGGATGGCCTACCGGGACGGCGCGTACCGCGACCGCCCGCACTACGGCACCCGCTCGCAGGCCCCTCGCCGCGAGCAGCACCGCCACCGCAGGCAGCACACCGGCCGCCCGCAGTGGCACACCCGCAGCACCGGACGTCCACAGTGGCACACCCGCGACACGGGACGCCCGCAGTGGAACAACCGCGACACCGGCCGCCCGCAGTGGAACAACCGCGACACCGGCCGCCCGCAGTGGAACACCCGCAGCACGGCACGCCCGCAGTGGAACAACCGCGACACCGGCCGCCCGCAGTGGAACACCCGCAGCACGGCACGCCCGCAGTGGAACAACCGCGACACCGCACGTCCACAGTGGAACACCCACGACACCGGACGCCCGCAGTGGCGCGCTCACGACACCGGACGGCCGTCCGTCGAGCACCGCTCGTACAAGGACCGCATGTACAGGGCGCTCCACGAGGCCGCCCGCGACCGTGCGCGGGCGGCGGGGAAGACCCGGGTGCAACTGCACCGGGCCAGGCCCAGGCACGCGATGGTGACCCTGTCGCACGGCCACGCCACCCGCTGGCTCAAGGAGGCGGGCCTGCGCCTGACCTCGTCGGGCGGCTGCACGAACCGGCACGTGCGCCACTGCACCTCGCTCGACGCCGTACGCACCGCGACCGTGCAGCGCGTGGTCACGCTCAAGAGGCGCAGCGGCTGCCCCGTCACCATCACCGGCGGCACCGAGACCGGGCACGCGCCCGGCGCCTACAGCCACGGCAGCGGCCACAAGCTCGACATCGGGCACAACGCGTGCATCGACCGCTACATCAAGAAGATCGCCGACCCGGCCGGAACGCGGGGTGACGGAGCCCGGTTGTACCGCTCCCCGTCAGGCACCGTCTACGCCGACGAAGGAGACCACTGGGACATCCTCTTCCGGTGACAGGCCCGCGCCCCGGCCGTTCGATCAGAACTCCGTGGCGACCAGCTCCGCGATCTCGGCCGCGTTCAGCGCGGCGCCCTTGCGGAGGTTGTCGCCGCAGACGAACAGGTCGAGCGTGTTGGGGAAGTCGACCGCCTGGCGGACCCGGCCCACATAGGTCGGGTCCGTCCCCACCACGTCGGCCGGGGTGGGGAAGACGCCGTTGGCGGGGTCGTCCATCAGGACCACCGTCGGCGCCGCCTCCAGCACCCGGTGCGCGTCCGCCACGGTGATCTCACGCTCGAAGCGGGCGTGCACGGCCAGCGAGTGGGTGGTGATCACCGGCACCCTGACGCAGGTCGCGGAGACCTTCAGGTCGGGGATGCCGAGGATCTTGCGGGACTCGTTGCGGAGCTTGAGCTCCTCGGAGGCCCAGCCGCCGTCCTTGTAGGAGCCCGCCCACGGCACCACGTTGAACGCGACGGGCGCCGGGAACGGCGACTCGTCGGGCAGCTTGTTGGCCAGCGCCTTGCGCACGTCGCCCGCCGTCTGGCCGATCGACCGATCGCCGGCCAGCGCCTCGATCTCGTCGTAGAGCCGGGCCGAGCCCGCCACGCCGGAGCCGGACACCGCCTGGTAGGAGGCCACCACGAGCTCCCGCAGGCCGTACTCGGCGTGCAGGGCGCCCATGGCCGCCATCATCGACAGCGTGGTGCAGTTGGGCGTGGAGATGATGTTGCGCGGCCGGTCGCGCGCGTCACCGGGGTTGACCTCCGGCACCACCAGGGGGACGTCGGGGTCCATGCGGAACGTGCCGGACTTGTCGATGACGACCGCGCCGCGCTGCGCGGCGATCGGCACCCACTCGGCCGACACCTCGTCGGGCACGTCGAAGATGGCGATGTCGACGCCGTCGAACACCTCGGGCGCCAGCGCCCGCACCACCACGTCCTCGCCGCGCACCCGCAGCACCTTGCCCGCCGAGCGCGGGGAGGCCACCAGGCGGATCTCGCCCCAGACGTCGTCACGCGTGGAGACGATGTCGCGCATGACGGTGCCCACGGCGCCGGTCGCGCCGATCAGGGCCAGGGTGGGCCTGCTCATCGTCCAGTACCTCCATAAACAACGGCTTCGACCTGGTCGGCGTCGAGGTCGAAGGCGTGGTGGGCGGCGGCGACCGCCGAGTCCACGTCGTCCTGCCCGACGATGACGGAAATCCGGATCTCCGAGGTGGAGATCATCTCGATGTTGACCCCCGCGTCGGCGAGGGCCGCGAAGAACGTGGCCGTGACGCCGGGGTGGGAACGCATGCCCGCGCCGATCAACGACACCTTGCCGATCTGGTCGTCGAAGAGCAGCGACTCGAAGCCGATCCTGGCCTGGATCTTCTTCAGCGCCGTGAGGGCCGTCTGGCTGTCGGTCGTGGGCAGCGTGAAGGAGATGTCGGTGCGGCCCGTCGCCGCGGCCGAGACGTTCTGCACGATCATGTCGATGTTGATCTCGGCGTCGGCCAGGGTTTTGAAGATCGCGGCAGCCTCACCGACCTTGTCGGGGACCCCGACAACAGTGATCTTGGCCTCGCTCCGGTCGTGTGCGACGCCGGAGATGATCGGCTGCTCCATCTCGGTTCCTTCGGAGTAGGGGTCGGAGACGACCCACGTGCCTTCCCTGTTGCTGTAGGAGCTGCGTACGTGAATCGGCAGGTCGAAGCGGCGAGCGTACTCGACGCAGCGCAGGTGGAGGATCTTCGCGCCGCAGGCCGCCATCTCCATCATCTCGTCGTACGAGATGCGCGGGATGCGGCGGGCGGCGGGCACGATGCGCGGGTCGGCGGTGAAGATGCCGTCGACGTCGGTGTAGATCTCGCACACGTCGGCCTCGAGCGCCGCCGCCAGCGCGACCGCGGTGGTGTCGGAACCGCCGCGGCCGAGCGTGGTGACGTCCTTGGTGTCCTGCGAGACACCCTGGAAGCCGGCCACGATCGCGATGTGGCCCTGGTCGATGGCCTCCCGGATGCGGCTCGGCGTCACGTCGATGATGCGCGCCTTGCCGTGGGTCGAGTTGGTGATCACACCCGCCTGCGAGCCCGTGAACGAGCGCGCCTCGTGGCCGAGGTTGGCGATCGCCATCGCCAGCAGCGCCATCGAGATGCGCTCGCCGGCGGTCAGCAGCATGTCGAGCTCGCGGCCCTGCGGCAGCGGCGACACCTGCTCGGCCAGGTCGAGCAGCTCGTCGGTGGTGTCGCCCATGGCGGAGACGATGACGACGACGTCGTTGCCGGCTTTCTTCGTCGCGACGATGCGCTGCGCCACGCGTTTGATGGAGGACGCGTCAGCGACGGACGAACCACCATACTTCTGCACAACGAGCGCCACGAGAGTCTCCCGGTCTGGACTGTGAGAGCCCAGTCTACTTGCGCCGTCTCATGGCACCGCTGCGCCAACCACTATGTGGACACCTAGCCCATGGTGACCTCTTCGGCCACGTCGAGCCGCGAATGCGCGGCCAGGGCCTGCAGCGCGCGCATGGCCGCGCCCGCGTGGTTGCCCCAGGTGTTGAAGTACGAGTACTGCCACCACCACAGCGCCTCGTGCGGCCGGCCCGCCTGATAGTGGCGCAGCCCGTGGATGAGGTCGGCGGCGACCGCGGTCAGGTCGTCGGACAGGCGGTAGGGAGTCACCCCGGTGTCCTTGTACGGGTCGAACACCTCGGCGTAGTCGTCGACCGGGCCCAGCCGCTCGGCCAGGGCGGTGCGGACCTCGTCGATGTCGGGACCCTCGCTCAGCGGCGGCTCGTAGTTGCCCGACAGGATCACGTCGCGGTTGGCGCCGAGCTTGGCGCCCGCCAGGCTGACCTGGGCGACCTCGACGAGGAGCAGCGACCAGATCGCGTCGCCTCCCTCGCCGCCCGCGACCCTCTCCAGGCCGTCCACGTAGTTCTGGGCGTGGCCGGCGATCTCCTCCGCCAGCGCTCCCCACTCGTCGTCAGACATCCAGCAGCCTCCGTCCTTCGAACGCGCGGCCCAAGGTCACCTCGTCGGCGTACTCGAGATCGCCGCCCACAGGCAGACCGCTGGCCAGTCGTGTCACTTTCACACCCATCGGCTTGACCAGACGGGCGAGATAGGTAGCCGTCGCCTCACCCTCGAGATTGGGGTCGGTGGCGAGGATGAGCTCCGTCACCCGGCCGTCGGCCAGCCGGGTCATGAGCTCGCGAATCCGCAGGTCGTCGGGGCCGATGCCGTCGATCGGGCTGATGGCCCCGCCGAGCACGTGGTAGGTGCCGCGGAACTCGCGCGTCTTCTCGATCGCGACGACGTCCTTCGACTCCTCCACCACGCAGATCACGTGGATGTCGCGGCGCGGGTCGCGGCAGATGCGGCACTCCTCCTCGGAGGCCACGTTGCCGCACACCCGGCAGAACCGGACCTTGTCCTTGACCTCCAGCAGCGCGTGGGCCAGCCGCCTGACGTCGGCCGGGTCGGCCGCCAGCAGGTGGAAGGCGATGCGCTGCGCGCTCTTGGGACCGACGCCGGGCAGCAGGCCCAGCTCGTCGATCAAGTTCTGGACGACCCCTTCGTACATCGCTAGAACCCTGGCAGCTGACCGAGACCGCCGCCGCCCAGGCCCTGGGCCAGCGGGCCGAGCTTCTCCTGCTGCAGGTCGCCGGCCGCCCTGACGGCGTCGCGCACGGCGGCGATCACCAGGTCGGCGATCGTGTCGGCGGTGTCCTGCGGGTCCCCGGCGTCGATGACACTCGGATCGATCTTGAGCTCGAGCAGCTCGCCCGAGCCGTTGACCACGGCGGTGACCATCCCGCCGCCGGCCGAGCCCTCGATCTGCGCGTCGTTGAGCTCCTGCTGGGCACTCACGAGCTGCTGCTGCATGAGCTGGGCCTGCTCCAGCAGCTGCTGCAGGTTGACATCCCCTGGGTTCACCGTCGTGCGCTCCTCGTGGCTCCGCGTTCTTGACTGCCACGAGCCTACGGGGTTTGTGCCTCGGCATGTACTGGAGCCATAGAGGTGTTTCGCCCAAGGACCATGAATCCGGACACGATCATGGCCGGGTCCCGGCCCCCCTCCAGCGTCCAGGACCCGGCCGATCGCATCGACCGGAGCGGTCGCACCACGTCGACGCGGTACCCCGAAACGCTATCCACAGTGACGTTGCACACACGTTGCCATCGTCCAGTCACCGTGAGCAATCCCCGGAACCGCTTGCGCGGGCGGCGCCCCAGCACCGATGCTCCCTTGGGGGGACGATTACTTGGAGTGGCCGATGAGTTACGCTCACCTTGACGCATGCTCCCGCCGCCTGCGTGACGCGCACGAAGACACGACCGCCGCCCCCACCCCGGGAGGCCCGCGCCCGCTCGTCCGCGACTCCTGGCTGCGATCCCTGGAAGCCGGCATCGATCCCGACGCCCCCCGCGCCCCCGCCTGCCAGCACCCCGCCCAGGCGCGGGAGGCGTTCGAGTCCCACCTGCTGCGGCCCCTGCTCCCCCTCATCACGCGAACCCTGCGCCCGGTGGCCGACGAGGGCGGCCACCTCCTGGTCCTCACCGGCGACGACGGCGTGATCCTGTGGCGCGACGGCGACGCCGCCACCATGGGCCGCGCCGACGAGGTCGGGCTCGCCCGCGGCCACCGCTGGACCGAGGACGCCGCCGGCACCAACGCCATCGGCGCCGCCCTCGCGCTCCGGCGGCCCGTGCACGTCTACGCCGAGGAACACCTCATGCGCGTGCTCCACGCCTGGTCGGGCGCCGCCGCGCCCATCGTCGACCCGGAGGCCGACCGGCTTCTCGGCTGCGTCGGCGTCAGCGGCACCGCGCCGGCCCTCCACCCCGCCACCGCCGCCCTGGTCGACGCCACCGCGAAACTGGCCGAGACCCGGCTCGCGCTCCGCATGCACGAGCACGACGAGTCGCTGCGCCGCCGCTACGAGTCGCTGCGCGCCCGCCCCGCCGTGCTGCTCTCCGCCGGCGGCCGGGTCATCGCCGGCGACCCCTCCGGCCAGCTCGGGCCACGCGTCCCATTGCCCGCCAACGGCGAGTGCCTGATCCTGCGCGACGGGCGGGTGGCGCGGCTGGAGCCCTTCTCCGACGGCTACCTGCTGCGCGCCACCCAGACCCGCGCCGCCTCCGCGCTCGCCCTGACCTTCCTCGGCGACGGCCCGCCGACCGCCATCGTCGGCGGGCGCAAGGTGCCGCTCTCCCTCCGTCACGCCGAGATCCTCGCCATCCTGGCCCTCCACCCGCGCGGCCTGACAGCCGAACAGCTCTCCTTCCACCTGTACGGCGACGCCGGCAACCCGGTCACCATCCGCGCCGAGATGCACCGCCTGCGCACCCACCTCGACGTGCCCATAGGCGCCAAGCCGTACCACCTGACCTGCCCCGTCGAGGCCGACTTCCTGGACCTGCGCCGCCTCCTCGCCGCCGGCGACCCCGCCTCCCTCGCCCGCGCCTACCCCGGCCCCCTGCTGCCCCGCTCCGAGTCCCCGCAGATCCGGCGCGAACGCGACGAGCTGGAAGTCCAGGTACGCACCTGCCTCCTCCAGCGTGGCGCCCCGGACCATCTGTGGGCGTACGCCCAGACGACGAACGGCCGCGAGGACTTCCAGCTCCTCGAACGCCTCACCCTCGACCTCCCCCAGGCCGACCCCCGCGCCGCCGCCGCCCGAGCCCGCCTCCACACCCCCTGACCGCCTTCCCACCGGGGCCATCCGAGGCCGACTCACTACCCGCGGCCGCCAGCACCCAGCTTTCCGAGTCAGGTGAGGCCGACCCGCCGGGCGCGTCGTCTTCGGGTCAGGTGTGGTCGATCTCGCCGATGACCTTGGCGCCCAGCTCCCGCTCCAGGAGTGCCATCCCCGACAGTTCGTCCACGTCGGCGTCGGCGTCGTTCAGCGGGTCCACCTCATCGGCGTCTGCGGCGTTGCCCCGCTTCGGGATGGCGCTCGGCCATCCGCCCGCGCCACTGCCGTGCCGGGCGGCCGCGACCCGGGGGCCGGCCTGCGCCGCCGCCCTGGCCGCCGAACGGGCGGCAGCCAGCCCGGTCCCGGCCATCCCGCTCTTGGGAGCCGCCTGTGACGGATCCGGCGTGGGCGGAGAACCGAGCCCGGGATCATCAGGAGCGGACGGCCAGGACTCGTCCGTCGTCGGCCTCGCAGACCCCCCGGCCTGCACAATTCCGGCCGCCGCTGGACCACCGTGCGCCCCGACCGCCGGTACACCCTCGGCCGCCACGGCTCCACCGGACACCGGCACGCCCGCAGCCGCTGAGGAGACACCCGGCACACTCCCGGCCGCTCCGAAGGCGCCCGCACCACCGGCAACCCCGGACCCGCCGGGCACATCCGCGAGAAGCACCGCGCCGGCAGTCACAGAACCGCCGGCCACCGACCCGCCCCCGGCAGCCGAACCATCCGACGCGCCCCCGGCAGTCCCGAAGCCACCCGCACCACCGCCCGCGAACCCGCCAGGCCCACCCTCTGTAGGTGCGCCTCCGGGCACCATGGACCCGCCAGGCCCATCCGTCGTCGCCCCTCCGGCCGCAACGGACCCGCCAGGGGCACCCGCCGTCGCGCCTCCGGCCGCCATGGGTCCGCCGGGGGCACCGGACGCCAGGGAGCCTCCGCCGGTGGCCGGATGTGCCGGCCCGTGCCCTGGGGAGCCGGGGGTCATCGCGTTTTCGCCCCCGGAGCCGCCCTGCGGTCCGGGCCCGGCGGCAGCGGACGGCCCTGCGCCACCCCCAGGCCGGTTCTCGCCGGCAGCGCCGCCCGGGCCGTGAGGCCCTGGGGCGCCGCCGGAACCGTACGATCCGGGAGAACCGGCGCCGCCGCCGGGGCCGTACGCGGAACCGCCGGGACCCGCAGGTCCGGCAGGAGCACCGGGGTTGCCTCCGCGAGACGGCGGAGGCCCGTTGCCGACCACGGCCTCGACCCGCCACGTGCCCCCCAGCACGTCGGCGAGCGCCGTGGCCACGACGGCGTCCTTGCCGCCGCCGGTGAAGTTCTTCATCGCGCCGATCTGGGTGAACCCGAGCGTCACCAGGTTTCCCTCGACCCCGACCACCTGGGCGTTGGTGCTGACGTTCGCCCACACGACGATGCTGCGCTGCTTGAGCGCCGCCAGCACCGCGGGCCACTGCTGCTGCAGCCCCGCCGTGGCCATGCCGCCACCCGCCTGCCCACCGGGCACCTGGCCGCCAGAAGCTTGCCCACCAGGAGCTTGCCCAGGCACCTGGCCGCCGGAAGCCTGGCCGCCGTGCGCGTGCGACGGCCCGCCCGATGCCTGCCCTCCGGACCGAGGCCGGCCGCCGTGCGCGGACCCGCCGCCCGGCCGGGCCGGCTCGGGCCAGTCGTCATCGGCCCGCTCATCGGTCTGCCCGGCGCGCACCGACCGGGACCGGTCCTGCGCCGGACCGCCCTCCGTCGCCGCGTCCAGCGCCTGACCGCTGGGCGTGGCCACCGTGCCCGGCCCATCCGCCGGGCCGGCGCCAGAACCTCCCTGCGGTACGGATCCCGGCCCTGCCGCGGGTGAGGCACCGGGCTGCTGATGTCCGGGAGCCGCGGCCGCGCCATCGCCCGCGGGTCCCGTACCGGCGGCTCCGTAAGGGGAAGGGCCGCGCGACGGGACCGCGCGGGCGGCCATGCCCGCGACGGCGCCGCCGCGTTCGAGGCGCTCCAGGCGGGCCAGCAGGGCCGCCTCGCCCTGCTCCGCCGCCGGGAGGAGCACCCGCGCGCACATCAGCTCCAGGAGCAGGCGGGGCGAGGTGGCGCCGCGCATCTCCGTCAGGCCCGCGTTGAAGATCTCGGCCGCGCGGGTCAGCTCGGCCGGCCCCATCGACGACGCCTGCTGGACGAGCCGCTCCAGCTCGTCGGCGGGCCGGTCGAGCAGGCCGTTGGTCGCCGCCTCGGGGACGTTGGCCAGGATGACCAGGTCACGGAAGCGTTCGAGCAGGTCGGAGGCGAAGCGGCGGGGGTCGTGGCCGCCTTCGACGACCCGGTTGACCGTCTGGAAGACCTGGGCGCCGTCGCGGGCGGCGAACGCGTTGACCACCTCGTCCAGGAGGTCGGCGTCGGTGTAGCCGAGCAGGGAGACGGCGCGGGCGTAGGTGATGCCGTCGTCGCCGGCTCCGGCGAGGAGCTGGTCGAGGATGGACTGCGAGTCGCGGGCCGAGCCCGCGCCGGCGCGGACGACGAGTGGCAGCGCGGCGGGCTCGTACGGGACGTTCTCGGCGGCGAGGATCTCCTCCAGCAGCGCGCGCAGCGTCGCCGGGGGGATCAGCCGGAACGGGTAGTGGTGCGTGCGCGACTTGATCGTGCCGATGACCTTCTCCGGCTCGGTCGTCGCGAAGATGAACTTCAGGTGGGGCGGAGGCTCCTCGACGAGCTTCAGCAGCGCGTTGAAGCCCTCGCGGGTCACCATGTGCGCCTCGTCGATGATGTAGATCTTGAAACGCGCCGACACGGGGGCGAAGAACGCCCGCTCACGCAGGTCGCGGGCGTCGTCGACGCCGCCGTGCGAGGCCGCGTCGATCTCGATGACGTCGAGGTGGCCGGGGCCGGTGGGGGCGAGCGCCACGCACGAGTCGCACACGCCGCACGGGTCAGGAGTCGGGCCCTTCTCGCAGTTGAGCGACCGGGCCAGGATGCGCGCGCTGGAGGTCTTGCCGCATCCGCGCGGGCCGCTGAAGAGGTAGGCGTGGTTGATGCGGCCGGTGCGCAGCGCCTGCCGCAGCGGGTCCGTGACGTGTTCCTGACCCTTGACCTCCGCGAAGGTGCCGGGTCGGTACTTGCGGTAAAGCGCAAGGCTCATGCGACCATCCCGCCTGCGAGGGGCTCCCAACGAAGGAACCCCTCGCACACCCGCCAGAGCCCGCTTATCCTTGCTGCCTTCCGGCCCTGGGGAGGTTCACAGGATGACGCCGCGCGAGGGGTCCGGGGACAGTCTATCCACACGCGCGCAGTACTCGCTGCCACCAAAATGGTGGTCACGGGACCCCGGGGAGTCCGGTAAGCTCGTCGGCGGAGGATTCGCCTAGTGGCCGAGGGCGCACGCTTGGAAAGCGTGTAAGGGGCAACCCTTCGGGGGTTCAAATCCCCCATCCTCCGCGCCTGGTTGAGGCAGTGAACGCGAAGGGGCCGACCCCATCCAAGTCGGCCCCTTTCGCTATGTCCGGCCCTGGCATGTCTCCCGCCGGCCACCGTGACCGCCGACGACGAGACCGGCGCCGTCGTCGGACGGTGGAGAACGTCACCGTCCCATGAATGGGCCCGGGCCTCCACGGCCTGCGGCATGGCCGGCCGAGGCCCATACTTATTGCACATCTATTGCAATAAGTATGGGAGGTCCCGTCATGACCGATGCCGGCACGCCGATCCGGCGGTCGTTGTTCCTGCACGCGCCGATCCGGCGGGGGCCGCGCAGGATGCTGGAGCGGATGCTGGCCCTGGTGGACGACGACACCCCGGCCGACGGCCCCGAGGGTCCCGTCGCGGTGCTGGAGCGGCGGATGGCCGAACTGCTCGGCAAGGAGTGCGCGCTGTTCTTCCCCAGCGGCACGATGGCTCAGCAGACCGCGCTGCGCGTGCACGCCGACCGGCGCGGCCGGCGCACGTTCGCCGCCCACCCGCACACCCACCTGCACGTGTGGGAGGAGCAGGGCTACAACGCCGTCCACGGCCTGCGGTTCCGCGCGACCGGCGACCCGCACGAACTGATGACGGCCGAGGACCTCGCGGCGATCGGCGAACCGCTGGCGGCGGTGGTCTGGGAGCTTCCGCAGCGCGACCTCGGCGGCCTGCTGCCCGGCTGGGACGAGCTGCGCGAGCAGGTGGCGCTCGTGCGGGCCACCGGCGCCGCCGCGCACCTGGACGGGGCCAGGCTGTGGGAGGCCCAGACCTATTACCGGCGGCCGTTCGACGAGATCGCCGACCTGTTCGACACCGTCTACGTCTCCCTCTACAAGAGTCTGCAGGGCGTGCGCGGCGCGGTGCTCGCCTCCGACGCGGCCACCGTGGACGTGGCGCGGGTGTGGCGGCAGCGGCTCGGCGGCGGCATCCGCGACGCCTGGCCGCTCGCCCTGGCCGCGCTGGTCCACCTCGACACGCTGGCCGACGAGATGCCCGGCTATCGCGAGCACGCCATCGCCCTCGCCGCCGCGATCAACGCCGACGGCGCCGCCCGCGCCTACCCGGACCCGCCGCAGACCCCGCTGTTCCACGTCCACCTGCCCGCCGACCGGCGCGCGGTCGAGCGGGCCGGTGAGGCGCTCCTCGCCGAACGGGGCATCCAGCTCTGGGGCCGGGTGCGGTCGGCATCCGAGCCGGGCCGATGCTCCTTCGAGGTCACCGTCGGCGAGAACGCCATGGACTTCACCCCGGACGAGGTGGTCGCCCTGATCCGCGACGTGCTCGCCCGTGCCACCGAGCCGGTCGAAGCCGGGTGAAAGCCGGTCGCGCCGGCCCCCGACCGGCCGGTACCGGTCAGGAATCGAGAAGCGCCGTCCGCGCGCCGGGCCTAGCGTGTCAGGCATGGACATCACCATTCACGCGAGCTTCCTCCCGCACGACGACCCTGAGGCGTCGCTGGTCTTCTACCGCGACGGCCTCGGCTTCGAGGTGCGCAACGACGTCGGGTACGACGGGATGCGCTGGATCACGGTGGGCCCGGCCGGCCAGCCCGACACGTGCATCGTCCTGCAGCCGCCCGCCGGTGATCCCGGGCTCACCGACGAGGAGCGCCGTACCATCGCCGAGATGATGGCCAAGGGCACCTACGCCGGCGTCGTCCTGGCCACCCCCGACCTCGACGGGCTGTTCGAGCGGCTGCGGTCCCGCTCCGTCGACGTCGTCCAGGAGCCGGCCGAGCAGCCGTACGGGGTGCGCGACTGCGCGGTCCGCGACCCCGCGGGCAACCTGATCCGCATCCAGGAAGCCCGCTGATCCGGACGATCAGCCAGTCACTCGAAGCGACGGGGGCGAAACTGGTTTGATCGGACCGGAAGCCGCGGAACGAACGAGCCGAACGATGGAGACACGACAGGCATGAGCGCGAGAACGGACACGCGACCGACCGAGCCGCACGCCGCCGACACCCATGACCTGATCCGGGTGCACGGCGCACGCGTGAACAACCTCAAGGACGTCAGCGTCGAGATCCCCAAGCGCCGGCTGACGGTGTTCACCGGCGTCTCCGGCTCGGGCAAGAGCTCGCTGGTGTTCAGCACGATCGCCGCGGAGTCCCAGCGACTGATCAACGAGACCTACAGCGCCTTCGTGCAGGGCTTCATGCCGTCCCTGGCCCGGCCCGAGGTCGACGTGCTCGACGGGCTGACGACCGCGATCATCGTCGACCAGCAGCGGATGGGGGCCGACCCCCGCTCCACCGTCGGCACCGCCACCGACGCCAACGCGATGCTGCGCATCCTCTTCAGCCGGCTCGGCGAGCCGCACCTCGGCTCTCCGCAGGCGTTCTCGTTCAACGTCCCGACGGTACGGGCGAGCGGCGCGATCACGGTCGAGCGCGGGGCGCGCAAGACCGAGCGGGCGACTTTCACCCGCATCGGCGGCATGTGCCCGCGCTGCGAGGGTCGCGGCTCGGTCTCCGACATCGACCTCACCCAGCTCTACGACGACTCCAAGTCGCTGGCCGAGGGCGCGTTCACCATCCCCGGGTGGAAGTCCGACAGCTTCTGGACGGTGCAGGTCTACGCCAAGTCGGGCTTCGTCGACCCGGACAAGCCGATCCGCGACTACACCGAGAAGGAGCTCCAGGACTTCCTCCACAAGGAGCCGACCAAGGTCAAGGTCGAAGGCGTCAACCTCACGTACGAGGGCCTGATCCCCAAGATCCAGAAGTCGTTCCTGTCGAAGGACCGGGAGGCGATGCAGCCGCACATCCGGGCGTTCGTGGACCGGGCCGTCACCTTCACCACCTGTCCGGAGTGCGACGGCACCCGGCTCAGCGAGGAGGCCCGCTCCTCGAAGATCGCGGGCCTCAGCATCGCGGACGTCTGCGCGATGCAGATCAGCGACCTCGCCGACTGGGTACGCGGCCTCGACGAGCCGTCGGTGGCGCCGCTGCTCGGCAAGCTGCTGCACACCCTCGACTCGTTCGTGGAGATCGGCCTGGGCTACCTCTCTCTGGACCGGTCGGCGGGCACGCTGTCGGGCGGCGAGGCCCAGCGCACCAAGATGATCCGCCACCTGGGCTCCGCGCTCACCGACGTGACGTACGTCTTCGACGAGCCGACGATCGGGCTGCACCCGCACGACATCCAGCGGATGAACGACCTGCTGCGGCGGCTGCGTGACAAGGGCAACACGGTCCTGGTCGTGGAGCACAAGCCGGAGACGATCGCGATCGCGGACCACGTCGTCGACCTCGGCCCCGGCGCGGGCGCGGCGGGCGGCGCCATCTGCTTCGAGGGGACCGTGGAGGGACTGCGGGCCAGTGGCACCGTCACCGGCCGCCACCTCGACGACCGCGCGTCGCTCAAGCCGAAGCCGCGCACCCCCACGGGCGCGCTGGAGATCCGCGGCGCCACCCGGCACAACCTTCAGAACGTCGACGTCGACATCCCGCTCGGGGTGCTCTGCGTGGTCACCGGCGTGGCCGGCTCGGGCAAGAGCTCGCTGATCCACGGCTCGATCCCCGCCGCCGCGGGTGTCGTCCACGTCGACCAGAGCGCGATCAAGGGCTCACGGCGGAGCAACCCGGCCACCTACACCGGGCTGCTGGACCCGATCCGCAAGGCGTTCGCCAAGGCCAACGGCGTGAAGCCGGCGCTGTTCAGCGCCAACTCCGAGGGCGCCTGCCCCGACTGCAATGGCGCCGGCGTCGTCTACACCGACCTCGGGATGATGGCCGGCGTGGCGACCACCTGCGAGGAGTGCGAGGGGAAGCGGTTCCAGGCGGCGGTGCTGGAGTACCGCCTCGGCGGACGCGACATCAGCGAGGTGCTCGCGATGGCCGTGACGGAGGCCCTGGAGTTCTTCGCCGAGGGCGAGGCCCGCACGCCGGCCGCGCACGCCGTCCTCGGCCGGCTCGCCGACGTCGGGCTCGGCTATCTCAGCCTCGGCCAGCCGCTCACCACGCTGTCCGGCGGCGAGCGGCAGCGGCTCAAGCTGGCCACCCACCTGGCCGACAAGGGCGGCGTCTACGTCCTGGACGAGCCGACGACCGGCCTGCACCTCGCCGACGTGGAGCAGCTGCTCGGTCTGCTCGACCGGCTGGTCGACGCCGGCAAGTCGGTCATCGTCATCGAGCACCACCAGGCGGTCATGGCGCACGCCGACTGGATCGTGGACCTCGGCCCCGGCGCCGGCCACGACGGCGGCCGGGTCGTCTTCGAGGGCACGCCCGCCGACCTCGTCGCCGCCCGCTCCACCCTCACCGGCGAGCACCTTGCGGCCTACGTGGGCGTCTGAACATGCCTGTCCGTTTCGCTTTCGTAGCGTGATGGAAATCCTTGATCGGGACAATGCCTCATGGCCGAAAGAGAGTTCCACACCGGTGACCCCGAGCTCGACCGCATCATGGCGGAGTTCAAGGCGAACTCCAGGCAGTTCTCCGACGTCATGGGCGAGGTCGACGGGGTCGCCGGCCGAGCGGCGACCCCCGACGACAAGATCAAGGTGAGGGTGTCGGCGTCCGGGCAGCTCACCGCGCTGCACATCGACCCGCGGGCGATGCGGATGAGCTCGCAGGAACTGGCCCAGACCATCATCGACCTGTCGCACCGCGCGGCTGAGGACGCGGCGCGGCACCTCATGCGGGTGACGCGGCCCTACCTGGAGGAGGGCCGCGGTCGCTAGCCGGCCCCCGCTCAGATGCGCGGGATCAGGCTGCGCGTCCCGTGCACGATGAACTTCTGGTACATCTCCTGCTCGGTCAGCCCGGTCTCCGTGCCGGGCAGCGGGTTGTCGCCGCGCTGCACGTCCAGGGCCACCGAGTACGTGGTCGAGGCGGCCATCCGGGGGATGAAGTTCCCGGTGTTGAGCAGCTTGCCGTTCGGCAGCGGGATGTTGGTGGTGAGGGTGCGCAGTCCGGGGACCTTCGCCATCAGCGCTCCCGATCCGTCGATGACCCCGTTGAAGGCCATGTTCGCCACGAAGTGCTCGCGGAAGGACGTGAGGTTGTGGTCGAGCGACCTGACGTCCTTGCCGGCCAGGTCGGTCTCGATGCCGCCCACGTAGTTGAGGCCAAGGGGCAGCACCACCGAGCCCGTCGCGTACGAGACGCTGTCGGCCACCCAGTAGGCGAAGGTGGGCAGCAGCAGGGTGACGAACCGATGGGCGCTCAGTTTGAGCAGGATCGCCTGCCGCTTCATGATCATCTGGAACAGCTTCCAGGTGTAGACCTGATAGCCGATGGTGTACATCATGTCGACGGTCAGGATCCAGCACAGCACGTGCAGCGCGTGGTTGACCTTCTCGATGACGTCGGCGTAGGCCCGGCAGGCGTTGGCCGCGTTGCGGTGCTTGACGGAGACCGCGAACAGCGCGGGCCCGTACTCCTGCTCCCAGAACCGCTTGAACTCGTCGACCGCCTTGTCCGAACTCTTCGTCCAGACCGTCTGGGCGGCGTCGTTCGCCTCCCGGAAATGCTCGTCGACGGCGTCGGCCATCTCGTCCAGGACGTCGGCCGCCCGGCGGATCCGCTCCGGGTCGCCTTCTAGATAGGAGATGCCGAACAGCACCTCGGGAGCCAGCGCCCCGGCGAGACCGGCACCGGCCATGCCGCCCAGGGCGACCTTGCTCGCGAGACCAAGGGCCATGCGCGCCTCCTCTCAGGCCCGTTCCACCGGGGTGGTGGGCACGCTGATCTCGTCGTTCTCACGGTCGCCGTAGGTGACCAGATCCCGCACGGACGCGTTCCGTTTGATCATGCTGGCCCAGTCGGCCGCCTTGACGTTCTTGCTCATGGACACGACAGCCGTGCCGATGTCCTGGTAGGCCTTGACCATGTTGTCCATCGCCGTGGTCAGGTCCTCATAGGCGCTGTCGAATCCGGGGTGGCCGTCGGCGCCCCGGCGGAAGGTCCTCGCGGCCTCGTCGCTTCCCGGGTTCCCGAAGTACGGGATGAGCGACACCAGCTCGCCGCGCAGACCGGCCATCTTCCTGGACAGGTCCGCGCCCTCGCCGTGAATCGCCTTCCCGGCGTTCTCCATGCTCGTGTGATCGATCTCCAAGGCTGTCGCCTCCTTCGGCGGCCAGCCTTCACGTTCTGTGTTACCTGGAGATAACTGACCAGTTTCGATCACGTACGCGCGAGTACGGGAGCAGCTGGCCGGCGCCCAGGAATCATGACCTGTCCTGAGGGAAGCAGTCACGGCGCATCCCCCACGAAAGGACACCCGGCGATGGACTTCAAGGACGACGTCAACCTCGACGCTTCACAGGTGGAGGACCGCGGCGGTGGAGGCGGCGGGGGCGGTGGCAGGTTCCCCGGAGGCATGGTCGTGGGCGGCGGCGGGATCGTCAGCCTGATCGCGCTCGTCCTGGTCTTCGTGCTCAACAACGTCGGCGGGGGCGCCGAGCCGGCCCAGCAGCAGCCTCCCGCGAACCTCGCCGAGGAGTGCCGCACCGGCAAGGACGCCGACCAGACCGAGAAGTGCCAGGTCGTCGGCGTGGTCAACAGCATCCAGGACTACTGGAAGACCGAGCTCGCGGAGTACCGGGCGGCCAAGACCGTGCTCTACTCCGGCGGGGTGCGCACCGCCTGCGGCGCGGCCGACTCCTCCGTCGGCCCGTTCTACTGCCCCGGCGACCAGCGGGTCTACCTGGACCTGACCTTCTTCGACGACCTGAAGTCGCGCTTCGGGGCCAAGGGCGGCCCGTTCGCGCAGGCGTACGTGATCGCCCACGAGTACGGTCACCACGTGCAGAACCTGCTCGGCGCCCTCGAGTCCGGCAGTTCGGTGGCCGTCGAGCTGCAGGCCGACTGCTACTCCGGCGCGTGGGCCAAGAACGCCTACGAGGGCGGCTTCTACGCCAAGGAGTTCACCACGACCGACATCGCCGAGGCGCTCGACGCGGCGGCTGCGGTCGGCGACGACCGGATCCAGCAACGCAGCGGCGGCCGGGTCGATCCGGAGTCGTTCACGCACGGCAGCTCGAAGCAGCGGATGGCTGCGTTCCAGCTCGGATACGACACCGGGGATCCGGCCCGGTGCGAGGGCGCGGAGCTGAGGTGAGCAGCGAGCGTGCGGATTCTCTCCTAAAATCGGTGGGGTGATCTTCAAGATGGTCGGCGACGGACGGCCTTATCCCGAACATGGCCTGTCCAACCGCGACTGGGCTCAGATACCACCGCGGCAGGTCCGGCTCGACTCATTGATCACCACCAAGGCCATGCTGGATCTGCATTCGCTGCTCGCCGCCGATTCCACGTTCTACGGTGATCTCTTTCCGCATGTCGTGCAGTGGCAGGGGGAGCTTTATCTCGAAGACGGCCTGCATCGGGCGCTGCGGGCGGCTCTGCATCAGCGATCCATCCTGCACGCCCGAGTTCTTGAACTACCTAGTTAGTAAAAGGGCCGCGCATCGCGGCCCTTTTCCTTTTCCGGCTCCGCGGCGACATCCCCGGGCGGAGCCCGGGAAAGCGAAAGGCCCCCGCTCGGTGCGGGGGCCTTTCGGGTGGCGGTGGTGGTGGGATTTGAACCCACGGATGAGTTGCCCCATCACACGCTTTCGAGGCGTGCGCCCTCGGCCACTAGGCGACACCACCGCGGACGAGTTTACCGGATCCGGCGAGTGCGGAAGAACGCCTTGAGCTCGGCCCCGCACTCCTCGGCCAGCACGCCCATGACGACCTCGGGCCGGTGGTTGAGCCGGCGGTCGCGGACCACGTCCCAGAGGGAGCCCACGGCCCCGCCCTTCTCGTCGACGGCCCCGTACACGATGCGGTCGATCCGGGACAGGACGGCGGCTCCCGCGCACATCGTGCAGGGTTCGAGCGTGACGACGAGCGTGCAGCCGTCGAGCCGCCAGGTCCGGCGGCGGCGGGCGGCCTCGCGGAGCGCGAGGACCTCGGCGTGCGCGGTGGGGTCGGCGGTGGACTCGCGGTCGTTGCCGGCGGCGGCGAGGATCTCGTCCGAAGGGCCGACCACCACCGCGCCGACGGGCACCTCGCCGCGCCCGCCCGCGGCGGCGGCCTCGGCCAGCGCCCGCCGCATGGCGGCGGTCCAGGTCATCGCAGGCGGTCGAGCTCGTCGGCGAACGACAGCCGCTCGGCGAGCACCGAGACGACGTCGGCCGGCAGCATGCCCTCCTCCATGCTGAGCTCCAGCAGCTCCTCGGAGCTGACGCCGAGGTCGCTCAGCAGCTCGAAGTCGCCGGCCGGGCGCACGCCCAGCTCGGTGCCCTCCTTCTCGGGCGCCACGCCGGCGAACTCGGCGAACAGCTCGCCCAGATGGTCGGACGTGATCGCGTGCGCGTCGGACAGGAACACCCGGGGCTCCTCGTCGTCGCGGTAGCGGACGATCGCGAACCATTCGTCCTCGACCTCGACGCAGAGCAGGGCCAGCTCGTCACCGGCCAGTCCGAGCGCCTCGGTCACCGCGTCGCCGAAGTCGTCGACGATCTCGACGCCGGTCAGGTCGACCTCCGCGCCGCTCCAGCCGTCGGAGGTCCTGACGAAGGCCGCGGAGAAGGTGTTGGCCGCCATGTCGCTCCAGGGGTCAGTCGAAGACCGATTCGATGGCGCGCTCGAACGGCTCCGAGAACCCGAGCCGCGCCGCGATGCTGGACAGGACCTCGTCCGGCAGCAGGTCGACGTCGCCGGAGAGGATGCCGAGCTCCATCTCGTCGAGGCCCAGGTCCGCGAAGATCGACAGATCGCCCGCGGGCAGCGCGGTGTCCTCGTCCTGGAGGATCTCGTCGAGCTCCTGCTCGTCGGGGACCGGCACGTCGAGATAGTCGAGCACCTGCTCGGCCAGCGGGAAGTCCCACGAGGCGGCGATGTCGGACAGGAAGACATCGACCCGCTCACCCAGGACCCGCAGCGCCACGAAGAACTCATCCCCCACGGCCACGAGACCAATCGTGCCGCTCTCGCTCGGCTGCTGGCGAAGCGCCTTGACCAGTCCTTGCAGGTCGGACGTGAGCGCCACGGGGAGCAGCTCGGCGTCCCAGCGCTCGTCCTCCCGGTAGACCACGATGGCGAAATCGAGTGCCTCTTCGTCTGTCATCGCGATCCCCCACCCGACCCTGATCCCAGAGTCTCGCCAGTTTTCCAATCGTTCCAGAACAGGCTGCCCACCGTGTGCCGCTCCGACCAAATTGTGATCAAAACCGGGGCCATGATGTGCTGGTACGTAGCACACAAGATAGCGTTGTCCGTTATGGAAACCCTCGTCGTCGACCATCCGCTCGTGGCGCACAAGCTCACCGCCCTGCGGGATGTCCGCACCGACTCCCCCACCTTCCGCATGCTGGCGGACGAGTTGGTGACGTTGCTGGCGTACGAGGCCACCAGGGACGTCCGCGTCGTCGAGGTGACGGTGGAGACCCCGGTCTCGCCCGCGCGGGGTCTGCGGATGGCCAAGCCGTACCCGCTGGTGGTCCCGATCCTGCGGGCCGGCCTGGGCATGCTCGACGGCATGACCCGGCTGCTGCCCACCGCCGAGGTCGGGTTCCTCGGCATGATCCGCGACGAGGAGACCCTCCAGGCAGAGACGTACGCCACCCGGCTCCCCGACGACCTGTCGGGCCGGCAGTGCTACGTGGTGGACCCGATGCTGGCCACGGGCGGCACGCTCGCGGCGGCGATCAAGTTCCTGTTCGACCGGGGCGCGGAGGACGTCACGGCGATCTGCCTGCTGGCCGCGCCCGAGGGCCTGGCGTACATGGACAAGACGTTCGCCGACACCGGCCACCCCATCCGCGTGGTCACCGCGGCGCTCGACGAGCGGCTCAACGAGAACGGCTACATCGTGCCGGGGCTCGGCGACGCGGGCGACCGGCTCTACGGCGTCGTCTGACATCCCCCTTCCGACCTGCGCATTTCCCCACCCCAGGTGGCCACTTCGTTACATACTGTGATTGCATGGGTATGAGGCGTGAGGAAGACACGGGGTGTGGGGGATCACCATGAGCGTTTGTCCGACCTCCGGGGTGTGCTCGTGAACGATCACACCGAGCCGGAGCCGAGCCCGTACACGGAGGTCGAGGCGGCGCTGCGCGAGGAGTTCGCCGGCGTCCATACGGCGGCCACCGTGACGCGCTGCGTCGAGGCGGCGCACTACGGCGCGCTGGAGGTCACGGGCTACGCCCACCCCAACCTGGTCGAGCGGATCGCCCGCAAGCATCTTCACGTCCTGGCCCTCGTGGCCAGCGACCGTGGTTGATCAAGATCGGAACTCGCTCGCCGAGGACACCTTTACCCCGGCTTGGGGATGGGTACTGTATAGGGCGGGTGGAGTGGGTAAGTCGGTACGGAGGCGACAGTGCAGGTCAAAAAGGTCCTGACATACGGCGGCATCGGTTTTGTCGCGTACTACCTGTTCGCGAGGCCCGCTGACGCGGCCGACGCGGTCAGGGGCGCGTTCGACACGATGTTCACCGCGGCCGATTCGCTGGCCCAATTCGTGAACCATCTCGCATGAGACTTGTGACCCACGGGGACTCCGCCCCGTCGTCGGTCAACCGCTACCTCCTCCCCCAAGAGCAACAGGTCATCATGGTGCGGCGCCACCCCGCCGTGCTCCTCCGTCCCGTGGCCGAGGTCTTCGGCGGCCTGGTCGTCGCCGGGCTCCTGAGCCGGTTCTTCAGCGGCGAAGGCGGGGGCGGCACCGCCCTGGTCGTCGTCTGGTGGCTGTGGCTGCTGCTGTTGATCCGATTTGTCTGGAAGGTGGCCGAGTGGTCTGTTGACTACTTCGTCGTCACGTCCAAACGGATGCTCCTGACAACCGGACTGATCACGCGCAAAGTCGCGATGATGCCGCTGGGAAAGGTCACCGACATGAGCTTCCAGCGATCACTGCTGGGGCGCATGCTGGGCTATGGGGAGTTCATCCTGGAGTCCGCGGGCCAGGACCAGGCCCTCTCCACGGTGAAGTACATTCCGTACCCGGAGACCCTGTACCTGGAGGTCTGCTCGATGCTTTTTCCCGGCAAGGACGACGGGGACGATTAATCCCCACGTAGAGAATTCTTGGGCCGGGTATACCCCATTCGGCTACTTCATGCAATCATTGCGGAGTGTTGACCCTTCCCCGCCTTGAGAGATGAGATGCCGAGTCAGGGAACCATCGGTGACCGCGTCCGAGGACTGCGGCTGAACAGGCGGATGTCTCAGGCCCAGCTGGCCGGACCCGACCTGTCGGACAGTTACGTCTCACTCATTGAGTCGGGTAAGCGCACGCCGACTCCCGTCGTCGCCCGACTCCTCGCCGAAAGGCTCGGCTGCACCACCGAGTTCCTTCTGCACGGCATAGAGCCACGCCAGCGCATCGACACCGAGCTCGGCCTGCGCCATGCCGAGCTGGAGTTGCAGCACGGCGACCCCGCCATAGCGGCCGACCGATACACAGAGATCGTCAAGGTCGCCGACGAGGAGAACGCCATGCTCACGGCGCAGGCCCGCTTCGGCAGGGCCCGCGCGCTGGAGGCCCAGGGCAGGCTCGGGCAGGCGGTCGAGGCCTTCGAGCGGCTCCGCAGGGAGGCCGCCGCCCATCCCGAACGACTGGCCGACCTGCCGATCACCATCGCGCTGAGCCGCTGCTACCACCGGGCCGGCGACCGGCTGCGGGCCCGCGACCTGGCGTCGAAGGCCCTGGAGCAGGCCGAGCGGATGGCGATCGAGCAGGGCGAGCTCGCCGCCGACTTGGCCTGCGCGCTGGTGGAGGCCCACGCCGACCGCGAAGGCGGCTCCCCCGAGCTCGCCTACGTCAAAAAGGTGCTCGACATCGCCGGCTCAGGCGAGATTATGGACCGTTCCGAGGAGGTCGACGCCCTGTGGAAGGCGAGCGGCACGGCCGCCGCCGGTGAAGACTCCGCGCTGGCGGTGCGCCTGGCCGACGACGCCATCAACGCGGGCCGCGACCAGCGGATCGGTCTCCAGCTGGCCCGCGCCGCCATGCGCTGGGCCCGGTTGGAGGCGACGCCGGCGGAGGAGGCGCGGCGGTTCGCGGAGGCGGCCGTGCGCGCGTTCGCGTCGGCGGACCGCGACGGCGAGCACGGCGAGGCCCTGATCGTGCTGGCCCGGGTCGTGCTGGGCGCCGAGCCGGAGCGGGCCGACCGGCTCGCCGGTGAAGCGCTCGGGCTGGTCGGCGGAGGCGCCGCGGCCGCGGAGGCGCACCTCGTGCGCGCCACGCTGGCCATGTCGCGCCAGGCCGATCCGGCCGAGCACCTCAGCGCGGCCCGCATCGCCCTCGACGGCGTCGGCCGCCAGCCGTACGGCACCGACCGGGCCGTCGCGCGGTGCTGGCGCGAGCTGGGCGACCTTTACGGTCAGGCCGGCGATCGCGCCCAGCAGACCGCCGCGTATCGTAAGGCCCTGGAAGCGGCCGGGGTGCGCTCGATGCTGGCAGGTCTGCCGGTCGAGGCGAACGTCGCCCGCTGACGCCGGGGGTTCCAGACTCGGGCTCCCCGAGTCTGGAATACACTGGGGTTCACCAGTCATTGACTCATAGGATGATTGGTTTCCCCAGAGGAGGCGGACTGTGAGTCTGCGTACGGCGCAGCGGGCTTCGCTCGTCGACCAGGTGATCGACCAGCTCAAGGAGCAGATCATCACCGGGTCCTGGCAGATGAACGGCAAGATCCCGACCGAGACGGTGCTCGCGGAGCAGCTCGGCGTGGGACGCAACACCGTTCGCGAGGCCGTACGCGCGCTGACTCACGCCGGCCTGCTGGAGTGCCGCCAGGGCGACGGCACCTACGTCCGCGCGACCAGCGAGCTGTCCGGGGCCATGCTCCGGCGGCTGCGCCAGGCCGAGCAACTGGAGATCTTCGAGGTCCGGCGGGCGCTGGAGGTCGAGGCCGCCAGGCTGGCGGCCACCCGGCGCACCGACGAGGACATCGCCCGCATCGAGGCGGCGCTCGCCGAGCGCGACCGCGCCTGGGAGCAGGACGACCCGACCCGGTTCGTGGAGACCGACCTGGCCTTCCACATGGCCGTCGCCTACGCCACCCACAACCGGGTGCTCATCGACCTGTACGAGGACTTCTCCGCGGCGCTGCGGGTCAGCATCACCGCGGCCGGCACGTCGCTCAACAAGACCTACATCCCGCACGACGCGATCGCCCGCGCCATCGCCGCCGGCGACGCCTCCGCCGCCGAGCGGGCGGGACATGCCTGCATGGAGCACATCCTCATCGCGCTCACCGAGGACTGACGCGGGGAGCTGGGGGTCTCGTGCGGCGGGGTGACAGGAAGCGGCGCGAGCCCGACCTGGGCACGCTGAGCGCTCGAACCCTCCTCAGCCTGCAGAAGGAGCTCTTCGCGGCCCTGGCCGAGCAGGGGCATCCGAGGTTGCGGCCCCGGCATGGCGCGGTGCTCGCGTACCTCGACGAGGAGGGCACCCGGGCCACCGAGCTCGCCTCCCGGTCGGGCCGGCACAAGCAGGTGATCGGCGCCCTGGTGGACGAGCTGGCCGAGCTCGGTTACGTGGCGCGCCGGCCCGACCCCGGCGACCGGCGGGCCAAGCTGATCGTGCCGACCGACGAAGGGCTGGACCTGCTGGCACGCTCGGACACGGTCATGGCCGCCATCGAGCGGCGGCACGCCGAAACCGCGGGCGAGGCCGACTACGCGGTCTTCAAGCGGGTCTTCCGCCTCGTCGCCGCGCGCCAGTCAGGTCAGGCGCAGTGACATCACCAGATAACGGAAGGCCGGGTCGGCGTCGCCGGGGACGTCCTGGATGAGGGCCGGCCGGGTCGGCGACTCCATGTGGATGCCGACCAGCTCCGTCTCGACGCCGGTGAGCCCGTCGAGGAGGAACTGCGACTGGAAGGCGATCTGGATGTCGTCGCCGCGCAGCTCGCAGTCCATCACCTCGGCGCCGCGGCCGATGTCGCCGCCGCCCGCCTGGATGAGCACCTGGCCCCGACTGAACGACAGCCGGATCGCGGTGTTGCGCTCGGCCACCAGCGCCACCCGCTTGACCGCCGCCACGAACGGCGCCACGCGGACGTCGGCCCTGATCGACCACTGGGAGGTCAGCCGGCCGCGGTAGTCGATGAACTGCTCGTCGAGCAGGCGCACGGTGGTGCTGCGGCCCACGCTCTCGAACCCGGCGACGCCGTCGCCGAGCGCGACCCGCACCTCGCCGCCGCGCAGCGACCGGGCCACCTCCACCAGCACCCGGGCGGGCACCATGGCGGAGACCGCGGTGCCGGGGGCGACCGGCCGCCAGCCGAACTCGCGGGCGGCGATGCGGTAGCGGTCGGTGGCGGCCATCGTCACCGACTCGCCGTCCACGTCGACGCGGATGCCGGTGAGCATGGGCAGCGTGTCGTCGCGGCTGGCCGCGGGCGCGACCTGGCCCACGGCCGAGGCGAAGACGCCGCCGCCGATGGCGCCGATGGCGGGCGGCATCGTGGGCATGGTGGGAAAGTCCTCCACCGGCATGGTGATCAGGCCGAACTCGGCGGTGCCGCAGGTCAGGACCGCTTCCTGACCCTCGGTGACGATCTCCACGTCCTCCTCGGGCAGGCTCCGGCTGATCTCGGCGAGCAACCGTCCGGGGATCAGCACGCGGCCGGCCTCGGCCACGTCGGCGTCGACGTCGGCCCTGGCCGAGACGTCGTAGTCGAACGCGGACAGGCTCAGCCCGTCACCGGCCTCCAGCAGCAGGCCGGAGAGCACGGGGGTCACAGGACGGCTGGGCAGGACCCTGGCGGCCCAGGCGACAGCGTCGGCCAGAACATCGCGGTTGACCCGGATCTTCACCTGATCGACCCTTTCTTCTCGGCATGCCTTTAGAAGGTATCCGAGACCACTGACAGAGCCTTCCGTCAGCGGCTGTTCAGGTAGGCCAGGACGGCCAGCACCCTGCGGTTGTCATCGTCGGACGGGGCCAGGCCCAGCTTGCCGAAGATGCCGGCCGTGTGCTTGGCCACGGCGCTCTCGCTCAGGTAGAGACGCTGGGAGATGGCGGCGTTGGAGCGGCCCTCCGCCATCTGCTCCAGCACCTCGCGCTCGCGCGGGGTGAGCGCGGCCAGCGGCTCGTTCTTGGCGTTGCTGGCCAGCAGCTTGGAGATGACCTCGGGGTCCATCGCGGTGCCGCCCGCCGCGACCCGGCGCACCGCGTCGATGAACTGCTCGGCGTTGAACACCCGGTCCTTCAGCAGGTAGCCGATGCCGCCGGAGCCGTCGGCCAGCAGCTCGCGCGCGTAGAGCTGCTCGACGTGCTGCGACAGTACCAGGATCGGCAGGCCCGGCACCTTCGTGCGGGCCTGCAGCGCCGCCTGCAGCCCTTCGTCGGTGAACGTCGGCGGCAGCCGCACGTCCACCACCGACACGTCGGGACGCAGCTCCACCAGGCCCTTGAGCAGCTCGGGGCCGCTCTCGACGGCGGCGACCACGTCGAATCCGTACGCCTGCAGCAGGCGGACCAGCCCGTCCCTGAGCAGGTAGAGGTCCTCCGCGACGAGCACCCTGTTCATCAGCAGAACCCCATGTTCCCCGCCAGGGGCCGGGGCGCCCGCGGCGCCTCCTTGTGGTGGGCAGGGATCGCCACCGCGGCCACGAACATGGCGGTGCCGAGCAGGATCATGAACGCGATCGTCGGCCACTGCCACGGCTCCGGCAGGTACAGCGCGAGGAACCAGCTCTTCTCCTCGAAGTCGATCAGCTTGAAGACGCCGGCCACGATCCCCTGCGGGAACAACGGGCACCAGGCCGTCGACCACAGGAACAACACCGTGATCATCTTCCAGCGCGGCAGCTTCGGCAGGTCGCCGGCCCAGTGCTGGGGCAGCACCTTCGGCAGTTCCATGGTGACCGTCGTCGGCCCGCCCGGCGGGCTGTGGACCGCCATCACGCCGTCGAAGGCCGCCAGCCGGCGCTCGATCCCGGACAGGCCGCTGCCCTTGGCCGGGTCGGCGCCGCCCCACCCGTCGTCGGTGACGGTGATGCGCAGGTTCTGGCCGTTGCCACTGATGTCGATCTCGACCGACTCCGCCCCGCCGTGCCGGGCGGCGTTGGCCAGCAGCTCGCTGACCGCGAAGTACGCGGCCGCCTCCACCGGCGACTCCGGCCGGTGCGGCAGGTCCACCTCGACCGACACCCGCAGCGGGCTGTCGATGGCCAGGGCCCGCACGGCGTCGCCTAGCCCGCGCTCGGCCAGCACCGGCGGGTGGATGCCGCGGATCACCCGGCGCAGCTCGGTCAGCGTCTCCGCAGACGCCTCCCTGGCCTTGGCCATCAGCGCCCTGGCCGCGTTCGGGTCGGACTCCATGAGCTGCTCGGCGGCGCCGATCGTCATGCCGAGCGCCACCAGCCTGGCCTGCGTGCCGTCGTGCAGGTCGCGCTCGATCCTGCGCATCTCGGCCGCCTGCGTGTCCACGGCGAGGTTGCGTACCCGGTTGAGGCGGTTGACCTGACCGGCCAGGCGGCTCGACGCGGTGGCGGCGAGCAGCAGCTCGCACCAGAGCCCGTACAGGCGCAGGCCGCGACCGGGGAGCAGGATCAGCAGCGGCAGCAGCATCAGCTTGATGAACGGGTCGAGCAGCAGCCAGAGCCCGTCGCGCCAGGTCGCCGGGTCGGTGATCAGCCAGTTCCAGAGGTTGTTCCAGGCGGGCATCCGGGGCGACTTGTAAAGCGTGCGGTGCGACCGGTAGAGGCCGTCGGCCTGCGGTTGCGGGGGCGGCGGCTTCGGCAGGTACGGGGGCTCGATGACGATCCCGGCCGAGGCTCTCACCAGGTCCCGCGTCACCTCCGCCACCCACCTGATCATCCGCACCTGCGGCGGGAGCACGAACACCATGCCCAGGCCGAAGGTGAGGATCACGGCCAGCAACGTGGACGCGAGCGTCAGGAGCTCGACGATCACGAGCACGAGCAACCACAGGACGTGACCGAACTTGCGCACCATGCCTCCAGTGTGCGGGATGCGCGCGGGCCCGCACATTGCATCTAAGTACACCCTCACCCGGCAACCAGCGCGATTCCCCGCCAGAAAGGGCGTCCCTAGCGTCGTCAGCATGAACGTCATCGAGGTGAAGAACCTCCACAAGCGCTACAAGGACCACGTGGCGGTGGACGACGTGTCGTTCGAGGTACGGGCCGGTGAGATCTTCGGCATCCTCGGACCGAACGGCGCGGGCAAGACCACCACCGTCGAGTGCGTGTCGGGCCTGCGCGTCCCCGACCGCGGCACCCTCCGGGTGGCCGGCATCGACCCCGTGGCGGACCGGGACGCGCTCCGCCGGGTGCTGGGCGTCCAGCTGCAGAGCGCCGCGCTGCCCGAGAAGATCAAGGTGTGGGAGGCGCTCGACCTGTACGCCTCCTTCTACGCCGAGCCCGCCGACTGGCGGGAGCTGCTGGAGCGGGTCGGCCTGACCGCCAAGCGCGACACCATGTTCGGCAAGCTCTCCGGCGGCCAGCGCCAGCGGCTCTCCGTCGCGCTCGCGCTCGTCGGCAAGCCGCGCATCGCCGTGCTGGACGAGCTGACCACCGGGCTCGACCCGCAGGCCCGCCGCGACACGTGGGAGTTGGTCGAGCGGGTGCGCGACTCCGGCGTGACGATCGTGCTCGTCACCCACTTCATGGAGGAGGCCGAGCGGCTCTGCGACCGCGTCGCGCTCATCGACTCCGGCCGGGTCGCCGCCGTCGACTCGCCCTCCGGGCTCGTGGCCCGGGTCGGCGGCGAGCAGAAGGTGCGGTTCCGGCCGTCCGCGCCCGTGGCCGACTCCGTGCTGACGTCCCTTCCGGAGGTCAAGGAGGTCGTCCGGACGGGCGGCCAGGTGGTCGTCACCGGCACCGGCAACCTGGCCCCGGCCGTCACGCTCGCCCTCGCCGAACAGGGCATCGTCCCCAACGACCTGCGGATCGAGCAGGCCACGCTGGACGACGCGTTCCTCGCACTCACCGGAAGGAAGCTGGCATGAACAAGATCCTGCTCGTGGAGACCAAGCTGCTCGGGCGCGACTGGCTCGCCGCCGCGCTGACGCTCGCGCTCCCCGTCGGCCTGCTGCTGGTCCTCGGCCAGATCCCCGACCTGCAGAAGCCCGACCCGAACCTCGGCGGGCAGCGGTTCGTCGACGCCCAGCTGCCCGCCCAGATGATCCTGCTCGCGCTGCTGACGACCGCGTTCACCGTGCTCCCCGGCTCGATGGCCACCTATCGGGAGCAGGGCGTGCTGCGCCGGATGTCGACCACGCCGATGCACCCGGGCCGGCTGCTCGGCGCGCAGCTCCTGCTCAACTTGGTCATGGCTCTGATCAGCGCCGTCGTAGTGATCGTCGCGGGCCGGCTGGTGCTCGGCTCGCACATTCCCCAGCAGCTCTTCGGATTCCTGCTCGTGTTCCTGCTCGGCGCCGCCGCGATGCTGGCGCTCGGCCTGGTGATCGCCGCCGTCGCGCCCAACAGCAAGTCCGCGCCCGGCATCGGCTCGGTGGCGATGTTCCCGCTGCTGTTCGTGGCCGGCATGTGGATCCCGCGCGAGATCATGCCGGACACCCTGCGCACGATCAGCGACTACTCCGTGGTCGGGCCGTTCGTCAACGCGATGCGCGACACCTGGGCCGGCGACTGGCCGCAACTGCCCCACCTGGCCGTCATGCTCGTCGGACTGGTCCTGTTCACCGGACTCGCTGTACGCATGTTCAAGTGGGAGTAGTTTGTGACCATGGTGGCCTTCGCTCAGATCAGTGACATCCACATCGGCGGCACCCCGGTCAGCGCCGACCGGGCCGCCGCGGTCCTGCGCCACGTCGACTCTCTCGGCCTCGACGCGATCCTGGTCACCGGCGACATCGCCGACCACGCCCTGCCGGAGGAGTACGACACCGCGGCCGCGCTGATGCGCGTCGCCACCCCGCTGATCGTCTGCCCGGGCAACCACGACTCGGTGCCCGAGTTCGACAAGCGGATCGGCCCCGCCAACCAGGTGCTCAGGCTGGACGAGGTGACGCTCGCGCTGGCCGACTCCAGCGTGCCCGGCCAGGCGTACGGGTTCCTCGCCGACCAGACGCTGGCCTGGCTCGACGGGGTGCTCGCCGAGCGGCCGGAGGTGCCGGCCTTCGTGGGCCTGCACCACCCGCCCGTCCCGCTCGGCATCCCGTACGTCGACGAGATCGGCCTGCGTGAGCCGGAGCGGCTCGCCGGGCTGCTGGCCCGCCACCCGCACGTGGTGGCGGTGCTGACCGGTCACGCGCACACCTCCGCCCAGACCAGCTTCGCCGGGCTGCCGCTCGTCGTCGCCCCGGGCGTCGTCTCGACCGGCCTGACCAGCCGGGAGACCGCCGAATGGATCCCTATCGCGTACGACCTGCCGCCCGCGTTCGCCCTGCACCTGTTCGACGGCGGGAACCTGGTGACCCATTTCCGGCCGATCATCCTCAAGTAAACTCCAGGTTGTGACCAACGTGGCCTGGAACTCCCGCGAACTGAGCGTCGGGCAGCTCGCCGAGCGCAGCGGCGTCGCCGTGTCGGCCCTGCACTTCTACGAGTCCAAGGGCCTGATCGCCAGCCGGCGCACGGCCGGCAACCAGCGCCGCTACAGCCGCGACACGCTGCGCAGGGTGGCGTTCATCCGGCTGTCCCAGCGCCTCGGCATCCCGCTCAAGACCATCAAGGACGCCCTGGCCGAGCTGCCCGAGAACCGCACCCCGACCCGCGACGACTGGGCCCGGCTCTCGGCCGCCTGGCGCGGCGAGCTCGACGACCGCATCGAGCAGCTGCAACGGCTCCGCGACGACCTCACCGACTGCATCGGCTGCGGCTGCCTCTCGCTCGACCGCTGCGCGCTGGCCAACCCCCAGGACCGGCTCGGCGCCGAAGGGCCCGGGGCCAGGCGCATCGACACCCGGATCTGCACCCCCACCACCTGCCGTTAGTCCGGCCGCGCCTCCCGCGTCGACCGCCACCGCAGCACCGTCCCGGCCACCACCGCCAGGGCCAGCGCGCTCAGCGTGTACGGGTCGCTCGGGTTGCCGCCGAGGTCGCGGTCCAGGATGTGCGAGATCGCGTGCACGACCGTACCCACCGAGCCGCCCAGCAGGGCGACGAAGAGCGCGTCGCGCCAGACCAGCGCGCCCAGCAGGCCCGCGGCGAGGCCGAGCTGGAACGCGGTAGCCGGGCTACAGGTGGTCCCCGTGCTCCATGACGCGGCCCACGCCGGGGTGGGGTCGTCGCGGCGGCGCGCCGTCGCTGTCCGGGTGGTACTCGAAGTGCCACCACTCGTTGTCGTACATGCGGTAGAGGTCGTAGCGGGCACCGTGCTCCTCAAGCCAGCGCGCGCCTTCGTGCGGGCGGACGTCCAGCGCGATGCCTTTGACGTGGCTGGATTCCACCGCTGGTAACACGAGCATCCGGGCCAACGCCGGGGAGCCGGAGCGACGCACCGCATCGTCGAACATCAGTTGCTGGACAAGGGGATCGCGGTAGCCCGAGGTGAGACCGATGAGCTGGCCGTGACGCCAGAGCGCCTCGGTGCGCGCCGCGGTGAACGCCGCCCTGGCGCCGTCGGTGAGACCGGTGAGGTCCTCGGCGGGGAAGCGCAGCCCCAACGCCCAGCCGCAGGCCAGTTCGCGGGCGCGGCCCGGATGGCGGACCAGCGCAGCGGGCAGCAGGAGCACGGCGAGCACCCACGTGACCGCGGTGTACAGCCGGTCTCGGCGCCGAAGGGGGAGAGTGCGTGGTTCGTCCATGACGCCTACGATTGGCGTCGCGTGTACGCGCGTTGTCAGCCGCATGTCATGGTCCGTCGACGGCGACCGCCGCCGTCCGCGACCGTGACACAACCATGACCTGGCGCTGACGATGCGGGGACACGACCGGACGACAGTGGACGAGGTCGACCGGCGGGCGAGCTACGGAGCCTCCTGTGAAACTCGGCGGCATGTCACGAGTGTTGTTGATCGAGGACGACCCGGCCGTACGGGAGGGTCTCGAACTGGCCCTGACCCGCCATGGGCACCGGGTGCGCGCGGTGGAGTCCGGCGAGCAGGGGCTCGATCGGCTGCGTACGGACCTCCCCGACGTCGTCATCCTCGACCTGATGTTGCCCGGCATGGACGGGTTCGAGGTCTGCCGCCGGATCCGGGCCTCCGGTGAGTTACCGATCATCATGCTGACCGCGCGCGGCGACGACCTGGACGTGGTCGCCGGGTTGGAGGCGGGCGCCGACGACTACGTGGTCAAGCCGGTGCAGCCCAGGGTGCTCGAAGCGCGCATCCGGGCGGTGCTCCGGCGGATCGGCCGGGACCAGGCGGAGCTTGAGCGGCATGGGGACCTGACCATCGACCGGGCCGGGCTGGTGGTCACCAGACACGACGTGCCGGTCAGCCTGGCCCCGACCGAGTTGCGCCTGCTGCTCGAACTGTCCGGCACGCCGGGCCGCGTGCACAGCCGCCAGCAGTTGCTGGAGTCGGTGTGGGAGCACGGGTATTTCGGCGACTCGCGGCTGGTGGACGCGTGCGTGCAGCGACTGCGTGCGAAGATCGAGGACGACTCGGCGGCGCCCGTCTACGTGCAGACGGTGCGCGGGTTCGGGTACCGGTTCGGGCCGGTGTGAGCCGCCGGTGGCGCCGAGCCTGGGGCTGCGTGTCCGGTTGTTGTCCGCCTTCGCCCTGCTGTGTGTGGTCACCGCGGCGGCGGTGTCCGGCGGGAGCTACGTCCTGGCCCGCAACGCCATCTTGCAGCGGGCCCAGGATGCCGCGGTGCAGGCGATGAAGGACCGTCTGGAGACGCTCTTCCCGTTGCGGAATCCGGCGCCGGGCCCGGACGAGCTCGCCGTGATCGCCGCCGCCGTGACCGACCGGTGCGGCTTCGCGGTCGCGGCCTACCGTGAGGCGCGCTCGCCGCATGTGCCGCTGGGGTGCCGGAGACCGGACGGGAATCCGCCGATCCTGGATACCGGGGTGATCTCGGCGGAGATGCGGCGGGTCGTGGCGGGCGGCGGCATCGCGTGGCAACGCGTGGTGTGGCGGGGCGAGCCGTTCCTGATCATCGGCACGGCTTTGCTGATCGTCGAGCCGGACCGGACGAAGGTGTCCGGCATCGAGGTCTACGCCGCGCGCAGCCTGCTTCCCGAACAGCGCAGCATCGACGAGCTCGCCTCGTCGGCCTGGCTCACCGGTGGGGCGTCCCTGGCCTTCGCGGTCGTCCTGGCGTTGCTGGCCACCCGTGGCGTGCTGCGCCCGGTGCGCGAGCTCGGGCGGGCGGCACGCCTGCTGGGTGCGGGCGAGATGCGGACCAGGATCACGGTTCGCGGTTCCGACGAGCTGGCAGAGGTGGCGCGTACGTTCAACACCACCGCCGCCGAGCTGGAACGGCACGTCAAGCAGCTCCGCGAGATGGAGGCCGACGCCCGGCGGTTCGTGGCCGACGTGTCCCACGAGCTGCGCACCCCGCTGGCCGCGCTCGCGGCGGTCGCCGACGTCCTGGAGGAGGAGGCGGCGCGGCTGCCCGAGCCCGCGGGCAGGGCCGCCAGGCTGGTCAGCCAGGAGACGCTCAACCTCACCGGCCTGGTCAACGATCTCATCGAGATCAGCAGGTTCGACTCCGGCGTCGCGGCCCTCGCGCTGAACGAGGTCGACGTGGCCGAGCTGGTGCGGGCGACCCTGCGTGCCCGAGGCTGGTCGGAAGCGGTGCGCACCGAGCTACCCGCCACGGTGACGGCACGGCTCGACCCGCGCCGGGTGGACGTCATCCTGGCGAACCTCGTCGGCAACGCGCTGCGGCACGGCGAGCCACCGGTATCGGTACGGCTCCGCGCCGACCAGCACTGGATCGCTCTGGAGGTCCGCGACCACGGACCGGGGCTGGCCGAAGCGGTGCTGCCGCAGGTGTTCGACCGCTTCTACAAGGCCGACACGGCCAGGGCCAGGTCCGAGGGCAGCGGCCTCGGCCTGGCCATCGCACGGGAGAACGCGCGCCTGCACCGAGGCGACCTCACCGTCACCAACGCCCCGGACGGCGGCGCCGTGTTCACGCTGCGGCTGCCACGCCTGGCCCACGATCCGGACGGAGGTCCCGGGTGAGGACCGGCCGCGCCCGCCGGGTGCTCGCCGCAGGGCTCGTGTCGCTCGTCGCCGTGACCGGCTGCGGCGTACGGCCCAGCGACGTCATCCTCGCCGGCGACCCACCGAGCGGACCCGTCGCCACCACCACGGCGATCACCCTCTTCCTGGTGCGGGACGGCCGGCTCGGCGCCGTGACGCGGCCCGGCCGCCGGCTGCCCCTGGCGGAGACGCTCACGCTGCTGGCGGCCGGACCCACCGCCGGTGAGCAGGCGCGCGGGTTCACCACCGACATCCCCCGCGAGGCCGGTCCGTTCTCGGTGTCCGCCGAGCCGGCCGGGCACGTGGTGGTGACCCTGTCCGCTCCGGCCGGCGACCTGTCCACTCTGGCCGTCGAGCAGATCGTGTGCACGGTCTCCGCCACCGCGCGGGAACGCTCCGTGCGGGTCACCGTCGTCGGTGGCGGGCAGCGCGTCGGCCCCCGCGACTGCCCGGAGTCCCACCCGCCCCGGCTCGGCGGGCCTTCATGATCGTCCTGCTGTAGGCGCCCCAGCGCCTAGTGTTGCGCCATGTCGACGAAGCGGCTGTAGTGACCCTGGAACGCCACGGTCACGGTCGCCGTGGGGCCGTTACGGTGCTTGGCCACGATCAGGTCGGCCTCGCCCGCCCGCGGCGACTCCCGCTCGTAGGCGTCCTCCCGGTGCAACAGGATCACCATGTCCGCGTCTTGTTCGATGCTGTTGTGGACGGAGATCCCATTCGCCACGAAGTTGTGGGTGCCGAGGACGGTGGCGTCGTAGACCGGCTCCTCGCCCAGGCTTTCGATGGAGGCGATCTCGTCCCAGAACACGTCGTTCACCGCCATCAGCTCCAGATCGGCATCGTCGAGGATCTCGGCCACCCTGCCCAAACGCGCCCGGCTCGGCGCGTGCTTCCCCAGGGCGCTGCCGCAGAACTGGGTGCCCAGGGCTGCGGCGAACCTCCGGTGGGTCACGCCCCGTTCTGCCAGCAGGACTCGAACGTGGTCCCACACCTCGCGGGGAACGGTGTCGTTGTTCGTGTTGGCCACCGTGCACTCCAGCATAGGGACGCACCGCGCGGCCTGCTTGGACCGCTCCCCATGGACGCCCACGTTCGATCCATCTCCGATCATGTGCGCCAGAAGAACGATCTCCTCCGGTGACCACTCCTTGGTGTTCTGCGGAGAGGGAACACCTCGGGGGACGGCGAGGCGTACGCCGGGGGAGAGCTCCCCCAGGGGACGCCAGCCCTCGTAGGTCAAGAAAGGGTGGTTCGCGGTCGCCTTGACCTCCCGGCCGGACTTCAGCCGGAGCCGGAAAACCTCCTTCGTTCCGCTGGGGAATACGTGTGTCATGGTTCGCGGGACGAGCCGCAGTCTTTCGTCCAGGGACCAGACCGGGATGTGGCGCGCGCCCGACTCCAGCAGTTCGCCCAGCGACACCTCTGCCCCCGTGTCCGCTCGCAGGACGCGGGTATCCGCGGTCAGGCAGCCCGACTCACGCAGGTCGCTCACTTGGGGGCGTTTGTCGGTCCGCTGCTCGGGGCCGCGGTTGAGCTGGGAGATGGCGATCACCGGGACCTCCAGCTCCTTGGCCAGCAGCTTGATGGCCCGGGAGATCTCCGACACCTCGTTCTGGCGGCTCTCCGTCTTCTTCGGCGAGCTCATCAGCTGCAGGTAGTCGATGACCACGAAGCGCAGGTCGTTGCGCTGCTTGAGGCGGCGGCACTTGGCCCGGATCTCCATCATCGACATGTTGGGCGAGTCGTCGATGAACAGCGGCGCCTCCGCCACCTCGCTCATCCGGCGGGCCAGCCGGGTCCAGTCGTCGTCGGTCATCATGCCCGAGCGCATGGCGTGCAGCGCGACCCGCGCCTCGGCCGACAGCAGACGCATGGTGATCTCGTTGCGCGACATCTCCAGCGAGAAGATCACGGTGGTCATGCCGTGCTTGATCGCCGCGGACCGGGCGAAGTCCAGGCCGAGCGTGCTGTTGTGGGTGGGGATCCAGGACCGGCTCGCGAGGTAGAGGTGGTCGGCGTTGTCGACCTGCACGCAGCGCACCGGCCGCGACGGGACGGGGCGCACGGCCACGACGTGGCGGACCAGCGTCGCGGGGTCGGGCTCGACGGCCTGCCCGGAGGTCTTCCCGGTGAGCCGGAACACCGGGTCGGGCGTGGTGAAGGCGATCACGTGAGCCTCGCGGCCCTCGCCCTGCCGGGGCCGCGAGGTCGCCTGGTATCCGAGGCTCAGGATCAGCTCGTGGGCGTCGCGGGCCAGGCGCCGGCCGGTCACGGCGAGCTCGATCCGGCCCGAGGCGCCGATCCGCCCGCGTGCGTCGAGCAGGCCGGCCAGCAGGTCGCGGCGCTGCCGCTCGGAGGCGCGCAGGTAGCTCGCGGGGATGTGCTTGTCGCCCAGGACGCCGAGGGAACGCAGGACGTCCAGGACGCTGCCCCGGCGGTCGGCGAAGCGCATCGCGTGGAGCGTCGGACGGCTGAGGCGTCCGGCGCGGACGCCGTCGGCTCGCAGGGCCGCGAGGAGGCCGGCGTCGGCGGTGGTCAGGCGCGCGCTCGCGCGGTGACCGTCGCCGAGCCAGACGCCCAGGGCGTACGGCGGCAGCGGGAGGCGCCGCTCCTCTTGCCGCAGGGGCGCGGCGACGGCGACGGAGTGAACGGGCCGACGGTCGGCGGCGCGGCCCAGGGCGTCGGCCAGCTCCTTCGTGGTCACGACGGCTGAGCGCGCGGCCGTGGGGGCCCCGCCCGTCGGCGCCTGCTCCTCGTGGGACGTGCGCCACTGGTGGTCGGCGTCGGCCACGATCACCGTGCCGTCGCTGAACTCCACCTCGAAGCAGGGCCGGCCGTGCATGACCTCGGTGGCCGCGACGACGCGCGTCGGCCTGCCGTCGGCGCCGACCAGCTCGTCGCCGGCCCGCACCTCGCCCATCGTGGTCCAGCCCGCCGGGGTGGGCAGAGGGGTGTCGAGGGCGAGGGCCTTGCCGATGGCCGGTCGCGCGGCCACCACGATCATCTGGCCCGGGTGGAGGCCGTTGGTCAGCTGGTCGAGGTCGGCGAAGCCGGTCGGGACGCCGACCATCTGCCCGCCGCGGCTGCCGATGGCCTCCAGCTCGTCCAGGGCGCCGGGCATGATGTCGGCCAGGGCCGCGTAGTCCTCGGACGTGCGGCGCTCGGTGACCTTGTAGATCTCGGCCTGGGCGCGGTCGACGAGGTCGTCGACCTCTTCGTTCTGGCCGCCGTAGCCGTAGGAGACGATACGGGTGCCGGCCTCGATGAGGCGGCGCAGGACGGCCTGCTCCCGGACGATCTTGGCGTAGAAGCCGGCGTTGGCGGCGGTGGGGACGACAGCCGTGAGGGTGTGGAGGTAGGCGGCGCCGCCGACCCGGGCCATCTCCCCGCGCTTCTGCAGCTCGTCGAAGACCGTGACGGCGTCGGCGGGCTCACCCCGGCCGTAGAGGTCGGTGATGACGTCGAAGACCATCTGGTGGGCGGGCCGGTAGAAGTCGTCGGAGCGCACGATCTCGATGACGTCGGCGATCGCGTCCTTCGACAGCAGCATGCCGCCCAGCACCGACTGCTCGGCCTCGATGTTGTTGGGCGGGGTGCGCTCGAAGCCCGGGCCCGCACCGCCGATCTCTTCGTCAATGCTCACCGCGCCCCCTCGACTGCTCGCAGCGGTCGCACCACCCCCACTTGTAGTCGACCGGTGTGACAGTTTCGCGGCTCCACGCCCACTCAGCAACGCGGCCTGTGGACAACGTTGTGGTCAAGCTGTGTACGCAGGCCCCTCAGGGTGTGAAAGGCCTGTGGACGAGCCTGGGGATAACTATGGACCTCCTCATCAATAGGCACTCTGACCTGCGGATACGATGTCCACCGGCTGTGGAAGGAAGAAAGTTGGCACCGCACATCCAGTAAGGGGCATAATTGGCTAATGCCCATTACGTCGCGAGATAGGGAGATTCTGCGGCTGGCCGTGCCCGCTTTCGGGGCGCTGGTGGCCGAGCCGCTCTTCCTGCTGGCCGACTACGCGATCGTCGGCCACGGGCTGGGCACCACCGCCGTGGGCGCGCTGGGCGTCGCGGGCACGGTCCTCACGACGCTGGTGAACCTGTGCGTGTTCCTCGCGTACGGGACGACCGCGTCGGTGGCGCGGCAGACCGGCGCGGGACACCACGAGCGGGCGATGCGGCACGGGGTGGACGGCATCTGGCTGGCGCTGGCCATCGGCGCGGCGCTGATCGCGGTCGTCTGGCCGCTCGCGCCGCAGGTGGTGGACCTGTTCGGGGCCGCTCCCGAGCAGGCGGAGCAGGCCGTGACGTACCTGCGGATCAGCCTGATCGGCACCCCCGCCATGCTGGTCGTGCTGGCGGGCACGGGCGTGCTGCGCGGCCTGCAGGACACCGTGACGCCGCTGGCGGTGGCGGCCGGCTCGTTCGCGCTCAACGCGGTGCTGAACGCCTGGTTCGTGCTGGTCCTGGACTGGGGCATCGCCGGATCGGCGTGGGGCACGGTGCTGGCGCAGACCCTGGGCGCGGCGGTGTACGTCGCGGTCGTGGTCCGGGGGGCGCGGCGGCTGGGCGTGCCGCTGCGGCCGCATCCCGCGGGCATCCGGCAGGCGGGCACGGCCGGATTCGCGCTGCTGATCAGGACCGTGTGCCTGCGCGTGGTGCTGCTGGTCGCCATGATGATCGCCACCAGGATGGGGCAGGCCGAGCTGGCCGCGTACGCGATCGCCACCCAGGTGTGGACGATGCTCGCGTTCGCGCTGGACGCGATCGCCATCGCGGGGCAGGCCATCACCGGCCGGGCGCTCGGCGCCGGCGACGTCACGGCCACCCGGGCGGCCACGCGGCGGATGGTCGCGTGGGGCGTCTGGTCGGGGGCGGTGCTGGCGGTGCTGGTGCTGGCGGCGCGGCCGCTGCTGCCGGGCGTGTTCGACGCCGACCCGCTGGTGACCGAGCAGCTGCTGGCCGTGCTCTGGCCGGTGGCGCTGTTCCAGCCGATCTGCGGGGTGGTGTTCGTGCTCGACGGCGTGCTGATCGGCGCGGGCGACCAGCGCTACCTGGCGTGGGCGGGGGTGTGGACGACGCTGGCGTACCTGCCCGCCGCCGCGTTCGCCTCCGGGCTGGACATCGTGGCCCTGTGGTGCGCGCTGGGGGTGTGGATGGTGGCCCGGCTCGTCACCCTGGCCCGCCGGGCCGCCGGCTCCGCCTGGCTCGTCGTGGGCGCCTGACCCGCTCCCGGCCTCACGGCCGGGGCGTCACGGATGTGCCGTCACCGTGACACTTCCGTGCTTGCTGGTGCCAGGAGTGATGAGGCAAGGTGAGCGGGTCCCGTGAGTGGGGTGTGGCACTTTGTCCAGTATGACCAGACGGTTGCCGCCTGCCGAGGCAACCGAGCTCCGGACCGGCGCGCGGCATGCGCTCACCCCGGTGTACCGCACGGCCGACCTCGTGGTCCTCGGGCTCGGCGTGATGATCGGCGCCGGGATCTTCAGCATCGCCGGGCGGATGGCGGCGACGACGGCCGGCCCCGGCGTCATCCTGTCCTTCATGATCGCGGGCATCGCCTGCCTGCTGGCCTGCCTCTGCTACGCCGAGCTGTCCTCGACCATGCCGACCTCCGGCAGCGCCTACACCTTCGCCTACGTCATCTTCGGCGAGATCTGGGCGTGGGTCATCGGCTGGGCGCTGATCCTGGAGCTGCAACTCGCCGCCGCCGTGGTGACGCGGGCGTGGGCGCAGATCACCGTGGGCGCCATCGGCGACTTCGGCGTGCGGGTGCCCCGGCCCGAGATCGTGGAGAACATCCTCGTCCTGGTCATCCTGGTGCTGCTCACCGGGGTCGTGGCGGCCGGCGCGCGGATCGGCCTGCGCGCCCTGTGGGTGATGGTGACGGCGAAGCTGCTGGCCATCGGCGCGGTCATCGTGGTCGGCGCGGCGTACGTGGACGTGGCGAACTTCGGCGACTTCCACGCCGAGCCGCAGCCGGTCGCCACGCCGACGGCGACCGTGCTGGACCTGTTCGTGGGGCAGGGCCAGACATTCGGCTGGGCCGGCGTGTTCGCCGCCGCGCCGGTGATCGCCTTCGCCTACGTCGGGTTCGACATCGTGGCGACCGCCGCCGAGGAGACGGTCAACCCGCGCACGGTGGTGCCCAAGGGCATGATCCGCAGCCTGGTCGTGGCCACGGTGATCTACATCGCGGTGGCCGTCGTCATGGTGGGGATGGTCCCGTACACGAGCATCTCGGTGCAGGCGCCGCTGTCGAGCGCGTTCCAGGCGGTCGGCGCCGGCTGGATGGTGCACGTCATCAACGCCGGCGCGGTGCTGGGGCTCACCACCGTCATCCTGGTGCTGCTGGTGGGGCAGACCCGGGTGCTGTTCTCGATGGCGCGCGACGGGCTCATCCCTCGCGGGCTCGCGACGATCAGCCGCCGGTACCACACGCCGTCGCGGGTGACGTGGGTGATCGGCCTGGTGGCCATCCTGCTGGCCGAGTTCGTGCCGGTGCTCACCATGCAGGAGCTGGTCGTCATGGGGACGCTGTTCGCGTTCATGTTCGTGGCGGCGGGCGTGATCGTGATGCGGCGCCGGATGCCCGGCCTGGAGCGCGGCTTCCGGGTGCCGTTCTCGCCGCTGCTGCCGATCCTGTCGCTGGCGGCCACGTTCTGGCTCATGGTCAACCTGCGGCTGATCACCTGGGCGTGGTTCACGCTGTGGATGGTCTTCGGGGTGCTGGTCTATCTCGCGTACGGCAGACGCCGCAGCCTGCTGGCCGACCCCGGCCGGGCCGCCGTGGCGACGCCCGGACGGGGCAGGCACCGGCGTTAGAAGCGGCCCGACTCCAGCACGCTGCTCAGGAAGGCGCGGGTGCGCTCGTGCTCCGGCTCGGTGAAGATCTTCTCCGGCGGCCCCTTCTCCAGCAGCACCCCGCCGTCCAGGAAGCACACGGTGTCGGAGATGTCGCGGCAGAAGGACATCTCGTGCGTCGTCAGGATCATCGTCATGCCTGACTCCTTGAGCTCCCTGATGATGGCGAGCACCTCGACGACCAGCATGGGGTCGAGCGCGGAGGTGACCTCGTCGAGCAGCATCACCCTCGGCTTGGTGGCCAGCGCCCTGATGATCGCCACCCGTTGCTGCTGACCTCCGGAGAGCCGGTCCGGGTAGGCCCCGGCCTTGTCCGCCAGCCCGAACCGCCGCAACAGGTCGTGCGCCTCCTGCTCGGCCTGCGCGCGGCCGACCCGGTGGACCTGGCGCGGCGCCAGGGTGATGTTGTCCATCACGGTCATGTGCGGGAACAGGTTGAACGCCTGGAACACGGTGCCGAACCGCTTGCGCACCGCGTCCACGTCGGCCCGGGGGTCGGTGATCTCCTCGCCGTCGAGATGGATGGTGCCGTCGTCGGGCGTCTCCAGCAGGTTGACGCAGCGCAGCAGGGTCGACTTGCCCGAGCCGGACGCGCCGATCAGGCTCACCACCTCGTGCTGGGAGACCTCCAGGTCGACGCCGCGCAGCACGACGTTGTCGCCGAAACTTTTCCACAAGCTGTGGATGGTCAGCACGCTCACGAGCCCTGCCTCCTTCGCGCCCGCGCCGCCAGGTGGTCGGTGTACCGCGCCAGCGGGATCGTCAGCAGGATGAACAGCAACGACGCCACCAGGTAGGGGGTGTAGTTGAACGTCTGCGACGTGATGATCTGCGCCTGCCGGAGCGCCTCCACCAGGCCGATCGTGGACACCAGCGCGGTGTCCTTCTGCAGCGAGACGAAGTCGTTCAGCAACGGCACCACCACCCGACGCGCGGCCTGCGGCAGCACCACGAACCGCAGCGTCTTGCCGTGGCTGAGCCCCAGCGAGCGCGCCGCCGCCACCTGGCTGGGATGGATCGACTCGATGCCCGACCTGAACACCTCCGCGACGTACGCCCCGTACGAGAGCGTCAGGGCGATGACGCCCAGCGTGGTCAGGTCGGCCGGGACACCCTGCAGCTTCAGGGCGGGGAGCCCGAAGCCGACCATGAGGATGACCAGCAGCGTGGGCACACCGCGGAAGGTGTCCACGTAGAGCGTGGCCAGTGCCCTGACCGGGAAGAGAGCGGGGCTCCTGGTGCCGCGGATCAGCGCCACCACCAGCCCCACGGCCAGGATCAGCGGCTCGGCGATCAGGAAGATCTTGATGTTGACCAGGAAGCCCTCGGCGACCGCCGGCGCCGCCCTGAGGAACATCTCCGGGTCGAAGAACGTGTCCCGCACCCGGGGCCAGCCCGGCGAGTTGATGACCACCACGCCGGCCAGCGCGACGAACAGGATCGTCGAAGCCGTCGCGATCGAGGTGGTGCGGCGGCCCTGCGAGGCGAGGATCCGCTCGCGTTCGCGCTGCCGATCGCTCTTGACCCAGACCGGGCCGGCGGTCACTTCAGCTCCGGCGCGCCCGCCGCCTCGCTCAGCCACTGCTGCTCGATCTTGGCCAGGTCACCGTTGGCCTTGAGCGCGTCGATCGCCTTGTCGACGCAGGACTTGAGCCCGCTGCCCTTCTCCATGACCAGCCCGAACTCCTCCGGGGTCCCGCCGGTCGAGCTGAACTGCCCGACGATCTTGGAGCCCTCGACCTGCGCCGCCGTCACGTAGAAGGCCGTCGGCAGGTCGAGCACCAGGGCGTCGATCTGCTCGTTCTTCAGCGCGTTGATGGAGTCGATCTGCTCGTTGTAGACGTTCGGCTCGGCGCTGGGCTGGATCACGTTCTTGACGGCGTCCAGCGCGGTGGTGCCGACCTGCACGCCGATCTTGGCGTCCTTGAGCTCGGCCAGCGAGGCGGCGCCGGCGAACTTGCTCTCGCCCAGCGTCACCACGGACTGCTTGACCGTGTAGTAGCCGTTGCTGAAGTCGACGGCCTTGGCCCGGTCGGGCGTGATCGAGACCTGGTTGATGTCGAAGTCGAACCGCTTGTCGCCCGGGGCGAACGCGGTGTCGAACTTGACCGACTCCCACTGCACCTCGTCGCGGTCGAAGCCCAGCTCGCCCGCGACCGCGTACGCGACGGCGCTCTCGAACCCCTGGCCGTTGCTCGGGTCGTCGTCCTTGAACCAGGGCTCGAAGGCCGGCGTGTCGGTGCCGATCGTGAGCTTGCCCGGGTTGATGAGCGTGAGCTGGTCCTTGGCGCAGGCCGTGGACGAGGTGGGGGCGGCCGCCGCCGTCGGCGCCGGGTCGTCGACGGGCGCGCAGGCGATCGCCGCCGCCGCCAGCGCACCCAGCGCGATCAGCATCGAGGGACGGGCCATGGGGAGCCTCCAGGGGGACGCGAGAGGAAGAACGTGAGAATTCTACGCGGCCCTGGTAGGGATTACGCGCCCCACCTGCGCATACAGGCCGCCAAGCGGCATGGTACGCACCGCGCCTCCAAAGGGCACGCCCTCCGGACAGCTTCGAGCCCAGCACGGCCGGAGGTGTGACAAAAGGCAGGCCCCCCGCCCGCCGGAGCGGGAGGGGGGCCGGGTGCGGCCGGGGCCTGGTGTCAGCCCGCGACGACCTCGACGTCCACGGACGCCGAGACCTCGGGGTGAAGCTTGACCGTGACCTTGTGGGAGCCGGTGCTCTTGATCGGGTTGACGATCTCGATGCGGCGGCGGTCGAGCGTCGGGCCGCCGGCGGCCTTCACGGCCTGGGCGATGTCGCCCGTGGTGACCGAGCCGAACAGGCGGCCGGACTCCCCGGCGCGGGTGGCCAGGCGCACCCGCAGGGCGCCGAGCCGGCCCGCGACCTCCTTGGCGGTGCCGAGGTCGCGGATCTCGCGGGCGTCACGCGCCTTCTTGATGGACTCGATCTGGCGCTCGGCGCCGCGGGTCCAGCGCATGGCGTAGCCGCGCGGGATGAGGTAGTTACGGCCATAGCCGTCCTTGACCTCGACGATGTCGCCAGGGGCGCCGAGGCCGGAGACCTCGTTGGTGAGGATGAGCTTCATGTCGACAGACCTCCTTAGCGCGCGGTGCTCGTGTAGGGCAGCAGGGCCACCTCACGGGCGTTCTTGATCGCGGTCGCCACGTCGCGCTGGTGCTGGGTGCAGTTGCCCGTCACCCGGCGGGCACGGATCTTGCCGCGGTCGGAGATGAACTTCCGCAGCAGCGCCGTGTCCTTGTAGTCGACGTAGGAGATCTTGTCATGGCAGAACAGGCAAACCTTCTTCTTGGGCTTGCGCAGTGCCGGCTTGGCCATCGTGGTGCTCCTTTCAGAGCCCCGCCGTCAGAAGCGGGAATGGACTCGGACTGGGATCGGATGGGTTAGAAAGGCGGTTCGTCGCTGAAGTCGCCGCCGCCGCCGAAGCCGCCGGAGCCGCCGGAGGAACCGCCGCCCTGCTGGCCGCCGCCCTGGTAGCCGCCGCCACCACCCTGGTAGCCGCCGCCCTGGGGCGGGGAGGGGGTGGCGGACGCCCACGGGTCGTCGGCCGGGCCGCCGCCGAAGCCGCCGCCGCCCCCCTGCCGGGAGGTGCGGTTGACCTTGGCGGTGGCGTTGCGCAGGGACGGGCCGACCTCGTCGACCTCGACCTCGTAGACGGTGCGCTTCTCGCCTTCCTTGGTCTCGTAGGACCGCTGCTTGAGCCGCCCCTGGACGATGACCCGCATCCCGCGCTGCAGGCTCTCGGCGGCGTTCTCGGCCGCCTGGCGCCAGACGTTGCAGGTGAGGAAGAGGCTCTCGCCGTCCTTCCACTCGTTGGTCTGGCGGTCCATGTAGCGCGGGGTGGACGCGATGCGGAACCGGGCCACCGCTTGCCCCGTAGGGGTGAAGCGCAGCTCGGGGTCGTCGACGAGGTTGCCGACGATGGTGATTACGGTGTCGCCTGCTGCCATGGCTAGCGCTCGCCTTCCTGCACGTCTTCGCTTCGGTTACGGCTCAGACTACGGTCGCGGCCCGACAGAAATCCGGGCTACGAGCGGCTGCTTCAGTGGACGTCCGGACGCAGGACCTTGGTGCGCAGAATGCCCTCGTTGAGGTTCATCTGCCGGTCGAGCTCCTTCACCGTCGCCGGCTCGGCGGACAGGTCGATGACGGCGTAGATGCCCTCGGACTTCTTGTTGATGTCGTAGGCAAGACGGCGACGGCCCCAGACGTCGACCTTCTCCACGGTGCCGCCGTCGTTGCGGACCACGGTGAGGAACTGGTCGAGGGACGGCGCGACGGTGCGCTCATCGAGCGAAGGGTCCAGGATGACCATTACTTCGTAACGACGCATGCGGGACTCCTACCTCCTCTGGACTGTTGCGGTCACGACACTCTGCCGTGACAGGAGGACGCTGACGCTTGGCCCGGGCGCCCCTTTCGGCGCTCCGGGGTGACGGGTCTCCCATCACAACGCAGCCCGACCAGGTTACCAGCCGCTCGTGGATGGGAAAGCCTGACAGAAAGCAAGGGGGTGCACCGCAGTGCCACACTTCCTCCAGCCCACGCAGAGCGAACGGTTCCGGCTCACGCTCAACACCGACGGCCGTTCGCATCCCATCGAGAACGCCCTGGCCGTCGGCGCCCTGGTGTGCGGGATCGTCGCGTTCGTGGCCCTGTTCTTCCCCGGCGGGCACGTGGTCGCGTCATGGGTCGGCACGCTCGGCTTCGGCGTCGGCTTCTACTCCCAGTACGTCTCGGCGACCACACCGCAGCGCTCGCTCAACATCATCGGCCTGGTGGCCTCGTTCCTCGGCGTGGCGCTCGGCATCGCGGGCGGCGGCTACCTGCCGTGACGGACGGCCCCGGCCTGGCCGGGGCCGCCCTTGATATCGGTCATCCTCCGAGGCGCAGGTCCACGCCCAGCAGGACCAGGAACCAGAGGAATATCGCGAGCAACGCCTCGGCGACGTCGCGCAGTACGGCCGGGGTGATGTAGTCGTACACCCACGCGACGTAGATGCCGATGATCACGTAAACAAGCAGGATCAATGACCGCACACGCCAGCGGCTCATATCGTCTCCTCGGGTAGGGGGCGTCCACCGTCTGCCCCGCCCCAGGTCAGTCAAACGGATAGGCTCCTGACATGGTGCGCATCGGAGCTCATGTCCATCAGGACGACATCACGGCCCACGCCGAGGCCGTCGGCGCCGAGGTCGTGCAGTTCTTCCTCGGCGACCCGCAGGGCTACAAGAAGCCCGTGCTGCCCGACCGGCCGGTCGAGGGCGTCGACATCTACATCCACGCCCCCTACCTGGTCAACGTCGCCACGACCAACAACCGGATCAGGATCCCCAGCCGCAAGCTCCTGGCCCAGCACCTGGAGGCGGCGGCGAGCATCGGCGCCAAGGGCCTGATCGTGCACGGCGGCCACCTCGGCAAGGCCGACGACCCGCAGACCGGCTTCGACAACTGGCGCAAGGTGTTCGAGCGCATGGAGTGCCCGATCCCGGTGCTGATCGAGAACACCGCCGGCGGCGACAACGCGATGGCCCGCCGGCTGGAGAGCATCGCCCGGCTGTGGGACGCCCTCGAGGGCTTCGACGTCGGGTTCTGCCTCGACACCTGCCACGCGCACGCGGGCGGCGAAGAGCTGCTCGGCCTGGTCGACCGGGTCAAGGCCATCACCGGCAGGATCGACCTCGTCCACTGCAACGACTCGCGCGACGACTTCGGCTCGGGCGCTGACCGTCACGCCAATCTCGGCGGCGGGCGGATCGACCCGGAGCTGATCCTGGAGGTGTGCCGGTCGGCCGGGGCCCCGATCGTGGTGGAGACGCCGGCGGAGGGCCAGGCCGAGGACATCGCGTTCCTGAGGAAGAACCTCTAAGGAAAACACACAGGCTGTGGATAACTCCCTGGATTACCGATGCCATCAAGGGGGTATGAAGATCAGCCTGCCCAGGCGCCTTCCAGGAAACGGGCCGTGTTCAGCACCATGAGCGGCCCCGACACCAGCGCGTACGCCACGATCACCCACGGCCTGCCGGTGGCCAGCCGCGCCAGCGCCACCCAGAGCGGGAACCACAGCAGCAGCGAGCGCGGCAGCGACAGGTAGAACGCCGACGTCATGAGCGCGCCCGCCTGCAACCCCGTGTAGACGGCCTCGCTCCACCTGCGCAGCGCCAGCAGCCAGATCAGGCCCGCCACGGCCACCACCGCTCCGGCGATCTCCATCCGGAAGGCCGGCGCCATGTCGCCGGCGCCCATCGCGTTCTCCCAGGTGACCGCCCATGCCTCCCAGGGCCACACCGTCTCGCGGCCCCACCCGGCCTCCTGCGCGTGCTTCCACGCCAGCCAGTCGCCGGTGCGCGTGTAGTGGTAGAAGGAGTAGCCGGCCAGGGGCAGGAACGGCACGGCCAGCCAGGGCGCGCGGCTCGGCCGGGCCCGGCCTCCGGCGGCGAACTCCACGATCAGCGCCAGCGCCAGGAACAGTCCGGTGATGCGCACGCACGACGCGCCGGCGGCCAGCATCGCCGCCGCCGGCCAGCGGCCCTGGCGGGCGGCCAGCCAGGCGGGGATCGCGAAGGCCAGGAACAGCGACTCGCTGTAGCCCGCGGCCAGGAACACCGCCAACGGGAAGAGCACCAGCCCCAGCACCGCCATCCAGCCGTGCGCGCCCTCGTGCTCGGCCAGCCTGGCCAGCGCCACCATCGCCACCGCCCCGGAGACGAGCGAGACGATCAGCCCGGCGGCCGACCAGTCCGGCACCACCAGGTGCGCCAGGCGCAGCGCCGCGGGCAGGCCGGGGAAGAAGGCGGGCAGCCCCTCGTCGAGCGGCCCGGCCGGGTCGCCGTCGTAGCCGAAGCGCGCGATGGTGACGAACAGGTGCGCGTCCCACCGGTTCCACCGGTCGAGATACTCGCCGAGTGTCACGCCGAGCAGCGTGGTCACGAGCAGGCCGACCCGCCAGCCGAACCAGATCAGCAGCCCGTCCCGGCCGGCCGAGCGCGTGATCATCGGTAGGCGGGGCTCCGCAGCGTGAACCGGTCAGGCGCCTCGTCGAACACCCCGCCGATCTGGTCGTCCACGCCTCCCTGGCGTATGACGTCCTTGTCCGGACGCAGGATGTCCCGTACCACGAACGCCATCATGATGCCGATGGTGATGACCCGCCCCCACACGGCGGTGAAGTACGTGTCGTCCCCGATGCCCAGGTCGGTGCGCGCCAGCGGAGGCTGGTTGAGCAGGTAGAGCCAGATCGCGAAGAAGTACCAGACCTCTGCCACCTGCCACAGCGCCAGCGGCTTCCAGTTGGGCCTGGCCAGCACCGCGAAAGGCACCAGCCAGAGCACGAACTGCGGCGACCACACCTTGTTCGTCATCATGAACGCGGCCAGCGCCAGGAAGCAGATCTGCGCCAGCCGGGGCCGCTGCGGCGCGGCCAGCGTGAGCACCGCGATGCCGAGGCAGAGCAGCGCCAGCGAGACCATGCCGAGGGTGCTGACGTCGGTCTCGCCGAGCACCGGCCACCCCTTGGACTGGAAGAACAGCCAGGGTGAGCCCCAGTCGACGCCGCGCTCCTGGGAGAACACGTAGAACCTGCGCCAGCCGTCCCAGGCGAACACCATGAACGGCAGGTTGACGACCAGCCACGCCGCCGCCGCCGAGCCCATGCTGATCAGGAACGGCCGCCAGCGCGCGGTGCGCAGCGTGAGCAGGAACAGCGCCCCGACGAACATCAGCGGGTAGAACTTCGTGGCGATGGCCAGCCCGAGCAGCACCCCGGCCAGCACCTGACGCCTGCGCGCCCAGGCCAGGAGCATGCCCATGGACAGCGCGCCGGCGACCAGGTCCCAGTTGATGTAGGCGGCCAGCACCACCGCGGGCGCGAGCGCGTACCAGAGGGCGTCCCAGCGGCGGCTCGGCCCGGCCACGGCGGCCATGAGCAGGACGCCGGCCACCAGGCAGAGGCCCATCAGCACGACCGTGACGTCGTAGAAGCGCACGGCCTGCGCCGCGGTCGCCTCCGGGGTCACGCCCGGCTCCAGCCAGCGCGCGATCCAGGCGACCACCTGCATCACCTCGCCGAGCACCACGGGGTACTCGACGTGCTTGTCGAAGACGACGTCGGCGAAGTAGGGGTTCTGCGTGCCGAGCTGCCGGTCGAAGTAGAGCGGGAAGATGTCGGTGTAGCAGAAGTTCGTGTAGACCGTGACCTGGTCGTTCCAGCCCCCGGTGCGGCACGGCAGGCGCACCACGTACGCGAGCGTCGCCCCGAGGAGCGCGAAGAGGCCCAGGGGGAGGTACGGCACGGCCCGTGCCAGGAACGGGCCGCGCATCAGCGTCGTCGTCACTGGTCGCGCCTGCCGGGCGGCGAGTCCTGCCTGCCGTTCGGGGAGTCCTGGCGGCCGTTCGGGCCCCCGTTCGTGAAGCCGTCGTCCACCGCGATGTCGTCCTGGTTCGGGTCGACCGAGACGTTGTCGTCCTCGTCCGAGCACGGGCCGACGATGCAGTCCTGGTCGGCGCTGGTGTCCTCCTCGAACGGGTCGCCGGTGTCCAGCTCCAGCGCGTCTTCCGTCGGCGTCGGCGTCGGGGTCGGCTTGGGCGCGAGGTTCTCGGCGACGCCCGTGTCGGCCCGCTCGGGGAACGGCACGACCTTCTGGTTCTTGGTGGCCTCGGTCATGAACGTCTTCCAGATCGCCGCAGGGTACGTGGCGCCCTGGAACGCGCTGCCGAGCGGGATCTCGTACGGCTTGGAGTACGGGTTCTGCATGGTGTACTTCTTGCTCTTGCCCCTGGCCCAGGGGCAGTTGTCGTTCACCGGCTTGACGACCTTGCCGCTGTCGGTACGGCACTGCTGCCTGAACATGCCGACAGCGGTCGACACCTGCGGGGTGAACCCGACGAACCACGCTTCCTTGTTGTCGTTGTTGGTGCCGGTCTTGCCGGCCACCGGGCGGTTGTAGAGCGCGGCGTTGCGGCCGGTGCCCTGCTTGACCACGGCTTCCAGCGCGGTGACGGCGTCGGCGGCGGCCTCCGGCGAGATGACCTGAGCGTAGGACTTCTTCTCGGTGAGCACGGTGTCGCCGTTCTTGTCCTTCACCTCGATCACGACGTGGTTGTCGTAGTGCCTGCCCTGGTTGGCGAAGATCGAGTAGCCGCCCGCCTGCTCGACGGCCGTCACCTGGCTACTGCCGATGGTGATCAGGTAGTGGTGGCGGTCCCTGGCGTCCTTCAGCCGCTTCTCGTTGAGCCCGGCCTTGGCGGCGACCTCGATCACCTTGTCCAGGCCGACCTTCTCCCCCATCTTGGCGTAGGCCGTGTTGACCGAGTCGGCCGTGGCCTTCACCACGTCGACGGCCGAGGCCTTGAAGGCGTGGTCGTTGTCGATCTCGGTGGTGCCGGGCAGCTTGACCGGGCCCTTGGTCGGGACATAGCTGCGCAGGCTGTAGCCGGCGTCCAGCCAGGCGGCCAGGACGTACGGCTTGAACGCCGACGCGGCCTGCTTCTGCGACTGGAAGGCGTCGATCCACTGGTCCTTGGCGTAGTCGTCGCCGGCGTAGAAGGCGAGGATCTGCCCGTTGCGCGGGTCGACGGCGGCCATCGTGGCGTTGATCTCGGGGTCTAGACCCTGGGTGTGCTTGTCGACCGCGGCCTTGGCCGCGCGCATGAGCTTGAGGTCGAGCGACGACTTGATCTTGTAGCCGCCCTTCTCGACGTCCTCCCTGGGGATGTCGAGCGCCTCCAGCTCGTCCAGGACCACCTGGACCATATAGCCCTTGATGCCGTTGAACGGGTTCTTCGGCTTGAACTTGACGCGCTTGGGCGCCGTGGGCGACTTGCTCGGCAGGCCGCCGTACGCCTGGGGGTCGAGCTTGGCCATCTGCTTGATCACGTAGTCGTAGCGGAACTGCGTCTCGCCGAGGTTGCCGGCCTTCTCCTCGCGGTCGAAGCGGTCCGGGTTCTGGATCCGGCCGGCGAGGTAGGCGCCCTGCTCGGGGGTGAGCTTCTCCACCTTCTTGCCGAAGAACGCCTCGGCGGCCGCGCCGATGCCGTAGGCGCCGCGGCCGAAGTAGATGGTGTTGAGGTACTGCTCCAGGATCTGCTCCTTGGGCAGCACGTCACTCAGCTTGACCGCGACGAAGATCTCCTTGACCTTGCGCTGGATCGTGCGCTCCTGGGAGAGGCCGTCGTAGTAGCCGCGGGCCATCTGCTGGGTGATGGTGGACGCGCCCTGCACCTGCTGGCCGCTGACCGTGCTGAAGAGGGAGCGGACCATGCCGCTGAAGGAGATGCCGGAGTCCTCGCGGAAGGTGTCGTTCTCGGCGGCGATGACGGCGTCCTGCACCGCGCGCGGCACCTGGTCGTAGGAAATCGGGATGCGCTTGGTGCCGAGCCTGGCCAGCTCCGTGCCGTTCCGGTCGACGATGACGCTTTCCTGGTCCTCCACGCCCTCCTGCACCTGGTCGGCCGTGGGGACGGGGGTGTTGGCGTACGCGACCGCGATCATGCCGAAGAGCCCCGCGGCCAGCACCAGGAAGCTGGCCGCGACGATCTTCCAGCTCGGTACGAACCGGCGCCACTTCGGACGGTCGTCACCGGACTTGTCGGGGCCG
>NZ_JAPNNL010000002.1 GCF_027620315.1 Nonomuraea corallina | reverse complement strand
GTAGACGCGGGCGGCCCCACGCGGGTCCTCGGCCAGCTCCGGGTGGCGGGCCAGCATCCACTCCAGCCCGGCGATCCGGTCGGCCCAGCGGGCGGCATAGTGGGAGCCGCCCCACCGGACCCGGACCAGCGGGCGGTCGGCGCAGGCGATGGGCCGGCGCTTGGCGGCGCGCAGGGCGAGGTCCCAGTCCTCGTTCTGGCCGCCGGGCGCGCTCTCGTCCACCCAGATCGCGCCGCGCCGGAACAGGAACGTCGAGGAGTGCACCATCACCATCCGCGACCGCACCAGGTCGGCCGCCGTCACCGTCGCGGTCCCCGCCGTGCGGGGGACCACGCGCCCGCCGTACTCCACCTCGATGCCACAGCCGGCGAACCACGCCCCGGCGCCCATCGCGGCGACCTGGGCGGCGAGCTTGCCCGGCAGCCACACGTCGTCGTCGTCGCAGAAGGCGACCAGGCCGGTCGCGCAGGCGGCGATGCCGGTGTTGCGCGCGCCCGGCAGGCCGGGGCTGAGCCGGTTGGGCAGGACGCGCACCGGCAGCCCGTCCACCTGGTCCGCCACCGCCAGGGCGTCCACCCCGTCGGCGACCACCACCACGTCGCGGACGTGCTCCTGGTCCAGCGCCCCCCGCACGGCCTCCCGCAGCCACTCCGCCCGGTCCCCGCGCGTGGGGATCACCACCCCCACCGAGGTGTCCGAGGGGGTCATGCCGCGCTCCCGTACCCGTAGTGGGCTCGCAGCGGCCAGGTCAGGGCGGCGACCAGGCTCTGCTGGCGGCGCGGCAGCCCGAGCCGCCAGCCGTCGTCGCGGGAGAGCTCGATCGGCCCGACGCCGAACCGCATCGGGTTGCCCGAGGCGGTGTGCGCGCTGGTCAGGTGGGCGGTGGCGCCGTCCAGGAACGGCAGCCCGGACGGCGGCAGCCCCAGCTCGCCCGCCAGCGCCCCGAGCGTCTCGCCCGGCGCCGCGATCAGGTCCTCGTAGCGGACCCGGGTGACCTTCGCGCCCCGGCGGGCGAGCGCCTCCAGGGCGAGGTTCTGCGCCGTCCAGTGGACGGCGGTGCGCCCGGGGGCCCAGCGCGTCATCGGCCGGCCGTCCTCGGGCCGCTCGACGGTCTTCGCCCAGGAGTGCGCGACGGCGCGCGGCTCGCGCACGACCTGCACGACGTGCGGGTCCACCCCGCCTGCGAGCAGGCAGTACGCGAGCGAGGCGTGCTTGCTGGAGTCGACCACCGAACCCGCCCCCGCGACGTCGGCCGCGGCCTGATAGAGCGTGCGGTAGACCTCGACGTACTCGGGCAGGTCGGCGTGGGCGCGCCCGAGCCTGCGGGTCCGGTCGACCCTGCGGCGCAGCGTCAGCACCCGACCGGCCAGCGCCCGCGTCCATCCGCCGAAGGCCCGCTCGCCCACCTCCCGCCAGAACGGGCACTCAGGGAACGCCCGCCCGCAGCCGCACGGCTCACCGGCGAGCACCCCCCGCTCCCACAGATGGACCACCTCGCCGAGGGGCGTCACCCCGGGCAGCTCGCCGAGCAGCCGTTCGAGCAGGGTGGTGCCGCTGCGGCCGAGGCCGCCCAGGAAGATCACGCGCAGGGTCACGGCAGGGCTCCACATCGGGGGCACGGAACCCCGAGACTCTAACGCGGAGCGTGACCGGCCGAACGCGGAACGTCAAAGGATCTACCTGAACGCGAAGAACCCGGGCCCCTTCGCAGGAAGGGACCCGGGCTCGGGGCGCAGGTCAGCGGGCGTCGATGATCATGCCGGCGCCCACCGTGCCGTTGGTGGACTCGTCGATCAGGATGAACCCGCCGGTGAGCCGGTTGCGCGCGTAGTCGTCGACGAACAGCGGCTGGGTGACCCGCAGCGTGACGCGGCCGATCTCGTTGAGCCCCAGCGCGGTGGCCTCCTCGTCGCGGTGGAGCGTGTTGACGTCCAGCCGGTACTGCAGGTCGCGCACCAGCGCGCGGGCCGTGCGGGTGGTGTGCTTGATCGCGAACTTCGAACGCGGCCCGAGCTTCGTCCCGTCCCCCATCCAGCAGATCATCGCCTCCAGGTCCTGGGCGGCCTGCGGCTGGTTGTTGGGCCTGGCGATCATGTCGCCGCGCGAGATGTCGAGGTCGTCCTCGAAGCGGAGCGTCACCGACATGGGCGGGAACGCCTCCTCCACCGGCCCGTCGAAGGTGTCGATGGCGGCGATCCTCGTGGTCAGCCCGGACGGCAGGTGGACGACCTCGTCGCCCGGCTTGAGCACGCCCCCCGCCACCTGGCCGGCGTAGCCGCGGTAGTCGTGGAAGGCGTGGTCGGTCGCCTTCTTCGGGCGGATCACGTACTGGACGGGGAAGCGCACGTCGACCAGGTTGCGGTCGGAGGCGATGTGCACGTTCTCCAGGTGGTGCAGCAGCGAGGAGCCCTGGTACCAGGGCGTGTTCTCGGAGCGGGACACCACGTTGTCGCCGTGCAGCGCCGAGATGGGGATGAAGGTCAGGTCGCTCACGTTGAGCTTCGAGGCGAAGGCGGTGAACTCCTCGCGGATCTCGTCGAAGCGCTCCTGCGAGTAGTCGACCAGGTCCATCTTGTTGACCGCGAGGACGAGGTGCGGCACCCGCAGCAGCGAGGTGAGGAAGGCGTGGCGGCGCGACTGCTCCAGCACGCCCTTGCGGGCGTCGATCAGGACGATCGCCAGGTCGGCGGTGGAGGCGCCGGTCACCATGTTGCGGGTGTACTGGATGTGGCCGGGCGTGTCGGCGATGATGAACTTGCGGCGCGGCGTCGCGAAGTAGCGGTAGGCCACGTCGATCGTGATGCCCTGCTCCCGCTCGGCGCGCAGGCCGTCGGTGAGCAGCGACAGGTCGGTGTATTCGGTGCCGCGGTCGCGGGAGGTGCGCTCGACGGCCTCCAGCTGGTCTTCGAAGATCGCCTTGGAGTCGAACAGCAGCCGCCCGATCAGGGTGGACTTCCCGTCGTCGACGCTCCCGGCGGTAGCGAAGCGAAGAATGTCCATCAGAAGTAGCCCTCTCGCTTGCGGTCTTCCATCGCGGCCTCCGAGGCGCGGTCGTCGGCCCTGGTGGCCCCGCGCTCGGTGATCCGGGTGACCGCGATCTCCTCGATGATCTCCTCGACCGTGGCGGCCTTGGACTGGACGGCGCCCGTGCAGGTCATGTCGCCCACGGTGCGGTAGCGCACCACGGTCTCGAACAGCGGCTCGTCCTCGCCGCGCTGGACCACGTCGGTGTCGGGCAGCAGCATGCCGTCGCGTTCGAAGACCTTGCGCGTGTGGGCGAAGTAGATCGAGGGAATCTCGATGCCCTCGCGCCGGATGTAGTCCCAGACGTCGAGCTCGGTCCAGTTGGACAGCGGGAAGACCCGGATGTGCTCGCCCTTGCGGATCCTGGCGTTGTAGAGGTTCCACAGCTCGGGCCGCTGGTTCTTCGGGTCCCACTGGCCGAAGTCGTCGCGGAAGGAGAACACCCGCTCCTTGGCCCTGGCCTTCTCCTCGTCCCGCCGGGCGCCGCCGAAGACGGCGTCGAACTCGTGCTCCTCGATGGCGTCGAGCAGCGGGACGGTCTGGAGCCGGTTGCGGGAGGCCCGCCTGCCGGTCTCCTCCGTCACCCGCCCGGCGTCGATCGCGTCCTGCACGCTGGCCACCACGAGGCGGGCGCCGAGCTCGGCGACCCTCCGGTCGCGGAACTCGATCACCTCCTCGAAGTTGTGCCCGGTGTCGACGTGCATCAGCGGGAACGGGATGGGGGCCGGCCAGAACGCCTTCTCCGCGATGCGGAGCATGACGATCGAGTCCTTACCGCCGGAGAACAGCAGACAGGGTCGCTCGAATTCGGCCGCCACCTCACGCATGATGTGGATGGCCTCGGCCTCGAGTACGTCGAGCTGCGACGTGGTGTAGTCGCGCTGGAGCATGAGGGTGTTCCTCCGGCGGTTCAGCGGTGCAGGTCCCGGATCCCGTCGAGCAGGGATCTTGCCAAGTCGGGTAGGGAAACCAGGATATCGGGTAGTGAGGGGTCGGCTTGGTTGTAGGCGGGCGGCGAGCCGTCGATGCGGCTGGCGTGCGCCCCGGCGGCGAGCGCGACGGCCACCGGCGCGGCGGAGTCCCACTCGTACTGGCCGCCGGCGTGCACGTAGGCCTCGGCCTCCCCGGTGAGCACGGCGGAGATCTTCGCGCCCGCCGAGCCGATGGGCACCAGATCCGCGCCGACGAGCTCGGCGAGCCGCTGCACGAACTCCGGCGGGCGGGTGCGACTCACCGCGATGCGGAAGCGGCCCTGGGGGACGGCGGGCAGCTTGGGCGGCTCGGCCGTGGTGAGCGTGCGCCCCTGCGCGGGCAGGGCCACCGCGCCGGCGGTCAGCCGGCCGCCCTCCTCGCCGTCGCGCTTCCCGTCGCGCTTCCCGTCGCGCTCCCAGAGGGCGACGTGCACGGCCCAGTCGGAGCGGCCCTCCTCGGAGAACTCGCGGGTGCCGTCGAGCGGGTCGACGATCCACACCCGGTCGGCGCGTAGCCTGCGCGGATCGAGCCGCTCCTCGCGGGTGGCCTCCTCGGACAGTACGCAGTCGTCCGGCCGGACCCGGGCCAGCGCCTCCATCAGGAACTCGTGCGAGGCGCGGTCGCCCTTGGCGCGCAGTGCGCCGGCGTCGCCGAATCCCTCACGCTCACGGACCCCGAGGAGCAGCGCTCCCGCCTCGGTCGCCAGGTCGGCTGCGACGGCGTGGTCGTCGCGGTTCGTCATCAATATGCTCCTTGCCCACGTGCGACGGCCGACCAAGTCTTCCACAGGATCTGCAGGTCCAGCATGAGCGACCAGTTCTCCACGTAACGAAGATCGAGCCGGACGGATTCCTCCCACGACAGATCGGACCGGCCGCTGACTTGCCAGAGCCCGGTGAGCCCCGGCCGGACGAGCAGCCGCCTGCGCACGTCGTCACCGTAGCGGGCGACCTCCTCGGGCAGCGGCGGCCGGGGCCCCACCAGCGACATGTGACCGCACAGCACGTTGATGAGCTGGGGCAGCTCGTCGAGGGAGTAGCGGCGCAGGTAGGCGCCGAGCGGGGTCACCCGCGGGTCGTTGCGCAGCTTGAACAGCGGGCCGTCGCCGTCGCTCACCAGCGTGAGCTTCTGCCGCTCGGAGCCGCGCCGCATGGTGCGGAACTTCAGGATCGTGAAGAGGCCGCCGTCGCGCCCGACCCTCGTCTGACGGAACAGCGCGGGCCCCGGGCTGGTCGCGCGCACCGCGATCGCCAGCCCGGCCATCACGGGCGCGAGCAGCACCAGCAACGAGGCGGCGACCAGGCGGTCGAACACGTTCTTGACGAGCTGCCTGGCGCCGGCCATCTCGGGGTGCTCGACGTGCAGCAGCGGCAGCCCGGCGGCGGGCCTGATGGTGGTGCGCGGCCCGGCCACCTCCATCAGCGCGGGGGCGACCACCAGCTCGGTGTGGGTGGCCTCCAGCCGCCAGGCCAGCCGGCGCAGCGCCGTGCCGTCCATCTCGGGGCAGGCGAGCACGGCCACGGTGTCGGCCCCCACCTGGTCGACGACCAGCGGCACGTCGCTGAAGTGGCCGGCCACGGGCACCTCCGCCACGTCGTCCGGCGAGGCGCCGTCGGGCAGGCAGGCCGCCACGACGTCCAGCCCGTGGTAGCGCTCGAACCGGAACAGCCGCACCAGCTCGTCGATCGACGGCCCGTGGCCCACGGCCACCACCCGCCGCATGCACGCCCCGCGGGCCCTGCGCCGGTACAGCCGGCGGCGCAGCGCGTACCGGAACACCAGCGTCAGCAGCGTGACCAGGGGCAGCGCGAGCACCACGTAACCGCGGGCGACGTCGGCCTTGGTGAGGTACGAGCCGACGGCCAGGGCGGCGGTGAGCCCGACGCCGCACCGGACGACCGTGCGGAACTCCTCCGAGCCGACGCCGATCATGCGCGGCTCGTACGCCCGGTTGAGCGCGACCGAGCCCACCCAGACCCCGGGCAGCACCGCGCTCAGCAGCAGGTACGGCAGCGCGTAGGCGGTGACGTCGCCGAACCGGAAGCAGAAGGCGGCGGTCGCGGCCAGAGCCCCGGCGAGCAGGTCGGCGGCCAGGGCGCGCAGTTGGCAGGCGCGCACCCAGGGGGGCACGCGGGGGCCGGTCCGCCAGGCGGCGGGGGTGCCGGCTCCGGCGACGGTCAGCTGTCCCTCGCCGCGAGGTCCCTCTCGCACGAGCGCCTCCAGGTGACCGACATCAACAGACAGTCACCAGAGCGTAGCGGTGGGTGCGTGCCGACAGCCGGTGAACGTCCCTATGCGGCGATCAGCGAGGAGGGCCGGAAATTTTGAGATCCGCCCGATGGAAGTCGTTTTGCGTGGCTTCGAGGCCGCGTTCCATCAGCGACTCGGCCACGTCGGCCGCCCGGTCGACGAGGAAGGGCAGGTCCTTGCGCTCGGCCGTGGCGAAGTCCTTCAGGACATAGGCGGCGGGGTCCATGCGGCCGGGCGGGCGCCCGATGCCGAATCGGACCCGCAGGTAGTCGCGGGTGCCGAGGCTCTTGGTGATCGACCTGAGCCCGTTGTGGCCGTTGTCGCCCCCGCCCAGCTTGGCGCGGAGCGCGCCGTACGGGACGTCGAGTTCGTCGTGCACGACGACGATCCGGTCAGGCCCGATCTTGTAGAAGTCGGCCAGCGCCTTGACCGGCCCGCCGGACAGGTTCATGAAGGTCAGCGGCTTGGCCAGGACGGCGGCCCGCGTCTCCAGCACCTCGGCGCGGCTCTTGTGCGCCTTGAACCGCGCGCCCGCCCGGGCGGCCAGTTCGTCGAGCACCATGAAGCCCGCGTTGTGCCGGTTGCCCGCGTAGCCGGGACCGGGGTTGCCGAGCCCGACGATCAGCCAGCGGTCCATGCGTTCCTCCAAGCGGGACAGGGCGGCCGGCGACGCCGGCCGCCCTGTCGCCGGACGTCACTCGGCGGGGGTCTCGGCGCTCTCGCCCTCGGCGGCGGGGGCCTCGCCCTCGGCGGCGGCTTCCTCCTCCTCGGCGGTGGGCTCCTCGGTCGGCTTGGCGATCACCTGGATGACCACGGCCTCCGGGTCGGCGGCCAGGGTGGTGCCCTTGGGCAGGGCGATCTCACCGGCGGTGATGGAGGAGCCGACCTCCAGGCCCTCGACGTCGACCTCGACGCCGGTCGGGATGTGGGTGGCCTCGGCCTCCACCGACAGCGTGGTCAGCTGCTGGTCGAGCAGGCCCTCGGAGTTGACGTCGCCGACCGTGGTGACCGGGATCTCGACCGTGACCTTCTCGCCGCGCTTGACCAGGAGCAGGTCGACGTGCTCGACGAAGCCCTTGATCGGGTCGCGCTGGACGCCCTTGGGCAGCGCCAGCTCGTCCACGCCGTCGCCCTTCAGGCGGATCAGCACGTTGGGGGTGCGCAGCGCGAGGAGGACCTCGTGACCGGGCAGCGTGAGGTGCTTGGGGTCGATGCCGTGGCCGTAGAGGACGGCGGGCACCTTGGCGGCGCGACGGATCTTGCGAGCGGCGCCCTTGCCGAACGTGGTGCGCGGCTCGGCGGCGATGCGGACTTCGGACATGACATCTCCTAGGGATGCAGAGATCGGATTACTGCGCTCCCCCTCACCCGCCCTAGCGGAAGGCGTTACGAGCGCAACTTGCTCAGTCTAGCAGCGTTGTTCCACCGGACTTCGCCCGGAAGATCTTGACGAGGTCCTCGCTCAGCTGCGGATCGGCTTCATCTGCCGGGCTTCGCCCGTCAGGTGTCGCCCTCGAACAGGCTCGTGACCGAGCCGTCGGTGAAGATCTCCGTGATGGCGCGGGCGATGAGCGGCGCGATCGACAGGACGGTCAGCTTGTCGAACAGCTTCTCCTGCGGCAGCGGGAGCGTGTTGGTGACGATGACCTCGGAGATGCGGGAGTTCTTCAGCCGGTCGACCGCGGGGTCGGAGAAGACCGCGTGGGTCGCCGCGACGATCACGTTGGTGGCGCCCTGCTCGTAGAGGGCGTCGGCGGCCTTGCAGATGGTGCCGGCGGTGTCGATCATGTCGTCGATCAGCACGCAGGTGCGGCCGCGCACCTTGCCGACGACCTCGTTGACCTTCACCGAGTTGGCCACGTCGAGGTCGCGGCGCTTGTGGATGAAGGCCAGCGGGGTGCCGAGCGTGTCGGCCCACCGCTCCGAGAGCCGCACCCGGCCGGTGTCGGGCGAGACCACGGTGGTGCTGGCCAGGTCGAGCCGGTTCTTCAGGTGGCTCTCCAGCACCGGCATGGCGAAGAGGTGGTCGACCGGGCCGTCGAAGAAGCCCTGGATCTGCGAGGTGTGCAGGTCGATCGACATCAGCCGGTCGGCGCCCGCCGTCTTGAACAGGTCGGTCATCAGCCGGGCGGTGATGGGCTCACGCCCCCGGCCCTTCTTGTCCTGCCTGGCGTAGCCGAAGAACGGCATGACCACGGTGATGCGCTTGGCGGAGGCCCGCTTGAGCGCGTCGACCATGATGAGCTGCTCCATGATCCACTGGTTGATCGGCTCGGTGTGAGCCTGGATCACGAACGCGTCGCAGCCTCGTACGGATTCGAGGTAGCGGGCGTAGATCTCGCCGTTGGCGAAGTCGGTCAGTTTGGTGGGGGTGAGGGAGACGCCGACGTGCTCGGCGATCTCCTCGGCCAGCGCCGGATGTGCCCGGCCGGAGAAGAGCATGAGGTTCTTCTCGCCGGGTTGTTTGATGCTGGTCATGAGCCATTCTCCTGCTGTTGCCTCTCGGCCAGCGCCCGCTCGGCGGCGGCGGCCGATTTCGTGCCCGCGCGCCTGCGCAAGACCCATTTCTCGATGTTGCGCTGTCGCGCTCTGGCCACCCCGATCGCGCCGGGGGGCACATCGCCGTCGATGACGGAGCCGGCCGCCGTGTAGGCGCCGTCGCCGATCGTCACCGGGGCGATGAGCATGGTGTCGCAGCCCACGAAGGCGCCGTCGCCGACGGTGGTGCGGTTCTTCTCGACGCCGTCGTAGTTGACGAAGACCACGGCGGCGCCGATGTTGGCGCCGGCGCCGATGTCGGCGTCGCCGGCGTAGGTCAGGTGGGGCACCTTGGAGCCCTCGCCGACCGTGGTGTTCTTCATCTCGACGAAGGTGCCGGCCTTGGCCCCCCGGCCGAGCACGGTGCCGGGGCGCAGGTAGCAGTAGGGGCCCACGCTTGCCTCCGGGCCGATCTCGGCCTGGTCGGCGACGGTGTTGCGGACGACGGCGCCGGGGCCGACCCGGGTGTCGGTCAGCGTGGTCGCGGGGCCGACCTCGGCGCCGGTCTCGATGACGGTGCGGCCGTGGAGCTGGGTGCCCGGGTGGACGACGGCGTCGGCCTCGATCACGACGTCCACGTCGACCCAGGTCGTGGCGGGGTCGACGACGGTGACGCCGGCGCGCATGTGGCGCTCCAGCAGCCGCCGGTTGAGCACCTGGCGGGCGAAGGCGAGCTGGACGCGGTCGTTGACGCCCTCGACCTCGTTGTGGTCGGCGGCGACGTGGGCGCCGACGCGGTGGCCGTCGGCGCGCAGGATGGACAGCACGTCGGTGAGGTACTCCTCGCCCTGCGCGTTGTCGGTGGAGACGCGCTTGACGGCGTCGGCCAGCAGGTCGCCGTCGAAGGCGTAGATGCCGGAGTTCATCTCCTTGATCGCGCGCTGCTCGGGGCTCGCGTCCTTCTCCTCGACGATCTCCATGACGGCGCCGCCGGCGGCGCGCACGATGCGGCCGTAGCCGGTCGGGTCGGGGACCTCGGCGGTGAGCACGGTGACCGCGTTGCCGTCGGACTCGTGCCGCCGCAGCAGCTCGGCCATGGTCTCGGTGCGCAGCAGCGGGACGTCCCCGTACGTGACGAGGACCGTGCCGGAGATCGCGCCGACCTCCTCCAGGACGGTGCGGACGGCGTGGCCGGTGCCGCGCTGCTCGCGCTGGACGACGGCGCGGGCGTCGGGGCTGGTCCTGGCCAGGTGGGCGCCGACGCGCTCCAGCGCGTGGCCGATGACGACGACGAGCCGCTCGGGGCCGAGGTCGCGGGCCGCGGCGAGCATGTGGTCGACCAGGGCCCGGCCGCACAATTCGTGCAGGACCTTGGGGGTCTGGCTCTTCATCCGGGTGCCCTCGCCCGCGGCGAGGACGACGACTGCTGCCGGGCGCGGCACACTCACGGACTCAGGCTCCCTGTGGATCGGCTGATCTGGGGCGAAGCGCGGCTACCGCACGGCCATCCCCCCGACACCGTGAGAATACCTGCCCGCTGTGAGCGGACCCTATCGGGGATCGGCGGCACAGCTCCCGGAAGAGGACTCGAACCCCTACAAAGTGGACCAAAACCACTTGTCCTGCCAATTAGACGATCCGGGATCGATCAGACGGCAACGCGGCTGACATCCCTACGATACCGACCCCGCGCCCGAACGCGCTCCCCGAATAGCGTCCGCGTGCCCGGGCAGAGACCAACCCGGCGGCATGCCCCTCTTCCTAACTTACGAAGGCGTAGGTTACGGTGGCGTAGCCGAGGACATTCCTCCCCCGATCATCATGAGAGGTAGCCCATGACCGTTCTCGCCGAGCGATCAACCCCAGGACCGAAGCCCGAATTCGAACCCGAGCCCCGCACCAGAGCCGAACTCGTGACCTTCGGCCTCGTCGTCGGGCTCCCCCTCGTCGCGATCGCGGCCGCGGTGCCCTTCGCCTGGGGCTGGGGGCTCGGCTGGACCGACATCGTCATCGCGGCCGTCTTCTACGTGGTCTCCGGGCTCGGCGTCACCGTCGGCCTGCACCGCTACTTCACGCACGGCTCCTTCAAGGCCAAGCGGCCGCTCAAGATCGCTCTTGGTGTCGCCGGCAGCCTCTCGCTGGAGATGTCCGTGCTCGACTGGGTGGCCACCCACCGCAAGCACCACAAGTTCTCCGACAAGGAGGGCGACCCGCACTCCCCCTGGCGCTTCGGCCCCGGCTTCAGGTCGATGTCCAAGGGCCTGCTCTACGCCCACATGGGCTGGCTGTTCGACGCCGAGCGCACCAACCGCGAGAAGTACGCCCCGGACCTGTGCAAGGACCCGGACGTGATGAAGTTGCACAAGTGGTTCCCGGCGCTGGCCCTCACCTCGATCCTGCTGCCCGCGGTCATCGGCGGCCTGGTCACCTGGTCCTGGCAGGGCGCGCTGACCGCGTTCTTCTGGGGCTCGCTGGTCCGCATCGGCCTGCTGCACCACGTCACCTGGTCGATCAACTCGATCTGCCACGTGTTCGGCGACGAGGCCTTCGAGGTCCGCGACAAGTCGCGCAACGTCTGGTGGCTGGCCATCCCGTCCTTCGGCGAATCCTGGCACAACCTGCACCACTCCGACCCGACCTGCGCCAGGCACGGCGTGCTGAAGGGCCAGATCGACATCAGCGCCGGCATCATCCGGCTGTTCGAGAAGCTGGGCTGGGTGCACGACGTCCGCTGGCCGTCGCCCGAGAGGCTGGCGGCGAAGCGGATTGCCTGATATTTCGGCTGCGGTGGCCGGCGGTTCGTCTGCCACCGCCATTATGGAACCTGTGACCGAATCCCGATCGCGCAGGCGCATGACCGGCAGAGAGCGCAGAGAGCAACTGATCTCGATCAGCCGCACGCTGTTCGCCGAGAAAGGGTTCGACGGGACCTCCATCGAGGAGATCGCCGCGACGGCCCAGGTGTCCAAGCCGGTGGTCTACGAGCACTTCGGCGGCAAGGAGGGCGTCTACGCCGTGGTCGTCGACCGGGAGATGCAGAGGCTCCTGGCGATGATCACCGAGGCGCTCGCCGCCAGCCATGCCCTGGTGAAGCTGGAGCGCGCCGCCCTGGCGCTGCTGCGCTACATCGAGGAGAGCAGCGAGGGCTTCCGCATCCTGGTCCGCGACTCCCACGCGGCCTCCGGCACCGGCACGTTCGCCAGCCTCATCAGCGAGATCGCCAGCCAGGTCGAGGACGTCCTGGCCGACGAGTTCGCCGGGCGCGACTACGACCCGAAGCTGGCGCCGATGTACGCCCAGATGCTCGTCGGCATGGTGGCGCTGACCGGCCAGTGGTGGCTGGACGCGCGCAAGCCGGCCCGCGAGGAGGTCGCCGCCCACCTGGTCAACCTGGCCTGGAACGGCCTGACCGGGCTCGACCCGCAGCCCGCCCTCTCGCTCACCACGCGCCAGCAGGCGCAGGCGGCCAGGCCGCGGCCCGGCGAGTGGGTCAACGACAAGGAGCTGCGCGAGCTGGAGAAGGCGCGCGAGAAGGAGCTCAAGGAAGCCGAGAAGGCCCGCCAGCGCGAGCTGAAGGAGGCCGAGAAGGCCAGGCTGCGCGAGCTGAAGGAGCGCGAGCGGCAGCTCAAGGAGGCCGAGAAGGAACGCGAGAGGGTGCTCAGGGAGGCCGAGAAGGTCCGCGAGCGTGAGGAGCGGCTGCGCCAGCGCGAGGCCCGGCTGGCCGAGCGCGCGGCCCGGCTGGAGCAGGCCGAGCCCTCGGAATAAGTCCTGGTGGGACGGGTGACGTTCCGTTCGAACCCGGCGGGCATATTCCAGGTATGTCCGTCGAGCCGGTCCACTCCGACAACGACCTGCCGCTCCCGCAGGAGCGGTTCCTCAACCGCGAGGAGAGCTGGCTCCGGTTCAACAAGCGGGTGCTGGAGCCGCGGAGGACCCGTCGCTCCGCTGCTGGAGCGGGTCCGCTTCCTGGCCGTCTTCGGCGGCAACCTGGACGAGTTCTTCCGCGTACGGATCGCGGGCCTGAAACGGCGCATGGCCACCGGCCTGCTGCTGCGCACCAAGAGCGGGCTCAAGCCGATCGAGGAGCCGGCCAGGATCGCCACCGTGGTCCTGGGAGAGCAGGGCCGCCACCTGACCGGCCAGGTAGGTCAGGACGGTGTGGCCGGCGGTGCCCGGCTCGACGTCGGCGCGCGGGGCGCTCGCGCAGGCCGAGCAGCTCGGCGTAGAAGGCGCGCAGCTCGGGCTCGGCGCCGGGCGGCGCGGCGAGCTGGACGTGGTGCAGGCCCGTGATCATCGTCGCGCCACGGCGAAGACGCGGCGGAACGGGAACGGCGTCCCGTACGGAGCGGCCGGGTAGGCCCGGGCCAGCGGTCCGGCCAGCTCGGCCGTGAACCGCTCGCGCTCGTCCTCGTCCAGCCGGTCGAGCACGGGCCGCAGCGCGGTGCCGCGCACCCAGCCGAGCACCGGGTCCTCGCCCTCCAGCACGTGCACGTACGTGGTCTCCCAGGCGTCCACCCGGCAGCCGAGCCCGCTCAGCAGGTCCAGGTACTCGACGGGGTCGCCGGCGGGCCTGCCCCGGTCGTGGTCGCCGAGCCGGTCGGCCCAGGCGGGGGACGCGCACAGCTCGCGGATGGCCGCGTGGCTCGGGGCGTCGTGGTTGCCGGGCACCTGGAAGGCGAGCCAGCCTCCGGGGCTCAGCGCGTCCACCCACCGCTCGATGACGGCCCGGTGCTCCGGCACCCACTGGAGCACGGCGTTGGAGACGAGCACGTCGATCGGCCGGTCAGTGTGCCAGGTGGTCACGTCGGCGACGGTGAACGCGACCTCGCCGCCCCGCTCCCGCGCCTTGGAGATCATGGCGCGCGAGGAGTCGAACCCCAGCACCTCCGCCTCGGGCCAGCGCGCGGCCAGCGTGGCGGTCAGCTCGCCGCTGCCGCATCCGGCGTCCACGACGTACGCGGGCCGCTCGGCCTTTACTCTGGCCAGGAGTTCGAAGAAGGGCCGCGATCGCTCGTCCCCGTACCGGGCGTACACGTCAGGGTCCCACATATCTCTTGACATAAAGATAATTGATATCGAGCTATTTATCTCGATGTCAAGACAGTACACTCGGGACCATGACGGAAGCGCAGGACGAGGTCGACCGGCTCGTCGCGGCGTGGCGGGCGGAGCGACCCGATCTGGACGTCGAGCCGCTGCAGGTGCTCTCGCGGATCTCCCGCCTGGCCAAGCACCTCGACCGGGCCCGGCGGGCCGCGTTCGCCGAGCACGGGCTGGAGCCCTGGGAGTTCGACGTGCTGACCGCCCTGCGGCGGACCGGCCCGCCGTACGAACTGAGCCCCGGCGCGCTGCTGCGCGCCACCCTGGTCACCTCCGGCACCATGACCAACCGCATCGACCGCCTCACCCAGGCGGGCCTGGTGCGGCGCCGCCCCGACCCCGAGGACCGGCGCGGCGTCCTGGTCTCCCTGACGGACACCGGGCTGGCCCGCGTGGACGCCGCGTTCACCGACCTGATCAGGCGCGAGCACACGCTGCTAGGCAGCCTGGACGCCGACCAGCAGCGCGCCCTGGCGGGGCTGTTGCGCACGATGCTGGCGCCCTTCGACACCTGACTTGCCTTCACACTGATGTGAAGGTTTCACCATGGCCGCATGTCCGCGCAGACCTCCCCCACCGTGCCCGGCTCGCGGCCCGCGCCCGCGCTGCCCTGGCCCGCGCTGCTCGCGCTGTCCGCCGCCGCCTTCACCGCCGTCACCACCGAACTGCTGCCCGCCGGACTGCTGCCCGCGATGAGCGCGGACCTCGGCGTGTCCGAGGCCCGGATCGGCTTCCTGGTCACCGGGTTCGCGGTGACCGGCTTCCTCACCGCGATCCCCGTCACCGCCGCGGTGCGCGGCCTGCCCAGGCGGCCCGTGCTGGTCGCCGTGCTGTGCGGGTTCGCCCTGCTCAACCTGGTGACCGCGGTGTCGTCGGCCTACCCGCTGACCTTCGCCGCCCGGGTGCTGGCCGGGGTGATGGGCGGCACGCTCTGGGCCATGCTCGTCGGGTACGCCGCCCGGACGGTCCCCCCGGAGCGGCGCGGCCGGGCCATCGCCGTCGTCTCCGCGGGCATCACCCTCGCCCTCTGCGCGGGGCTCCCCGCCGGCGCCGCCGTGGCCGCCGCGACCGGCTGGCGGGCCGCCTTCGCGGCGCTCGCCCTGCTCGCCGGGCTCCTCGCCCTCGTCGTACGGTGGCAGGCCCCCGCCCTGGCCCCAGAACCGCCCGCGTCACGGACCCCGCTGCGCCGCGTCGCCACGCTGCCCGGCGCCCGCACCGCCCTGGCCGTCACCGTGGTCGTCATCCTGGCCCACCATGCCGTGTACACCTACCTCGCGCCGCTCGCCGGGCCCGCCTGGACGGGCGTGACGCTGCTGGTCTTCGGCCTGTCCACGGTCGCCGGGGTCTGGGCCACCGGCGTCGTCATCGACCGCCACCCGCGTCGCGCCCTGCTGACCGCGCTCGCCCTGGTCGCCGTCACGATGACGCTGCTCGGGCTCACCGGCCACCCCGCCGCCCTGCTGGGAGGCGCGATCCTGTGGGGCGTGGCCTTCGGCGGCATCCCCACCCTCCTGCAGACCGCCCTGATCAACGCCACCGGCGCGGCCAACGCCGACGTCGCCACCTCCATGCAGACCACCGTCTACAACCTGGGGATCGCGGCGGGCTCCTTCGCCGGCGGTCTCGTCCTGGACGCTTCGGGCGCCGCTGCCCTGCCGTGGACCGCGCTCCCGCTCCTGGCCGCCGCCCTCGTCACCGTCGCCCTCGCCCGCCGCCACGCCTTCCCCCGCTGACGCGCCTCAGTGCTCCGGGTGCAGGGACGAGCCGATGTACAGGGCCGCGAGCATGGTGAACAGGTACGCCTGCAGGAACTGGATGAAGATCTCGAACGCGGTCATCACGATCGTCATGGCCACGCCGAGCACCCCCAGGGTGAGGCCGGGCAGGGTCGGCCGTTCGATCATGAACCAGAAGCCGACGGCGCTGAAGAACGCCAGCAGCGTGTGACCGGCGAACATGTTCGCCAGCAGCCGCACGGCATGGGTGAACGGCGCGGTGACGAAGAAGTAGACCAGTTCGAGCGGCGCGTACAGGGCGATCGCCAGAGGCCTGGGCAGCCCCGGGGGGAACATCAGGCCCTTGAGATAGCGGGAGAACCCGTGCCGGCTGAAGGCCACGTACAGCTTGATCAGATAGACGGCGGCGGCCAGCACCCACGGGAACGACGCGTACGCGGTGACCGGGAACTGCAGCACGGGGACGACCGCCGTGAGGTTCCAGACCAGCGTCAGCAGGAAGAGGCTGAACAGCAGCGGCATCCAGCGGTCGGTGTCCCGGCCCAGGTAGGGCTTGGCGATCTGGTCGCGCACGAACAGATAGGCGTACTCCCCCACGTTCTGCACCCCGCGCGGCACCAGCTTGGGCCGCGAGAACGCCGCCCAGGCGAACGCGCACACCACCAGCGCGCCCACGACCGCGAGCAGCACCGGCTTGGTCAGCCAGTAGGGCGCGCCCGGCCACAGGGGCGGGAACTCGAACAGGTCCGCGGGCGTCGGGGCGCGGAAGTCGGGGGATGCCACGCACACTCCTTCGAAAGAGAACCGAGTACGGTGTACTCAGTTGTACGGTCGAGGGTAACCAGCCCGGTACGGTGTACGCAATATGGAGAACGTGTGGATGCGGCCCGACCAGCCCGCTCGCGGGCCCCGGCCCGCCTTCAGCCGGGCCCAGCTCACCGAGGCGGCCCTCCGGGTCGCCGACGCCGAAGGGCTAGACGCCATCTCGATGCGCCGCCTCGCCACCGAGATCGGCTCCGGCACGATGTCGCTCTACCGGTACGTCACCGGCAAGGACGAGGTGATCGACCTGATGGTCGACGCCGTCGCGATGGACTTCCTCCCGCCGGACGTCCCCAGCGGCGACTGGCGGGCCGACCTGCGCGCCCTGGCCGTACAGAGCCGGCGCACGATGCACCGCCACCCGTGGATGGCCCGGGTGACCGCCACCCGGCAGTCCGCCGGCCCCAACGGCGTGCGAGCCCTGGACCGGTCCCTCGCCATGGTCGACGGGCTGGGCCTGAGCGTCGACGCCATGCTCGCCGTGGTCGGCTCGGTGATCGCGTACGTCAACGGGTACGTGGCGGCCGAGCTGGGCGAGCGGGAGGCCCGGCGGAGGACCGGGCTGGACGTCCAGCAGTGGATGGCCCGCCAGGCCCCCTACATCGAGACGCTGGTCAAGACCGGCGAGTACCCCCTGTTCGCCCGGGTGGTCACCGAGAGCGGGCGCGAACTCATGGACCCCGACGAGCGCTTCGGCTACGGGCTGGACCGCCTGCTCGACGGCATCGCCGCCTCCCTCCCGGTCAGCCGCTAGGCGGCACCCGGCCGGTCGCGGGTCAGCCGCGGATCATCGACAGCAGCAGGTCGTGGGTCTCAGCGTCGGCGGCCGCCACGAGCCCGCGGCCCCCCTGCCCGATCGGCCCGCCGTCGATCCCGGTGACGACGCAGCCGGCGGCCCGGCACAGGGCGATGCCGGCGGCGAAGTGCACGCTCCCCGCCAGGTCGCCGCCATCGGTGACGTACGCGGCACGCCTGCCGGCCGCGACCCAGGCCAGCGCCAGCGAGGTGGACACGACCCGCGGCCGGAACCTCTTGGCGAACCCGGAGTGCGCCAGCAGGTCCACGGCCCGCAACCCCGGCGCGCCCGGGAACGGCGGATCCAGGTTGACGTCCACCAGGCGGCCGGAGGACGTGGGAGTCAGCAGGGTGTCCACCCCTTGACGCCGCAGCCAGGCGGTCTCGCCGTCGGTGAGGTAGAGCTCGTCGCCGAACGGGTCGGCCACCGCCGCCGCCCCGTCGCGCAGCGCCACGTTGACGGCCACGAGCATGGTGCCGGCGGCGTAATTCAGCGTGCCGCACAGCGGATCCACCAGCCACTGCCGCGCCGCGCCGGCCGGGCCCCGCTGCCCGCCCTCCTCGCCGAGCACCGCGTCCCCGGGCCGCCCGGCGCGGATGACGTCGACGATCGCCTGCTCGGCCGCCACATCCGCGGCGGTGGCGAAGTCCCCGTCGCCCTTGTCGATACGAGACAGCTCCCGGCCGAACATGCCGCGCACCACGTCCGCGCCGGCGCCCGCCGCCGCGACCGCGATCCCGGCGTCGTCCAGAGCCGCGTACGAGTCGATCATGGCCTGCACACTACCGGCCCCGCGGTCGCGGCGTCAGTCACCGAGGCGGTCGGCCAGCTCCAGCCACGCGGTCTCGACGGTCTCCTTCTGGGCCAGGACGTCACGGAGCCGCGCGTCGAGGCCGCCGAGCTTCTCGTAGTCGCCGGCCGCGCCCGCCATCTCGGCGTGCAGCCCGGCCTCCTGGCCGGCCAGCTTGTCGAGCTGCCGCTCCAGACGGTTGAGCTCCTTGCGCAGCTCCCGCTCCTCCTTGGCCGACAGCCCCGGCGGAACGGCGGCCCCGGACGCCTGCGGCACGTCCGCGGGACGCTCGGCGACGCGAGCCGTCAACGCCGTGCCCGCGGCCCGGCGCTCCAGGTATTCGTCCACGCCACCCGGCAGAAGCGCCAGCTTGCCGTCGCCCAGCAGGGCCACGCACCGGTCGGTCACCCGCTCCAGGAAGTAGCGGTCGTGGGAGACCAGGATCAGCGTCCCGGGCCAGCCGTCGAGCAGGTCCTCCAGCTCGTTCAGCGTCTCGATGTCGAGGTCGTTGGTGGGCTCGTCGAGCAGCAGCACGTTCGGGTCGTCCATGAGCAGCCTGAGCAGCTGCAGCCGCCGCCGCTCGCCGCCCGACAGGTCGCCGACGACCTTCCACTGCGCCTCGCCCTTGAAGCCGAGGCGCTCCAGCAGCTGGGAGGCGGTCCACTCCTTCTTGCCGACCTGGACGTACTTGCGGATCTCCTCGACCGTCTCCAGCACCCGCCGGGACGGGTCCAGCTCGGCCAGCTCCTGCGACAGGTGGGCCAGGCGGACCGTCCGGCCCTCCACGACCCGGCCGGAGTCAGGGGCGACGGTGCCGGCGAGCAGGCGGAGCACCGACGACTTGCCGGAGCCGTTGACGCCGATGAGCCCGACCCGGTCGCCGGGCCCGAACTGCCACGTGCAGCGGTCGAGCACCTTCGGGCCGACGCCGGGGCCGCCCGCGTGGAGGGTGACGTCCTCCAGGTCGTAGACGGTCTTGCCGAGCCGGGCGGCGGCGAACTTCAGCAGCTCGACGGTCTCCCGCGCCGGCGGCTCGTTCGCGATCAGCGCCTGCGCCGCCTCCACCCGGAACTTGGGCTTCGACGTACGGGCGGGCGGGCCGCGGCGCAGCCAGGCGATCTCCTTGCGCATGAGGTTCTGGCGGCGCTCCTCGGCGGCCTGGGCGATGCGCGCCCGCTCCGCCTTGGCCAGCACGTAGGCGGCGTAACCGCCCTCGTAGCGCTCGACGCGGCCGTCGACGACCTCCCACGTGCGGGTGGAGACGGCGTCGAGGAACCAGCGGTCGTGGGTCACCACCGCCAGCGCGCTCTTGCGCCCGGACAGGTGAGCGGCCAGCCAGGCGATGGCCTCGATGTCGAGGTGGTTGGTCGGCTCGTCGAGCATGATCAGGTCGTGGTCGCCGATGAGCAGCCGGGCCAGCGCCGTGCGCCTGCGCTCGCCGCCGGACAGGTCGCCCGCCTTGGCGTCGAGGTCGAGATCGCCGATCAGGTTGCCGAGGATCTCGCGGACGCGCTGGTCGCCGGCCCATTCGTGCTCGGCCATGTCGCCCAGGACGAGGGCGCGCACGGTCAGGCCGGGGTCGAGCAGATCCTGCTGGGACAGGAAGCCGACGCGCAAGCCGCGGGTGTGGGTGACACGGCCGCTGTCGGGGATGACGTCGCCCGCGATCACACCGAGCAGGGTGGTCTTGCCGCCGCCGTTGCGGCCCACCACGCCGATGCGCTCGCCATCCTCGATGCCGAGGGAGACGTCAGACAGCAGCGGCTTGGGGCCGTAGGCGTGGGAGACCGACTCGAGATTGACCAGATTCATCGCATTCCCAGGGTATCGGCTCGAACGAGCACCCCGTCTGACCGAGCAACCCACCGTCCGAGCAACCCACCGTCCGGGGTACGGGCGTCCGGGGTACGGGGTACGGGGTACGGGGTACGGGGTTCGGGTCTCCCGGGGTACGGCGTCCCGGCGTCCGGGTACGGACTGCCCAGCATCCGGGGGTACGGGCGTCCCGCCGTCTGAGGTACGGGCGTCCCGGCGTCCGGGGGTCGAATGGCGGCTCAGGTGGGGTGGCTCCCGGCGGCGGCTCAGAGGGAGGTGGCGCCGGGGGCGGGGCCTTCCGCGACGACGGCGGCGCGGGTGCCGGGCGTCGTGGCGAGCACCCCGGCCAGCTCTGCGGCGTGCGCCTCGTCCCCGGCCAGGAAGGCGCAGGTGGCGCCGGAGCCGGAGACGATCGCGCCCAGGGCTCCCGCGTCGCGACCGGCGCGCAGGGTGCCGGCCAGCGGCGGATGGAGGGCGAGCGCGGCCGGCTCCAGGTCGTTGACGAGGCGACGGCCCAGCTCGGCGGCGTCACCGTCGCGCAGCGCCGCCAGCAGCTCCTCGTCGGCTCGCGGCTCGGGGACGGGCGAGCCCTCCCGCAGACGGTCGCACTCCTTGTAGACGTGGGCGGTGCTGAGCCCGGCATCGGCCACGGCGAACACCCAGTGGAAGGGACCGCCGACAGGCAGCGGTCGGAGCAGCTCACCGCGGCCCGTTCCGAGCGCGGTGCCGCCCATGAGCGCGAACGGGACGTCGCTCCCCAGCCCGGCGCCGATCTCCATCAGCTCCTCGCGGGACAGCCCGAGCCCCCACAGCTCGTCGCACGCCACCAGGGCGGCCGCCGCGTCGGCGCTGCCGCCCGCCATGCCGCCCGCCACCGGGATCGTCTTGTGGATGACCAGCTCGGCGCCCTCGTCGCAGCCCGCCCGAGCGGCCAGCGCGCGAGCGGCCCTGACCGCCAGGTTGCCGTCGTGCAGCGGCACCTCAGCGGCCCACCCTCCGGTCACCGAGACCGTGACCGAGCGAGCCGGCCTGGCCACCACCTCGTCGTAGATCGACACGGCGTGGAAGACGTTGACCAGGTCGTGGAAGCCGTCCTGTCTGAGCGGGCCGACGGACAGCTGCACGTTCACCTTGGCGGGCACCCGTACGGTCACCGAGCTCATCGATCTTCTGCCACTTCCGTCGCCGCAGGTTGAGGACACTCGATCGTATCCGCGCCCGCACACCCCGCGTACCGGCGCGCGCCCGGAAACCCGGTGACGCAGGCGGACCGGCCCCGGGATGATGGGACGGACCAGTTCGGGATGACAGGACCGACCGGCCCGGGATGACGGGATGGGAGCCGCCGCCGGCCTCCGGTATGGCAGGAACGGCGGCCGGGTGAGGTGGGAGGTGTGGTGTGGGCGCGGTGACGGTCGTCGAGGTGCCGCAGTGGCGTGGGTCCGGGGCGGCGACGGCGGAGCGGCTGGTGGAGGGAGCCTGGCTGCTGAGCGGGATGGTGCCCGCGGAGCGGAGGGTACGGGTCGAGGCCGGCGACGACCTCGTGGTGACCGCCGCACGGGTGCGGGAAGCGCTGACGGCGGCCGGCGACGGCTTCGTGGTCACCGTGGGCGGTGACTGCGGGGTCGAGTTGGAGCCGGTGGCGGCGGCGCGGCGCGCGTACGGGGATCGGCTGGTCGTGGTCTGGTTCGACGCGCACGGGGATCTGAACACTCCGCAGTCCTCTCCTTCTGGGGCGTTCCACGGGATGGTGCTGCGGGCGTTGACGGGTGAGGGGCCGCGCGGGCTGACCGCCGATCCGGCCGTCGATCCCCGGCGCGTGGTGCTGGCGGGGGCGCGCGACCTCGACCCCGGCGAGGCCGCGTTCGTGGCGGCGGCCGGGGTCGGGCACGTCCGCGCCGCCGACCCGGAAGCGCTCATCCGCGCGGTGACCGCCGCGAGCCCTCCGGAGCCGGCGGGCGAGGTGGTGCTGTACGTGCACGTGGACCTCGACGTGCTGGAGCCCGAGGTGTTCGGCAGCGTGGGGAGCCCGGTGGCCGGAGGGTTCTCGCCGGAGGAGCTGACGCGCATGGTGACGGCCCTGGGCGAGCGGTTCGCGGTGGCCGGGCTCGGGATCACCGAGTACGAGCCCGGCCGGCCCGGGGATCGGGACGTGCTCGCCCCCGTGGTCACGGCGCTGGTCGAGGCGTGCACGAGTCACCCCGGGCGGACCGCGCCGCGATAGGCCGAGCGGAAGTGGGGCGAGCGCAGGAACTGCGCGACCTTGACCACGTCGCCGGTCTTGGGCGCGTGGACCATGCGGCCGGCCCGCAGGTAGAGGCCGACGTGGGTGGGGTCGCCGGCGCCGCCGCCGAAGAAGAGCAGGTCGCCCGTGCGGAGCCGGGACAGGGGGACGCGACGCCCCTGCCGGAACTGGGTGCCGGTGTAGTGACCGAGCCGGACCCCTGCCCTTCCCCACGCGTACATGGTCAGGCCGCTGCAGTCGAAGCCGACGGTGCCCGCTCCCCTGCCGACGCCCCTGGTGGGCCCGGACCGGGAGCCGCCGCCCCAGGAGAACGGGGTGCCGATCCGCGCCAGAGCGGCGGTCGCCGCGATCCCGCCCCTGGTCCTGCGTTTCGATCTGGTGGCGGCACCGGGTCCGGCGGCGGGAGCGGCCTCGACGCCGCCCATGTCAGGACGGGCCCTCGGCCCCGGCAGCAGTCCCGCCCCGGGCCACCCGATCACCTCGGCGGGCTCGGGCAGCTCGGGTAGCCCGGCGGGCTCGGGCAGCTCGGCGGCCTCGGGCAGCTCAGGGGGCTCGGGCAACTCGGCCTCCTCAAGGAGCCGGCACAGGAAGGTGGGATCGAAGAAGCCGCTGCCCGGTGTGGGACAGGGAGCGGCGGCATGCGCGGGGGCGGGCACGGAGACGAGCCCACCGGCGAGCGCGAGTCCCATCAGGCGAATACGTGGCTTCATGGTCGGCCTCCTCGTGATCGGGGAGGCCAGGATCATGCGAGCGGCATGCCCGCCAAGGCGCCGAACGGGGTTCTGGGGACGACACCGCGTTGTCCACAGCCAGGCCGGCGGCACTCGGAGGACACGTCGACGGCACGAGCGGAGGCGCGGGATCAGCGTGGCACGAGAGCCCACACGACTCGTTCTCCTGCCCGCGTGCGGTGGGTGCCCCAGCAGCCGCCGGTGAGGTCGTCCACGATCCAGAGCCCTCTGCCGGACCGCTCGGAGAACTCCGGAGTGCGCGGCACGGGGATGGTGGGAGCGCCGCCCGGATCCGTGACCGCCAGACGCCAGTGGCGTCCTGCGCCCTCCAGGGTGAGGTTCAGACTCATCCGCACCCACGGGGCGGCGGGGACGTGGACGATGGCATTGGTCACCAGCTCGGAGGCGATCAGGGTCAGATCGTCAAGAGCAGGGTGGCCAGGCCCCATCCACTCCCGAAGTTCCTGACGGGCCAGCCCGGGGAGCCGGTCCAGCCCGGGGATCTCCCTCAGGCTCCAGACCTTCACGCCCGAGTACGGCGGCTTTCGCATGGTCACCTCCGAATCTCGGGCGTACATCGCTCGCTCGAAGCCGTACGCGCCTGTCTGCGGTCCACGTCCTGGGGACGACGGAATCCCTCACAGCATGGATTCCATACCGGTGGCGCGCCGCCCTGATCGGCCGTACAGTTCCTTACAGTGCGTAGGCCACTGCGTTGAGTGACCATCCGCGAAAGGATGCGATATGGCGCAAGACAGACAGGCGTGGCAGGAGTTCGCCAGGCTGCAGCGCCAATACCGGACGGAACAAGGTCTGAGCCAGGAGCGCCTCGCGGACAAGGTGGCCTACAGCGAGAGCGCGGTGGGGCACGTCGAACGTCTCATGCGCAAGCCGACCGAGCACTACACCCGCGAGATAGAGAAGGCCCTGGGGCTGAACGGGCAGCTCATGCGCCTGGTGCCGCCGATCCACGGCAACATGATGGGGCCGAAATGGTTCCGGGAGTGGCCCAAGGTCGAAGCTCTGGCCCACACGATCCGGATCTGGGAGCCCATGCTCATTCCCGGTCTGCTCCAGACGGAGAGCTATGCCAGGCACGTGTTTCTCGGAGAGCCGGGGGCCGTCGAGGAGGAGGCCCAGAAGGCCGTCCGCTTCCGCTTGCACAGGCAGGCTGTATTCACACAGCCCCGTCCGCCCCTGTACTCGGCCCTGATCGACGAGAGCGTCCTCCATCGCTCCGTGGGCGGGAGCGAGGTCATGCGAGAGCAGTTGGGCAGAATCCTCGACGTGCTCAATCCTCCGTACATCACGGTAAGGATCGTGCCTCTCTCAGCGGGGCTCACGATCGGCTGCCTCGGCGCCTTCGAAGTGGCGACCCTCGGGGATGGAGGACCCGACCACGCCTACCTGGAGAGCGCGGAGGAGGGGCGGGTGTCCAATCGCGCGGCCACGGTGCGAACGCTTATGGTGCGGTGGGAAGCGCTCTCCAGCATGGCGAACCCCGTGGACAAGAGCCGGGAAAAGATTCGTGAGGTGATGTTGAGTCATGGCTGACGCAGGCGGTCTGGCCGTGGGTGTGTGGACCAAGGCCAAGGCATCGGGAGGGAACGGCGGGAGCTGTGTCGAGGTGATGCGGCGACCGGATGACAGCGTTCTCCTCAGGGACACCAAGGACCAGGGTAAGGGGCCGATCCTGACCTTCAGTCCGGACGAGTGGCGGGCCTTCCTGGACGGGGTGTCGAAAGGGGAGTTCGACCTTCCTGAGTGACCCGGCCGATCAGGGCTTGTGTTCGGCGATGCGGGCGAAGGCGTGGACGTCGAGTTGCTCGCCCCGTTCCGACGGAGTCACCCCGGCGGCGCGCAGGGCCTGCTCCGCCGCCGCCGGGCTGCCCGCCCAGCCCGCCAGCGCCGCGCGGAGGGTCTTGCGGCGCTGGGCGAAGGCGGCGTCGATCACCGCGAACACCTCCTCGCGCGTGGCCGTCGTCGGCGGCGGGTCGCGGCGCACCAGGGAGACCAGGCCGGAGTCGACGTTCGGCGCCGGCCAGAAGACGGAGCGCCCGACGGGCCCGGCCCTGCGGACGTCGGCGTACCACGCGGCCTTGACCGACGGGATCCCGTACACCTTGGAGCCCGGCGCGGCGGCGAGCCGGTCGGCCACCTCGGCCTGCACCATGACCAGGCCCTTGCGTAGCGACGGCAGCGCCTCCAGCAGGTGGAGCACCACCGGAACCGCCACGTTGTAGGGCAGGTTGGCCACCAGCGCGGTGGGCGCGTGGCCGGACAGGTCGCCGGGCGCCACCTTCATGGCGTCGGCGTGGATCACCGTGAGCTTGTCCGAGAGACCTCGTTCGGCCACCGTCAGCGGCAGCTGGGCCGCCAGCACCGGGTCGATCTCGACGGCCACCACGTGGCGCGCCTCCGGCAGCAGCGCGAGGGTGAGGGAGCCGAGGCCGGGGCCCACTTCGATGACCACGTCGTCGGAGGTCACCTCGGCCACGCGGACGATGCGGCGGACGGTGCCGGCGTCGATCACGAAGTTCTGGCCTAGCTTTTTCGTGGGGCGCAGATCTAGCTTGTTCGCCAAAATACGTATTTCTGCTGGGCCCAGAAGCCTCATCATCCTATAAGTGTCGCGCATCGAGGACCCTGCGATGGCGTGTGGGGGCGGCTGAGGGGAGTATGGGTGGAACAGGAAGGGACGTCTCTCATGGAGCCAACGGGCGCCGCCCCGCTTCGCCCGACGGACTTACGGGAGATCGGACCGTACCGGCTGCTCGGGCGGCTGGGCGAGGGCGGCATGGGGACCGTCTTCCTGGCCCGCGCGCCGACGGGGAGGTTCGTCGCCGTCAAGGTGGTGCGGGCCGAGTTCGCCAACCAGGAGGGCTTCGCGGCCCGCTTCCACGCCGAGGTGGACAACGCCCGGCGGGTGGCCTCCTTCTGTACGGCACAGGTGCTCGACAACGGCAACACCGGTGACGGCCGGCCCTACATGGTGACCGAGTACATCGCCGGCACGGCGCTGTCCGACCAGATCTCCAGCTTCGGCGCGCTCGACCCGGGGCCGCTGCACGGGGTGGCGCTGGGGGTGGCGGCGGCCCTGGCGGCCATCCACGTGGCCGGGCTGGTCCACCGCGACCTCAAGCCGGCCAACGTCATCCTCTCGCTGTCGGGACCGCGGGTGATCGACTTCGGCATCGCCAGGGCGCTCGACAGGGAGACGGGGTTCACCATGTCCGGGGAGCTGCTGGGCAGCCCCGGGTGGTGGGCTCCCGAGCAGGTACGCGGCCAGACGGTCACTCCGGCGGCCGACATCTTCGCCTGGGGGTGCCTGGTCGCCTACGCGGGCAACGGGCGTCACCCGTTCGGCCGGGGCGACCCGATCACGCTCGCCTCCCGGGTGCTGCACAGCCGACCCGACCTGGGCGCGCTGCCGGCGCCGCTGAACGAGCTGGCGCGGCGGGCGACGGCGATGGAGCCGGAGCAGCGGCCCACGGCCCAGGAGTTGCTCATCGCGCTGGTCGGCGGCAACGCGCCCGCCCCGGCCGCGTCGGCGAACCCGCCGACGCTGGTGGCGACCGACCTGATGGCGGAATGGGAGCCGCCCAGCAACGTCCTCGACGAACCGGACATCACGGCGACCTTCACCACACCGCCGCCCAGTGACACGATGGTGAACCGGGACCCTTCGGGGAAGGGGCGCGCGGGGTCGATCCCGCCCCGCCGCCGGGAGGGTCCCCCCATGAACGACCCCTTACCGGGCGGTTCCTTACCCGGCGGCGAGCCCCCGGGAGAGCACCACGAGAGCGCTCCGCCGCGGGCGGACGCCACCGTACGTGACGAGGCGGCGCGGGGCGGCGCGGGAACGGCACGGGACCCGAGCGCACCCGTTCGACCGGCCGACCCACCCACGACGGTGGACGGGCCGCCGCACGGCCCAGGACAGGGCGCACCCGGGCAGGCGGTCGGGGAGCGGCACGCGCACGAGCCGGTGTCCGTGACCGAACTGGCCAGGTGGGAGGAGCAGGTCCGCCGCCCGTCCGCCGGTTTCCTCCAGGAGCGGCCCACCCCGACCATCCCGCCCCCGGACAACCCGCCGACCGACCCGGCCTACCAGCGTCCGCGTGGCACCCGGTGGCTGATCGCCGCCGCCGCCGCGCTCCTGGCGATCACCATCACCGGGGCCGTGCTCATCGTGACCTCGGGCCGCGACTCCGCGTCCCGCACCGCCGCGACCGGCTCCCCCGCCGCCGCCACCGCGCAGCCGAACGACGTCGGCCGCCGGTTCACGGTCGGGCGGGCGTTCGACGATCCGATGGTGATCGTCACCGAGGCGCCGCGGTGCGGGCTTCAGGAGTACGAGGGCAGGACGCAGACCCAGGGCCAGCTCTGCGTGCTCGGCTGGGTGATGGTGAACCCGGGCGGACGGCCGAGGGAGATCGGCGAGCCCGTGGTGAGCCTGCGCGACGACCGGGGAGGCCGGCACGACGCGCTCGACGGCGGGCCGAAGGTCGCCGCCATCGCGCCGGGCGACCGGATCGACGGGGTGTTCGTCTTCGACCTGCCGCCGTACCGCAAGCCGGTGGAGCTGTCGGCGACGATGCTGGAGGACGGCGAGCAGATCGAGGTCAAACTGTGAAGATCCGGGCGATCCTGCCGGCGCTGCTGCTGGCCACGGCCGCGCTGGGGGCCCCGCACGCGGCCGCGTCCGCCTGTGCCGGGCTGAGCGACTTCGACGGTGACGGCGTGGACGACGTCGCCGCGGGCGATCCGTTCGCGGCGGGCGGGAAGGGCGCCGTGCACGTGATCTCCGGCGACAGGGCGATCCCGGTGGCCGTGGAGGGGCTCGCGGAGGGTGACGCGTTCGGCTGGTCGGTGCGGCTGGCGAAGGTGGACGCCGACGCCTGCGCCGACCTGGTCGTCGGCGCGCCGTACACGGACGTGGACGGCGACGCCGACGCGGGGGCCGCGTACGTGATCTACGGGGGCGGCGTGGCGAGGCAGGAACGGTTGGTGGCCGAGCAGCCGCAGCGGGGCGCCCGGCTGGGCTGGGCGGTGGCGGCGCGCGGCGACCTCGTGGTGATCGGCGCGCCGTACGAGGACGAAGGCGAGCTGACGGACGCCGGGGCGATCCACGTGCGCAAGGGCGACCGCGGCGGGCTGCGGCGGGTCACGCAGGGCACGGTGGAGGTGCGGGGCAACAGCGAGGTCGGCGACCAGTTCGGCCACTCCCTGGCCGTGGGGCCGGGGAACAGTGTCGTGGTCGGCGTGCCCTACGAGAACGACGACGGCCAGGGCCGGCAGGTGGATTCCGGCAAGGTCGACTCGGGTTCGGTGGTGGTCATCCAGGACGTGCTGGCCACGGAGATCGTCAGCACGAAGCTGGACTCGCCCACGGACAAGGCGGGCGACAAGTACGGGTACGCGGTGGCCTGGGTGGACGGCGCCGGGCCGGCGGTGGGCGTGCCGGGCGCCGGGTACGTGCAGCTGTACGACGCGAAGCCGGCCCCGACGGCCCGGGTGCGGCAGGAGGGCCCGGGGGCGTTCGGGTTCTCGCTGGCCGCATCGGACGACGGCAGGCTGGCCATCGGCGCCCCGTGGGGTGGCGGCGTCCGGGTGGTCAGGGCCGAGGACGGCAAGGACGAGCGGCGGTTCCCGCCCGCTGACGGGCTGTTCGGCTGGTCGGTGGCATTCGGCGGCAACAAGCTGTTCGCGGGTGCGCCGGACGCGGCCCCGGGCGGGATGGTCACGGTGGCGGCGCGCAACTCCGACCGGTCGCGCCCGGTGCGCCCGTCCCAGGGGACCGACTTCGGCGCCTCGCTGGGTTGACCAGAGCCCTGTCAGCCGGACAGGTGGGCGCCGCAGCCCGGCCGTCGTCACCTCACCGGGACCTGGTCACCACTCGCCGAAAACCGTGACTCCGTTGGCGTCGACGGCCGCGCACAGCGCGTCCGGATGGACGCCCTTGACCTCCGCGAGGCAGCGCAGGGTGATCGGGATGAGGTAGGGGGCGTTGGGCTTGCCGCGGTGCGGCACCGGCGGGAGGTAGGGGGCGTCGGTCTCGACGAGCATCAGCTCGGCGGGCGCCACGCGGGCGGCCTCGCGCAGCGCGCTGTTCTTCTTGTACGTGACCGGCCCAGAAAATGACATGAAATATCCGGCGTCGGTGCATTTCTTGGCCATCTCCGCGTCCCCGGAGAAACTGTGGAACACCACCACCGGCGGCGCCCCCTCGGCCGCCAGCACCTTGAGCACGTCGTCGTGCGCCTCGCGGTCGTGGATGACCAGAGCCTTCCCCGTACGCTTGGCGATCTCGATGTGCGCGCGGAAGCTCGCGTGCTGGTCGTCCCTGGACGCCCAGTCGCGGAAGTAGTCAAGCCCGGTCTCCCCGACCGCGCGCACCTCCGGCCGCCCGGCCAGCTCCTCGATCTCGGCCAGCGTCTCGGCGGTCGCCGAGTGCGACTCGTTCGGGTGGATCGCCACGCCGGCGTGGACGTCGGCGTGGGCGGCCGCCACCTCGGCGTTCCACCGCGAGGACGGCAGGTCGTAGCCGATCGTCACCAGCCGCGTGACGCCCACCGCGCGGGCGTCGTCGAGGATGCCGCTCACACTGGCCGAGGCCGCCTGCGCGGCCAGGGCCACCGGATCGCCCGAGGACGCCTGCCGGTCTCCCACCATGACGTCGAGATGGCAGTGGCTGTCGAAGACCGGCGCGGACAGCGGCTCGGGCGGTGCGGGGCGCTTGGTCACGGGATCAGCCTTCCAGCCGGGCGAGTTCCTCGTCGACGACCTTCGGGTCGAGCTTCTTGAACAGCGGCACGGGCGGCGCCAGCGGGGTGCCGGGCTTGATCGGCCGGTGCTCCCAGCGGGCCGCGCCGTCGTAGTCGCCGGTGATCACCGGGTAGGCGGCGCCGCCGTCCTCGTCGACCTCGTGGATCTCCGGCATGCCGGACCAGACGCCCTCGCCGCCGAGCATCGCGTGCACCTTGTTGGACGAGCCGGGCAGGAACGGCGTCAGCATCGTCTTGGCGTCGTCGACCACCTGGAGCGCGACGTGCAGGATGGACTTCTGCCGCTCCGGGTCGCCCTTGAGCTTCCACGGCTCCTGCTCGGCGAGATAGCGGTTGGCGTCGCGGACCACGTCGAACGCCTCGGTGATGGCGTTCTTGAACCGGGAGCGGCCCAGCTCGGCGCCGACAGGGGCGAACGCGCCCCGCGAGCGCTCCAGCAGCGCCCGGTCGGCGTCGGACAGGTCGCCGGCCTCCGGGATCGCGCCGAAGTTCTTCGCCGCCATGGAGATCGACCGGTTGACCAGGTTGCCCCAGGCGGCGACCAGCTCGCCGTTGTTGCGGTTGACGAACTCCTGCCAGGTGAAGTCGGTGTCCTGGTTCTCCGGGCCGGCGACGGCGATGTAGTAGCGCAGCGCGTCGGCGTCGTAGCGGGCCAGGAAGTCGCGCACGTAGATGACGACCTGCCGGGAGGAGGAGAACTTCCGGCCCTCCATGGTCAGGAACTCGCTGGAGACCACCTCCGAGGGCACGTCGAGGGCGCCGAGCGCGCCCGGCCTGCCGCCCTTGTCGCCCTGGCCGTTGTAGCCGAACAGCATCGCCGGCCAGATCTCGGCGTGGAAGACGATGTTGTCCTTGCCCATGAAGTAGTAGCCGCGGGCGTCGGGATTCTGCCACCACTGGCGCCAGGCGTCGGGGTCGCCGGAGCGCCTGGCCCACTCGATGGACGCCGACAGGTAGCCGATCACCGCGTCGAACCACACGTACAGCCGCTTGTTGGCCTGGTCGCTCCAGCCGTCGAGCGGGATCGGCACGCCCCAGTCGAGGTCGCGGCTGATGGCCCGCGGCTTCAGGTCGCCGAGCAGGTTGAGGGCGAACTTGAGCACGTTGGGCCGCCATTCGCCCTGCTTGGAGCGCAGGTAGGTGCCGAGCACCTCGGCGAAGGCGGGCAGGTCGAGCATGAAGTGCTCGGTCTCGACGAAGACCGGCGTCTCGCCGTTGATGCGGCTCACCGGGTTGACCAGCTGGATCGGGTCGAGCTGGTTGCCGCAGTTGTCGCACTGGTCGCCGCGCGCCCCGTCGTAGCCGCACAGCGGGCAGGTGCCCTCGATGTAGCGGTCGGGGAGGGTGCGGCCGGTCGACGGGGAGATGGCGCCCATCGTGGTCTTGGGGAAGATGTAGCCGTTGTCGTGGAGACCCTTGAAGATCTCCTGCGTGACGGCGTAGTGGTTGCGCGTGGTCGTGCGGGTGAACAGGTCGTAGGAGAGCCCCAGCCCGGTCAGGTCCTCGGCGATCACCCGGTTGTAGCGGTCGGCCAGCTCCCGGGCCGTGACGCCTTCCTTGTCGGCCTGCACCTGGATGGGGGTGCCGTGCTCGTCGGTGCCGGAGACCATCAGCACCTTGTTGCCCGCCATCCGCTGGTAGCGGCTGAAGATGTCGGAAGGCACGCCGAACCCGGAGACGTGCCCGATGTGGCGGGGGCCGTTAGCGTACGGCCACGCGACGGCGGTCAGAATGTGCTGGGACATGGTCCAAGCCTACGGGCCGCCGCCGCGCGACTCGAACCGCTAGTGGCTGCCCGCGGACGTCTGCTCGCGCGTGAGGGCCTCGGCGGCCTCCTCGGCGGCGCGGGCCGCCACGTCCACCGGGGTCTCGCGGGTGCGTCGGATGCCCAGAATGCTGACGAACAGCGACGCGAAGATCGTCTGGAAGCTCATGACGAGCGCGGTGGCCGCCGGGACCACGATGCGCAGCGACTCGCGCGGGTCGAGCGCGCCCCAGCTGCGCACCTGCCAGTGGACCAGCGACATGACCAGGCCGACGAGCCCGGCGAGCGCCAGCAGGCCGCCCACGACCAGGCCGCGCTCCAGCGTGACCATGCCGATCAGCTTGCGCACCCGGCGCGACTCGGGCAGGAACCCCTCCTCGGCCGCGTACACCTTGGTGAACAGCGCGAACAGCGCCGACTGGAAGCCGATCACCACCGCGGCCGACGCGCCGACGAGCGTGTCGACGTCGAACGCCAGCTCCCCGATCTGCACCGGCCCGAACGTCAGCGCGGTCCCGGCCACCAGCCCGATCATCATCAGCGCGATGCCCGGGTAGAAGAACAGCCACTTGGGGCTGTAGAGGAGCAGGAAGCGCAGGTGGCGCCAGCCGTCGCGCCAGGAGCGCAGGTGGGGCGGGCGGGAGCGGCCGTCGGGCGCGAGCGTGGTGGGCACCTCACGCACGTCGTAGCCGGCCAGCGTGGAGCGCACGACCATCTCGCTGGCGAACTCCATGCCGCCGGTCTGCAGCCCCAGCCGCAGGATGGAGTCGCGGCGGAAGCCGCGCAGCCCGCAGTGGAAGTCACCGATCTTCGACGGGAAGAACAGCCGCCCGACGAACGAGAGCACCGGGTTGCCGAGGTAGCGGTGCAGCGGGGGCATGGCGCCCGGCGCGATGCCGCCCTTGAACCGGTTGCCCATCACCAGGTCGGCGCCGTCGCGCAGCTGCTCGACGAAGGGCAGCAACGAGCCGAAGTCGTAGGAGTCGTCGGCGTCGCCCATGATCACGTACTTGCCGCGGGCGGCGCGGATGCCGCCCATGAGGGCGTTGCCGTAACCCTTCTCGTCGACGTGGACCACCCGGGCCCCGGCGTCGCGGGCGAGCTGTTGCGAACCGTCGGTGCTGCCATTGTCGGCGATCAGCACCTCACCCTCGATGCCGTGCTCCTCCATGCAGGCCAGGGCCTTGCGCACACAGACTTCCACGGTCTCGGCCTCGTTGAGGCAGGGCATGACCACCGTCAGTTCCACGTCTCAACCCTTCAGTTAAGGCACTCACAGGCACACCATCATGCCGTGTGCCCGGCAATGGTCGCGGCATGTCAGTCAAACGACTGGCATTCTTTAGTGCATGGTGAGCGTCGCGGAGGGCACGGCTGTGGACCACTCCGCCCCAGGTCGGATGGCACGCGTGCTGGCTCTGCCGCGCCGTCATCGCGTGTTCGCCGCGGCTTTCGCCGCCGGCGCGGTGCTGCGGGTCATCACCATGCTGGGCTACGGCCCGGCGATGTGGTTCAACGACTCCTACGAGTACGTGTCGGTGGCGCTGCACCCGCGGCCCCACCCGATCCGGCCCGACGGGTACGGGTTCTGGCTGTTCCTGCTCAAGCCTTTTCACAGCTTCGCCCTGGTGACCTTTACCCAGCACCTGATGGGGCTGGCCACGGCGGTGCTGATCTACGCGCTGCTGCGCCGGAAGTTCGCGCTGCCCAAGTGGGGGGCGACGCTGGCCGCCGCGCCGATGCTGTTCGACGCGTACCAGATCCAGCTCGAACAGCTGATCATGTCCGACACGCAGTTCACGCTGCTCGTGGTGGGCGTGATCACGCTGGTGCTGTGGCACCGGCGGATGTCGTGGCGGGTGGGCGCCGTGGTCGGCCTGCTGCTGGCCCTGACCTGGCTGACCCGTTCGATCGGCCTGCCGATCCTCGCGCTCGTGCTGGTCTACCTGCTCATCAAGCGCACCGGGTGGAAGACGGTCGTGGCCGTCCTGACCACCTGCGCCGTCCCGGTGGCCGCCTACATGGGCTGGTTCGCCGCGGCGCACGGCAAGTTCGCGATGACCAACAGCGACGGGCTCATCCTCTACATGCGCACCGCGATCTTCGCCGACTGCGAGAAGATGAGCATCGACCCCTACAAGGAGGTCGAGCTCGTCCTGCTCTGCATCAACGACCCGGTCGGCGAGCGCAAGGACTACGCGCAGTGGTACCTCTGGGGTCAGGGCAGCGGCGACGGCGAGGGCACCGGCGAGGTGCTCCACCGCTGGGGCACCGGCAAGAAGTTCACCGACATCACCAACGAGGCGGCGAGCGCGTTCGCGACGCGGGCCATCACCTCGCAGCCGGGCGACTACCTGCGGGTGGTGGCCCGCGACTTCCTGCGCAGCTTCCACTGGGCCCGGCCGCGCTTCCCCGACGCGGCGACCTACAACATGTACGAGTTCAAGCCCTACTACGAGCTCGACAGCACCGGGAACCCCAAGCGGCTGCCCAACTGGCCGTCCTACCAGGGCCGCACCGACACCGACGCGTTCGCCTACGAGCAGGGGCCGCCGGAGACGCGCATCGTCTCCCCCTGGGCGGAGATCATGAGCGGCTACCAGAAGGTGTTCTACCTGCGGGGCATCGTGCTGGGCGGCATCATGCTGATCGGCCTCTACGGCATCGCGGTGCGCTGGCGCAAGCTGGGCGGGCCGGTGGTCCTGCCCTGGCTGGGCGCGTTCGGGCTGCTGCTGGCGCCGGCCGCGACGGCCGAGTTCGACTACCGCTACGTGCTGCCCGCCGTGCCGCTGGCCTGCATCGCCGCGGCCATCACGCTGCGCCGCGGCCTCACTTGGGAGCGGAGGTCACCCACGAGCCCATCAACATCCGAGCCCACCACTCCGACTGCGTCACCGTCTCCGCCGACAACACCGGGTGAAGCCACCAAAAGTTGATCAGGACGACCAGCGCGAACGCGCCCACGGCCGCCGCCCCGGCGGCCCGGCGCGGTGGAGGCGCGGCGGCCTTGCCGAGCAGCAGCCCCGCCATGAGGGTGGCGGCCAGCGCCATGAACGGCACCACCGGGACCATGTAGAACAGGTACATGGTCCGGTTCTGCGTGATCGCGTAGTAGAACCAGGGCAGCCAGCCGACCGCGTACGTCAGCAGCACCGCCCCGGCCCGCCAGTCGCGGCCGGAGAAGTACCAGACGAGGCAGCCCAGCAGGGCGAGCGCGGACCCGTACCACAGGGCGGGGGTGCCGACCCCGATCACGGCCTCGGAGCAGGCGTCGGCCCCGCACGCGGAGGGCGGCAGGCCGGTCGGGTAGTGGAACGACACGGGCCTGAAGAGCACGGGCCAGGTCCACGGCTCCGACATGTACGGGTGATAGTCGTCGAGCCCGCTGTGGTAGCCGAGCACCTGGACGTGGTACTTCAGCCACGACCGGGCCGAGTCGACCACGAAGAAGATCGGCCCTGACGAGGTGGCCTGGTCCCAGTTGCGGCCGTAGCCGGCGTCGGTGACGAACCAGCCGGTCCACGACAGCACGTACGCGACCGCGGGCAGGGCGGCGAAAGAGGCCGCGGCCGGCGGCAGGTCGTGCGCGAGGGCCCCCCGGTACGGCTCGCGCAGCCCGATCGCGCGCCTGGCCCCCAGGTCCCACGCGAAGCTCAGGACCGCGAACGCGAGCAGGAAGAAGACGCCGGACCACTTGACCGCGCAGGCCGCGCCGAGGCACACCCCGGCGGCGATCCGCCACGGCCGCGCCCCGAGCCGGGGCCCTTGGGGGGACAAGGGTGAGGTCTCGTACCAGTCGACCAGCCGCTCGCGGGCCCGGTCGCGGTCGACGACCAGGCAGGCGAAGGCGGCCAGCACCCAGAACATGAGGAAGATGTCGAGCAGGGCGGTGCGCGAGAGCACGAAGTGCAGCCCGTCCAGCGCCAGCAGCAGCCCGGCGAAGCAGCCCAGCAGCGTCGAGCGGGTCATCCGCCGCGCCACCCGGGCGAGCATGAGGATGGACAGCGTGCCGACCACGGCGGCGGCGAACCGCCAGCCGAACGGGTTCATCCCGAACAGCCACTCGCCCGCGCCGATCATCCACTTGCCCAGCGGCGGGTGCGACACGTAGGAGGCGCACTGGTCGTAGTCGGCGCACTGGCGGAAGATGTCCAGGTTGCCGGCGATGAGGCGCTTGTCGGCGATGGGATTGTCGGAGTCGCCCAGCATGGCCCGCTCCGCACCGTACAGAAGCAGCGCGTACGCGTCCTTGGCGTAGTACGTCTCGTCGAACACCACCGCGTGCGGCCGGGCGAGGTCGGTGAAGCGGAAGATCCCGCCGAAGACCGTGACGATGATCGGTCCCAGCCAGCCCCACAGCGCGCTCCCCGGCATCGGCGGGACCAGGTTGTGGCGCGAAACCCCCCAGTTCCTCACGATGGGCACCCTATGGGGTCGCCGAACGCCTGTGAACCGCGTCGTACAGCTCACGCTTGGGCACGCCCGCCGCCCTGGCGACGTCGGCGACGGCCGCCTTGCGCTGCTCGCCCGCCGCGACCCGCCGGTCCACCTCGGTCACCAGCGCGGGCAGGTCGGCCTCGGCCGCCACGGCGGTGTGTCCGGCGACCACCACGGTGATCTCGCCCTTGACGCCCGCCTCCGCCCAGGCGGCCAGCTCGCCCAGCCCGCCGCGGCGCACCTCCTCGTACGTCTTGGTCAGCTCGCGGCAGACGGCGGCCGGGCGGTCGGCGCCGAACGCCTCCGCCATCGCGGCCAGCGACCCGGCCAGCCGGTGCGGCGCCTCGAAGAACACCATCGTGCGCTCCTCGCGGGCCAGCGCCTCCAGGCGGCGGGCCCGGTCGCCGGCCTTGCGCGGCGGGAAGCCCTCGAAGCAGAACCGGTCACTGGGCAGCCCGGAGACGGCCAGCGCGGTCGTGACGGCGCTCGGGCCGGGCAGCGCGGTGACGGTGACGCCCGCCTCGACGGCCAGGCGGGTCAGCCGGTAGCCGGGGTCGGAGACTCCCGGCATGCCCGCGTCGGTGATCACCACCACCGTGCGGCCCTCCCTGAGGGTCTCCAGCAGCTCCTGGGCGCGGGCGGCCTCGTTGGCGTCGTAGTAGGACACCACGCGGCCGCCGATCTCCACGCCCAGCTCGCCGGCCAGCCTGCGCAGCCTCCTGGTGTCCTCGGCGGCCACCACGTCGGCGCCCGCCAGCGCCTCGCGCAGCCGCGGCGACACGTCGCCCGCCTGTCCTATCGGCGCGCCCGCCAGCACCAACCTGCCCTCACCAGTCATCCGGCCATTGTGGCAGTCCGGGTCAGGTCCGATTGAGCCGTGTTTCTTGGTGGACACCCGCCCGAGCCCCGTACGATGTCCGAATGGCGGTGACCGATTTCCCGTACCAGACCTCCGGCGATCCGGGGTCTGGCGAGAGCAGTCCCCGCGCGCTGTCCGTGCGTGACCGGGTGATCCCGCCGATGCGCGGCAGTGTGCTGTGGGGCTGGATCGGCCCCCTGCTCGTCACGGTCTTCGGAGGCGTCCTCCGCTTCGTCGGCCTGGGGCATCCGCAGGCGGTGGTCTTCGACGAGACCTACTACGCCAAGGACGCCTTCTCGCTGATCACCTGGGGCGTCGAGCGCACCACGGTCAAGGACGCCGACAAGGCGATCCTGGCCGGCGACACGGACGTCTTCCAGAAGTGCGCCGACGGCGCCCTCGACCAGTGCGCCTCCTACGTGGTCCACCCGCCGCTGGGCAAGTGGATGATCGGCGCGGGCGAGTGGCTGTTCGGGATGAACCCGTTCGGCTGGCGGTTCGCCGCCGCCGTGGTCGGCACGCTGTCGATCCTGGTCCTGGCCCGGGTGGCGCGGCGGATGACCCGTTCGACGCTGCTGGGCTGCTTCGCCGGGCTGCTGCTGGCGCTGGACGGGCTGCACTTCGTGCTCTCGCGCACCGCCCTGCTCGACATCTTCCTCATGTTCTGGGTGCTGGCCGCCTTCGCCTGCCTGGTCGTCGACCGCGACCGGGCCCGCGAGCGGCTGGTCGACTGGTATGAGACCTCACCCTTGTCCCCCCAAGGGCCCCGGCTGGGGGTGCGGCCGTGGCGGATCGCCGCCGGAGTGTGCCTCGGCCTGGCGATGTCGGTCAAGTGGTCGGGGCTGTTCTTCGCGGTCGCCTTCGCCGCCATGTCGGTGATGTGGGACTTCGGGGCGCGCCGCGCCGTCGGGCTGCGCGACCCGTACCGCGGCGCGCTGACCAAGGACGTGTCCAACGCGCTGGCCGGGCTGGCCGCCGCGCCGTTCGCGGCCTACATGGTCACCTGGGCCGGCTGGTTCGTGAACGCGACCGGCTACGGCCGCAACTGGGACCAGGCCACCTCGTCAGGGCCGATCTTCTTCGTCATCGACTCGGCCCGCTCCTGGGTGAAGTACCAGTGGCAGGTGTTCACCTTCCACGAGGGCCTGGAGACGTCCCACCCCTACATGTCCGAGCCGTGGACGTGGCCGCTGCTGCTGCGCCCGGTGGCCTTCCACTACGAGGGCGACAAGACCGGCTGCGGGGCCACCGCCTGCTCGGAGGCGGTGCTGGGGGTCGGCACGCCGCTCATCTGGTTCGGCGGGCTGGCCGCGCTGGTGGCGCTGGTGGCGTGGTACTTCGCGACCCGCGACTGGCGGGCCGGGGCGGTGCTGCTGGCCTACGCGATGGGCTGGCTGCCCTGGTTCTACTTCGCGATCGCGAGCAACCGGACGATGTTCCTGTTCTACGCGATCCCGATGGTGCCCTTCATGATCCTGGCGATCACGCTCTGCGCCGGATGGATCATAGGCCCGGCCGCGCCGGGCCCTGACGGCAGGCCCACGTCCCGGCGGATGTACGGGGCGCTGGCGGTCGGCGCGTTCGCCTTGTTCACGCTGATCAACTTCTGGTGGCTGCATCCTGTACTGTCGGCCGAGCTGATCCCCTACGTGGAGTGGAAGGGAAGAATGCTCTTCAGCGAACGATGGATCTAGTCCGGTCACCGTCCATTACATAGTGATCTCATAGGGTAGTCGCTGTGCTAGACCCAATACGCACGGGATTCGGTCATCGTCAGGGCTGGGGTCCATACGGCAAACTTCGAGGCATGAGTGCACCGGACGTCGCCGCGCTGCTGGCGGAGTTGGAGCGGTCCGAGCCGGACCTCGCCGACGAGGCCAGGACCGCGGTCGAGTGGCTGACCGGCGGCGAGCCGCTGGAGACGGTGACGCAGCTCGATGTCTGCGAGTTCCTCTGGTACACCCTGCCGCTCAAGGTGGGGGGTGACCACGAGCGGCTGGCCCGTTCGCTGGGGCGGCTGCTGAAGCTCGGCGGCCTCGAACGCTACGCGGCGCTGTGCGTCTCGCCGACCACGGCCCGGATTCTGCGCACGTACGCGCGAGACGGCGAGGACGCCGGCACCCGCGCCTACCACCACGCCCTGGAGGAGACGGGCGTGCTCCCTCCGGACGTGCCCGAGCTGCAGTGGAGCATGATCATGGGGCCGGAGGAGCTGGGCGCCCACGTGGCCTGCTCCGCGGCGCTGGAGCTGTCCATCCTGGCCGGCGAGAACGTCGACCGGGTGGCGCTGACCCGCCGCTGGCTCACCGAGCCCCGAGCCGACCTGGGCGGCGACAGCTGGCTGCACCGGGTCCAGGGCGAGCGGCTGAACCGCTGGGTGCTGGGCCGCGGCCCGGCCAGGCGGAAGCTGGCCCAGCCGTTCGAGGTGCGGCTGCACGCCCCGGTCGCCCCGCAACCGCTCCCGGCGCTCCACCGGCTGCTGTCGGTCGCCGCCGCCGAGGGCACGCTGCCGTTCCGGCTGGCGCCGTCGCCCGAGGCGCTGCGGCTGCGCGAGCTGGCCGAGCACGAGCTGGGCGCGCTGAGCCGCGACGGCTCCCGGCTGACCGTGACCGGGTTCGGGCGCAAGCTGCTCGCCTCCCCCGAGCTGATGTGGGACGCGGTGACCAGGCTGCTGCTGGCCCGGGGCGACGAGTTCGAGCTGTCGGTGCGGGAGGCGGCGCTCATGCTGCTGGCCGACGGCGTGCTGATGTCCCCCGCCGAGCTCCGCGAGAAGGTCGCGGAGGTGGTCGGCGGCGAGGGCTGGCATGCCGCCTCGGGTCCTGAGGACGTGGCGGCCGCGCTGGCGCGCCTGATCGACCAGTTGGCGGCGCTCGACCTGGCCTTCGCCGACCCGCTGGCGGTGCGGCTGACCTGGGCCGGCCGGTTCGCGGCGCTGGCGGCGCTGCGCGCGCACGCGCTGCGGCCGAGGAAGTACGTCAACGCCGCCTGACCGATCACCGGCTTCCTGCGGGGTCCGCCGGCGTGTTGACTGAGGTCATGGCGACGATCCTGGTCCTGGGCGGCACCGGCAAGACGGGGCGGCGGGTCGCCGCCGCCCTCCGCGCCCGGGGCGTCCGCGTGCGCGCGGCCTCCCGCCGCGGGGAGACCCCCTTCGACTGGCACGACCACGACACGTGGGCGCCGGCCCTGTCGGGCGTCTCGGCCGCCTACCTGGTGGACTCCCAGGGTCCTGAGGCGGCGGAGCTGCTGGCCGCGTTCGCCGGGGCGGCGATCGCCCGCGGGGTGCGGCGGCTGGTGCTGCTGTCGTCGCGCGACTGGCCCAAGCTGGGCGACGAGCGCCTGCTGGCCTCGGAGCGGGCGGTCAAGAGGTCCGGCGGCGCGTGGACCATCCTGCGCCCGACCTGGTTCGCCCAGAACTTCAGCGAGGACCCGATGCTCAGCGATCCGGTCGAGGCCGGCCGGGTCGAGCTGTCCGCCGGGCACGGGCTTGAGCCGTTCGTGCACGCCGGCGACATCGCCGACGTGGCGGCCGAGGTGCTGCTGGGCGACGGCCACGCCGGGCGCACGTACGAGCTGTCGGGGCCGCGGCTGCTGTCGTTCGGCGACGCGGTCGCCGAGATCGCCGCCGCGACCGGCCGGAGGATCGCCTACGTGCCCGTCCCGCCCGAGGAGTACGCGGCCCGGCTTTCCGCCCGCGGCTACGCCGCCGACGAGATCAGGCTGGTGAACCGGCTGTTGACGTCGATCGCCGCGGGCGTCAACGCCCACCTGTCCGACGGCGTCCGGCAGGTCCTGGGCCGCGACCCGCGCGACTTCGCCGAGTACGTCAGATCCACCTGGTGACGGGGCCTCACCGCAGCGCCAGCCGTACGAACGAGTCCCGCAGCAGCGTGCGCCGCGACGACACGAACCGGTGCAGGGTGCGCGAGCCGAACGCCACCCGCTGGGCGCTGCGCCGCCGTTCGGCGTCGTAGGCCCGCAGCGCCCGCGGCAGGTCGGGCTCGCCCGCCACGTGGCGGGTGAGCGCCTCGGCGTCCAGGATGGCGGTGCACGCGCCCTGCCCCAGGTTCGGCGTCATGGCGTGGGCCGCGTCCCCCACCAGGGCGACCCGGCCGGCGACGAACGAGGGCAGCGCCGGATACAGGTGGCGCATCTCGTAGCGGATCCAGGTCGCCGGGTCGGTCTCGGCGAGGAGGAGCGGGATCGGGTCGTGCCAGTGCCTGAACTGCGCGCGCAGTTCGTCCGCGGTGTCGGCGCGCGGGGCGGTCGCGTACCAGTTGGTGCGGCCGGGCTCGATCGGGGTCATGCCGAAGAGGCGGCCCTCGCCCCACGTCTCGCCGTACGCGCCGGTCTCGAAGTCGGCGATGCCGATCCAGGCGACGGAGCCGACGTGCCGGGGGCCGCTGCGCCGGCCCAGGGCGGCCTGCCGCACGGCGCTGCCGATGCCGTCGGCGCCGACGACGAGGTCATGGCCGTCGATCAGGTCGCGCACGTCGGTGACGGCCGTGCCGAACCGCAGCGGCACGTCGCCGAGGGCGCCGAGCAGCGCGTCCAGCAGGTACGGGCGGGAGATGAGCAGCTCGGGACGCCCGGCCCTGCGCTCGATGCGCTCCAGCGGCAGCCTGCCCAGCGGCTCGCCGTCCGGTCTGCGGATACTGGCGTGCCGGTACGGCACGGCGCGGGCCCGGATCGCCTCGCCGACGCCCAGGTGGTCGAGCGCGGCCTGGGCCGTGGGGTGGATGCCGAACGCCGTCCCGTACCTTTCGAGCTCGGCCCGCCGCTCCAGCACCGACACGTGCCAGCCGGCCCTGCGCAGGCCGATCGCGGCGGCGAGCCCGCCGACGCCGGCTCCCACGATCACCGCTGTCTTCGTCATGACCACTCCTTCACCACATCTGTGGTACCACGTTTGTGGTGATACTACTCCGGGGCGTGGTAGCGTGCGCGGGTGAATCCGGAGCGACGGGACCGCCTGCGCGACGCGGCCATCGAGGTGCTCGCCGCCGCCGGCGGGCGCGGGCTGACGCACCGCGCGGTCGACGCCGAGGCCGGCGTGCCGGCGGGGACGGCGAAGAACTACTACCCGACCAGGGAGGCGCTGCTGGCGGGGGCGGCCGAGCGATGCCTGGAGCGCTACCACGAGGCGCGGCGGGCCGCCGCCGCTCCCCCCGGCGACCGGGAAGGGCTGGTGGCGCTGCTGCGATCGCTCCTCGCGGACGTCGCGGGCCCCGGCCGCGCCCGCCTGCTCGCCTACCTGGAGCTGCAGGCCGAGGCCGCGCGGCGGCCGTGGCTGTCCACCGTGCTCGACCCGATCGCGGCCGCCGACTTCGCCGCGTTCGAGGCGGCGCAGCGGGCGGCCGGGCTGCCGGTCACGCCGGAGAGGGCCGCCGCCGTCACGCTGGCCATGCACGCGGCCATCCCGCACCTGCTGGCGGGCGGCCCGGCCACGCTGGCGGCGGCCGGGCTGGACGATCTCGACGCGTTCGTCCGCGGCGTCCTGGAGTCGGCCTATCCGGCGGGCTGAGCGTCGCGCCTGCCGTACGGGCCGCCGCCTAGCTCACGACCGCGGGGTGCCGCCGCGCGGCAGCCACCGCAGGCACCGCACGACCAGCCACAGCAGCACCGCCACGACGCCCACCAGCAGATACTCGATGGCAGGCACGCGCACCACCTCCGTCACCTCGCCGAGGCCGCGCACCGCGTACACGGCCAGCACCGCGCCCGCGTAGCAGGCGGCCAGGACCCACCTGGTGGTCGCGCCGAGGCCGAGCCCGTGCATCTGGGTGAGGACGAACACGCCCAGGAAGCCGAAGAGGAACATCGGCCACGCCCCGTCGGGGCCGGTGTTCATGAAGGCCACCAGCGTGCCGTGCGCGGCCACCAGGAGCTCCAGGGTGAGGGTCCACCAGCGGTTCGTGTGCGCGCGGGTGAGGAAGAGGCTGCCCTGCAGCAGGATCAGGAACATGTAGAAGAACCCGATCAGGTGGCCGCTGGTCGTCTCCATCGGGTGGTACCAGAACGTGTACACGGCGGCCCAGCTGAACAGGTAGCCGTGGTAGCGCCGGGCGAAGGAGGTGACCTCCGCCGAGATCGGCGCCGGTCTGCCCGCGAACAGGCCGCGCCGGCGGTTCTCCATGAGCAGCACCACGATCAGCAGGAGCACCACCGACGCCTGCGAGCTGAAGATGGACACGTCCTGCGCCAGCCCGTCGTAGAACACCTGGGTCTGCGCCTGGTGCAGCAGGATGAAGCCGAAGTTGACCGCCAGGGCCACGATGTTCACCCGGTGCAGGCCGCCGGTGTAGCGGCGGACCCGGGTCTGCGCGTAGTAGATCAGCCCCCAGAGGGTGACCTGGTGGGCGGCGTAGCAGAGCCAGGCCGACAGCCGCGTCCACACGGTCGGCTCGGGCAGCTTCCAGTAGTACCAGGACGCCCCCTGGTCGGGGAGCGGCTCCAGGCCCGTCAGCCGCTGCCCGGCCAGCCAGACGAGCCCGGTGAGCACCGCGCTGGCGCCGACCCCCCAGGCCAGTGCGGTGCTCGCGCGCATGGTCGGTGTCCCGGCAGCCACGTTGCCAACGCCTCCAGAGTCGGGGGGACGCGTCAGGCGGGGACGCGATCTCCGGCACGCTCCACCGTACGCGCTCCGAGGGCGGCCCACAGCGCGACCGCGATGTAGAGGATCTGCTCGGGCACCCGCAGCCACAGCGGGCTGACGTCCTGACCGGCCAGCGCGGCGTACACGTTGGCGGGCAGGAGCAGCACGAACAGCACCGCCAGCGACAGCCCGGCGGCCTGGCGGGTGCGGGCCAGGACCAGCCCGGCCGCGCCGAGGAGCTCCAGCACGCCGGTCGCGTACACCATCAGGGCCGGGAACGGCACGAACGGCGGCACCATCGCCACCAGGTCGGCGTGGGTGGTGGTGAAGGCGCTGCCTTCGGGGGCGAAGTGGGCGCTCGCCGTCACCACGAGGAACAGCGCGAGCCCGTGCGCCGCGCTGACCCGCCAGGTCGCGAACCGCCGCACCCCGAACGCGCCCAGTAGCCGGAACACGAGCGTGGCGATGATCAGAACGAGTGACATGCGGACTCCTTTAGATAGTGGAGCTATCCAGTGATTAGATAGTGCCACTATCTTCAATGAAGCGTCAACCGCGCCCTGACGTCAGACCTTGGCGAGGAACCCCAGGGTCCGCTCCAGGAGGAGCCCGGCCGCCCGCTCGTCGTAGGAGGGCAGGCTCCGGTCGGTGAACAGGTGCTCCTCGCCCGGGTAGAGGAACAGCTCCGCGTCCTGAGCCGACTCCACGAGGGCGCGGGCCGCCTCCAGGTCGCCCTCGCCCGCGAAGAACGGGTCGCCCGCCATGCCGTGGACCTGCACCGGCACGCCCTCCGGCCAGGAGTCGCCGAACTCGGTGACCGGCACGCAGGCGTGGTAGAGCAGCGCTCCCCTGGCCCCGGCCCGGGTCTGGGCCAGCTGCTGCGCCGCCAGCACGCCGAGCGAGAACCCGGCGTAGACCACCTCGCCCGGCAGCCACGCGGTGAACGACCGGGCCCGCTCGACGATCGCGCCGAACCCCGCCTCCCGCGCGTAGCCCAGGCCCTCGTCGAGCGAGGCGAAGACCTGCCCCTCGTACAGGTCGGGCACGTGGACGGTGTGGCCCGCCCGCCTCAGCTCCTCCGCGAACTCCCGCACCCCGGACGTCAGCCCGTGAGCGTGGTGGAACATCAGCACCTCAGCCATGTCTCCCCTTTCGCCGCCCCCAGCATGCCCTGCGGCACAGACAGTTCCGGGAGTCAGCGGGAGCCGCGGAAGGTCCGCCGGTAGGTGTCGGGGGCCACGCCGACGGCACGGGTGAAGTGCCTGCGCAGCGTCGCCGCCGTGCCCATGCCGGTACGGGCCGCGATCTGCTCCATGCCGGCGTCGGTGGTCTCCAGCAGTTCCTGGGCCCGGTGCACCCGCTGGGCGTGCAGCCAGTGCAGCGGGGTCATGCCCAGCGCGCGGTTGAAGTGGCGGGCCAGGTTGCGGGGGCTCATCCCGGCGCGGCCGGCCAGGTCGGCCACGGTCAGCGGTTCGTGCAGCCGGGCCAGCGCCCACTGGAGGACGTCGGCGAGCCCGTACCGTCCCGCGTCGTCCGGCACCGGCGCCGTCACGTACTGCGCCTGCCCGCCTGCCCGGTGCGGCGGCACGACGAGGCGGCGGGCCAGCGCGTTGGCCACCGCGGCGCCCCGGTCCTTCCTGACGACGTGCAGGCACAGGTCGAGCCCGGCCCCCTTGCCCGCCGAGGTCAGGACGGACCCCTCGTCGATGTAGAGGACGTCGGGGTCGACCCGGACGCGGGGGTACCGGGTGGCGAGCAGTTCGGCGTGCATCCAGTGGGTGGTCGCCCGCCGCCCGTCCAGGAGCCCGGCCGCGGCGAGCACGAACGCGCCCGTGCACAGCGCCACGATCCTGGCCCCGCGCCCGTGGGCGGCGCGCACGGCCTCCACCACGTCGCCCGGCGGCCCCGTCTCCACGTCGCAGGCGGCCACCACCACCGTGTCGGCGTCCGCGACCGCGTCCAGCCCGTACGGCGTGTCGACCCGCAGCCAGTCGCCCACCCGGCCCTGGCCGGGCCCGCACACGCGGAACTCGTACCACGGGTCGGGCGGATCGGCCAGCTCGGACCGGTCGACCCCGAACACCTCGCAGGCCGCGGCGGCCTCGAAGAGCATGGCCCCCTCGTACAGGGCGAGCGCCACGGTGTGCATGTCCGGAAGTGTACGCATACCGCTCTTACGGACGCCCGCCCCCGAGGCGCGGGTTCAGTCGGTGCCGAACTCCATCGCGGCGCGGTCGAGCAGCTCGTCGTCCGCGACGTCGCCGCGCGAGGCGATGGCTTCGGCGCCGCCCTCCGGCATGTCACCGATCAGCTCGGTCGCGGGCGCCGGGGGCGCGATGAGCGCGGAGTGGGAGGTGCCGACCATGCCGAGGCTCGCATACTGCTCCAGCCTGGTGCGCGAGTCGGCGATGTCGAGGTTGCGCATGGTGAGCTGGCCGATCCGGTCGACCGGGCCGAACGCCGAGTCCTCCGTGCGCTCCATGGACAGCTTGTCCGGGTGGTAGCTGAAGGCCGGGCCGGAGGTGTCCAGGATCGAGTAGTCCTCACCGCGCCGCAGGCGCAGCGTGACCTCGCCGCTGACCGCCGTGCCGACCCAGCGCTGCAGCGACTCGCGCAGCATGAGCGACTGGGGGTCGAGCCAGCGGCCCTCGTACATCAGCCGGCCGAGCCGCCGGCCCTCGGTGTGGTAGTACGCCAGCGTGTCCTCGTTGTGAATCGCGTTGACCAGCCGCTCGTACGCCGCGTGCAGCAACGCCATGCCGGGCGCCTCGTAGATGCCACGGCTCTTGGCCTCGATGATCCGGTTCTCGATCTGGTCGGACATGCCCAGGCCGTGCCGGCCGCCGATGGCGTTGGCCTCCATCACCAGGTCGACCGCGGTGGCGAACTCCTTGCCGTTGATCGTCACCGGACGGCCCTGCTCGAAGGCGATGGTCACGTCCTCGGCCGGGACCTCGACCTCGGGGTCCCAGAACCGCACGCCCATGATCGGGTCGACGGTCTCGATGCCGGTGTCGAGGTGCTCCAGCGTCTTGGCCTCATGGGTGGCGCCCCAGATGTTGGCGTCGGTCGAGTACGCCTTCTCGGTGCTGTCGCGGTAGGGCAGGTCGTGCGCGAGCAGCCACTCCGACATCTCCTTGCGGCCACCCAGCTCGGACACGAAGGCGGCGTCGAGCCAGGGCTTGTAGACCCGCAGGTGCGGGTTGGCGAGCAGCCCGTAGCGGTAGAACCGCTCGATGTCGTTGCCCTTGAACGTCGACCCGTCGCCCCAGATCTGCACCTCGTCCTCGAGCATCGCCCGCACCAGGAGGGTCCCGGTCACGGCGCGGCCGAGCGGCGTGGTGTTGAAGTAGGCCCGCCCGCCGGAGCGGATGTGGAACGCACCGCACGCGAGCGCGGCCAGCCCCTCCTCCACCAGCACCGCGCGGCAGTCGACGACCCGGGCGATCTCGGCGCCGTACGCCAGCGCACGCCCAGGCACCGAGGCGATGTCAGGCTCGTCGTACTGGCCGATGTCGGCCGTGTAGGCGCAGGGGATCGCGCCCTTGTCACGCATCCACGCGACCGCGACGGAGGTGTCGAGACCACCCGAGAAGGCGATGCCGACCCGCTCGCCGATGGGCAGAGAGGTGAGAACCTTGGACATAAGAGAAGAGTATGCATTGAGACGCATGGTCATGCAAAGTCAGCCTCCCAAGTGACCCTTCATCCGTCCCGCGTGACGGTTCTAAAGGATCTGCCAGTCCAGGGAGCCGGAGACCGCCCCGGGCTTCCAGTAACCGATCGAGCCGCCGCTCTCCAGCGCGTCCGCGGTGGCCTTGAGCAGGGCGTGGTACGAGCGGATCCGGGTCTCGGCGGGCCGGAACCCCATACCGCCCTCGTGATCGGTCTCACCGACGTCACGCCGCACCGAGTCGACCACCAGATGGTTGCCGCTCCCGTCGGCGCCGAAGGGGATCATCCGCCCGTCCCACCAGTCGCCCCGCGGGTCCTCGGCCATGTCCATGTCGTCGCTCTCACAGAGCATCCGCCAGGTGTCGCGGATGTCCCTGACGCCCTGGGTCCAGTGACCCAGCAGGGCCAGCCCGCCGTCGTGACGCAGCAGCGAGGCCTTGAGGTCGTCGGGGAAGCGCAGGCCCATCTGCGCCTCCGCCACCGCGATGGTCCCGGCCTCGGCGGGTCTGCCGAGCGCGCGGTGGCTCCTGGGCGCGTTGGTCCTCAGCCAGGTCTCGATCCGCCGCCACTGCCGGTTCACGGCCCTGGTCACCTTCGGGTCGGGCCTGCGCACGCGCGGGGCGGCGCCTCCCGGCCGGCAGTCGGCGTCGGGAGGCGGCGCGTGGACCTCCTCGGTCTCGACCTCGCACCTGACACCGGGAGCACCGCACGAGACGTCGCTGGTCATCGCCTGCGTGACCCCGTCGCCCTCGGGGAAGACCCTGGACTCCAGCAGGTGGGTGCCGCCCGCCAGCACGACGAGCGCGAGCGCGGCGACGCCCCAGCGGATCACCAGGCGGCGGGTGGCCCGGTCGAGCGGCTCCCGCGGCTCCCGGGGCTCCAGGAACCGCGAGACCGCGGGACGGTCGAGCACGGAGGGCCGGTGCGCGTACCGCCGGAGGTCCTCGGCGGTGGGAGTGCCCAGGATCGGCGCGGGCGGCCACGACGCCACGGCCGGCTGCTCCTCGGGAGGAGCCGGCACGCCGGACGGCTCAGCGCGGCGCGACCGTGCGAGCAGCGCGATCCCCACCGCCGCCGCGACGGCGGCGACAAGCGCAAGCCACACCCCACGAGACCTGATTAATCGCCGCACGCCCGGCAGAGTATCCGGAATCAGCCCGTACGGTGATCGAACTGCAGTCCTCACCCCGGCGACCGATCGGCTCAGCGGCCCGCGGCGCGCAGCAGCCTGAGCTGCCCGATCTCCGCGACGTTCGCCGAGGTCGCGGCGGCGGCCGAGGTGTCGGTCAACACGGTCTACAACTACTTCGACGCCAAGGAGGACCTGGTCCTGCCGCCGGACGAGGCCTCATCACAACGGCTGGCCGAGATCGTCCGGCGGCGCCGGCCGGGCGAGTCGGCGGCGGGCGAGCCCCCCGACGCGATCGCCGACGCCGTGCTGACCCTGCTGGACGTCGTCGAGAGCCTGCTCGGCGACCGGGTCCTGCGCTATGCCGTACGGGAGGAGACGCCATGTGGAGAGTGACGGTCAGGGGCAAGTTCCAGGGCCTGGACGCCGCCGCGCGGGCCGCCGTGCTGGCGGCGGGCGGCACCGCCTACACCGACGCCGGCACGTTCACCCACGACGCGACCGTCTCGGTCTTCACCTTCCGCTGCCAGGTGCCCGCCGGACCGGACGACGAGGACGACGAGGACGCCGCCGCCCTGCGGGCGCTGGCCGCGCTGGAAGCGTACGGGTGCCCGTACGAGGTGCTGAAGATCGCCGTCACGGACCTGCGCACGATCCGCGTCCGCCGCAAAGGCCGCGCGGGCTCAGCGCTGGAACGGGCGGGCGCCCCGACGACGCCCGGCTCGCCTCCCAAGATTTCAGCCAGATCTTCCCTCATGTCCAGAGGACACTGACTCCTGCCCGTCACGCGCTCCGGGTCGAGTCCGCCAGTCGGGGCACGTCGGGGAAGGAGCCGTCGCCGAACAGGATGCGTGCCGCCGCGGCACGACCGGCGCGTCCGCGCAGCGCCGCCACCGCCGCCTCGGCCAACACCGGTGAGCGGATGCCGGCGAACGCGCGGCGCAGCAGCAGCCGTCCCCGGAACCGGCTCCGCAGCGCGCCCCCGTCGTACCGGCCGAGCACGCTCTCGTCGCCCGTACGCAGGTAGTCGGCGGTCACCGCCGCGGCCAGTTCGGACAGGCGCAGGCACGGGTCCAGCCCGCCGGCCGTCAGCGGGGAGACCGCGCCAGCCGCGTCCCCGACGAGCAGCCCGGCGGGACACGCGAGCCGCCGCAGCACGCCGCCGACCGGGATCGGCCCGCCCCTGCGCTCGACCGGACCGGCCGGAGCGGGGCGGCCGGGCGCGTCCGCGGCGAAGGCGTCCAGCGTCCGGCGCACGCCGGGGAGCATCGCCCCCGGATGGCCGGCGACGCCGACGTGCGCGTGCCGGCCGTCGTCGACGACCCACCCCAGGTACCCCGGGGCGATCCGGGGATCCAGCACGCAGTGGAACGCCGGGGCGTCCGCCCCCGGCGCGATCGGGTGGACGAGCTCCGCCCCGACCAGGAACCGCCGGTTGACGTCGAGGCCGAGATCGCGGGCCACCCGGGAGCGCGCGCCGTCCGCGCCGACGACGAACCTGGCCGCCACCGGCTCAGCGCCCGCGAACCGCACCAGGCTCGCCGACACGCCGGCGTGCCGCACCGGCCCCGCCGACACGCCGGCGTACCGTACGCCCAGGAGAACCCGCGCCCCGGCCGACTCCGCGGCTTCGCGCGCGTGCCCGTAGACGGCCGCCATGTCGGCCACCCGGTACTCGTCCCGGTCGCTGGTGAGCCGGATCGGGGACCGCCGCGACGGCGGGTACAGCAGCACGTCGCGGATGCCGGGCCCGAGCAGCTCGTCCGGCAGGTCGAAGTCGTCGAGGGTGCGCCGTACGAAGATCCCCGTCGTGCGGATGCCGGTCGTCAGCGACCTGCGGCGGTCGACCACGATCACGTCGAGGCCCCGCAACGCGAGCAGCCGGGCGGTGTGCAGGCCGGCCAGGCCCGCGCCCACGACGAGCACGTCCACTGTTTGCATGCTCCGCGACGTTAGGCGCGATTCCCCGCCTTTTCGACGGGTTGCACGCTATCCGCCGCATACCTCGACACCGCCGCCACATTCCCCCGGCCGGCGTCAGCGCGGCAGCGATCGGCCGTCCTCGTCCAGGGGCACCTTCTCGCCCCCGTACGCGGCGGACAGCCGGGCGCGGATCGCTCCCGTGGTGAGCACCGGGACGGGCTCCTTGCCGCGCAGGTGCGCCTCGGCGTCCTCCGACAGCGGCGTGTGCCGCTCGGTGAACGCGCCGCCCGGCATGCGGACGATCACTCCGCTGGGCACCCCGTGCCCGACGAGCCGCGCGTCGGCGCGCTGCAGCCCGAGGCAGATCCGGTAGGTGACGGCGTAGGCGAGCACCGGCCCGGCGATCACCAGGACGCGTCCGGCGAGGGTGATGGCGTTCAGGCTGACGTGGAAGGCGGCCGCGAGCTCGTCGTTGGCGCCCAGCAGCCACAGCACGCCGTAGAAGACGACGGCGGTCATGCCGATCGAGGTGCGGTGCGGGTGGTTGCGGGGACGCTCCAGGACGTGGTGCTCACGGTTGTCCCCGGTGATCCACCGTTCGGCGAACGGGTAGAGCAGCATCCCGGTCAGGACCAGGCCCAGCGGCACCAGCGCGGGGACGACCACGCTCAACGGCACCGTGCCCGCGTGCGCGCCGCCGAGGAGGTTGACCTCCCAGGCGGGCATCAGCCGCAGCGCCCCTTCCAGGAACCCCAGGTAGAAGTCGGGCTGCGAACCGGCCGAGATGTCCGCCGGATTGTAGGGGCCGTACAGCCACACGGGGTTGATCTGCGCGAAGGTGCCCAGACCGGCCACCACCGCCAGGATGAACAGGAAGAACGCGGCGGTCTTCGCCATGAACGCCGGATACAGCGGAGCGCCCACCACGTTCGTGCGGGTACGGCCCTTTCCGGGCATCTGCGTGTGCTTCTGCACCCACATGAGCACCAGATGCACGGATATCAGCGCCAGCAGCACCCCGGGGATCAACAGGATGTGCAGCGCGTAGAACCGGGAGACGACGTCCTCCCCCGGATACTCCCCGCCGAACAGCAGGAACGTCAGGTACGTGCCGACCACCGGCACCGACATGAGCACGCCCTCGGTCACCCGCAGACCGGCGCCCGACAGCAGGTCGTCCGGCAGCGAGTACCCCGTCAGTCCCGCCAGCAGCGCCAGCGCGAACATGGTGACCCCGATGACCCAGGTGAGCTCGCGCGGCTTGCGATAGGCGCCGGTGAAGAACACCCGCAGCATGTGGGCCATCATGCCCGCGATGAACATCAGGGCCGACCAGTGATGGATCTGCCTGATGAGCAGCCCGCCGCGCACCTCGAAGCTGATCTCCAGCGTGGAGGCGTACGCCTGCGACATCCGCACGCCCCGCAAGGGCGCGTACGAGCCGTCATAGATCACGTGCTCCATCGACGGCTGGAACCAGAACGTCAGGAACGTGCCGGTGAGCAGGAGGATGACGAACGAGTACAGCGCGATCTCACCCAGCAGGAACGACCAGTGATCGGGGAAGATCTTGCGCAGGTTGCGGTTCACGAACCGAGCCGCTCCCAGGCGTTCGTCGAACCACGAGGATGTCCGGGCGATGGCGCCGGTTCGCATGCTTCTCTCCCTGTATGTCCGCGTCATCATCAAGACGGGCAGAAGCGGGAGATTGTGACATCAGGCGGGAATGTCACAGGTACGGGAGCGCAGGCGTCCTAGAGAGAGACCCCGTACGTACGAGCACGCGAGGTGATCCATGGCCACGTCCTCACACCTCGGGCCCGGCTCCTGGCGGATCGTCCTGGAGGCGACCCAGGCGAGGCTGACGACGAGCGGGCGCGGAGGCGTCCGGCTCCGGTACGCGCCCCGCGTCGGCGGCTCCTTCTACCTGCGGCCCGACACGACCCTGGCGGGCTTCGCGCTGCGCCTCCCGCTGCCCGCGGAGCTGCTCTGGGAGTCGGCGGACCTGGACCGCGACGGTCACGCGTGGCTGCGGCTCGGAGACCGGGAGGTGCGCTCGCCGGTCACGGTCGTGTGCGCCGCGATCCCCGGCGCGCGCCCGTACGTGAAGATCGTGCTGGAGACGGTGTTCCGGTCGTCGAACCTGGGCCTGCCCGGGGTGTCCTGGCCGCGGCCGGTCACGCTCCGCCTGTTCACCGAGATCCGCCCGGCCGGCTCCGGCTATCGTCCATGCCCGTGACCGAACCCGCCTGCCTGACCGCCAACCGTCCCTCGACAGGGGGTGCGTCATGAACAGAGCCGAGGAGTTCCAGCGGCCGGCTGCGCCCGCTGTTGTTCTCGATCGCCTACCGGATGCTGGGCAGCGTGAGCGAGGCCGAGGTCCAGGAGGCCTGGGTACGGTACGCGTCCACGCCGGCCGAGCGAGATGAGCTACTTGACCATCCGTCCTGTCGTCCGCTGCCCGTCCAGGGGCACAGCGAAGCAGTACACGGTCCGGTGACGGGGCCAGCCCTCCCGCAGCGGCGCCAGTGCCCACAGGCCGACCTGTTCCGGCTTCTTGACGCGCATCCTGGGGAGGCAGCCGTTCTCCGTCAGCCGCCGCATGTCCGCGTCCGGATAGGGCCCGTCGGGGAGGACGTACGTGGTGGCGTACTCCGCCGAGTGCGGCACGTCGCAGGGGATGACGGTCGTCACGAACGTCTCAGGCAGGGGCTCGACGCAGTCGCCGGGCCTGAGTTCGGTGGCATGGAACTGTTCCCCGCCGGGGACGGAGCTCTGCCGCAGCGGCGTCGGCGTAGCGGCCTGGGCCGACCCGGACGACGCCACCGGCTCCGGACCCGCCGTGCAACCGGCGACCCCGATGGACAGGCACACGACCGTCAGCGCTGTGCGGATCATGCTAGAAGGCTGGCAGCCCCAGATCACACCGGTGTCACGAACACTCTCCCACGCCGGAGACGGGGGTAACGTCCCGGCCATGACCGAGTCCGCCCGCAAGCCTCCCCATGTCACCGACGAGGCAGCCCTCTCGTCTAGAGAGTGAAGGCACATCCTCGAAGGAGCGCAAGACATGGACCTCGCGTTGTGGATAGCCGCCGGACTCCTGGCGGCGGTGGCGTTGGCCGGCGGCATCACCAAGACGTTCGTGCCCAGGGAGAAGCTGGCCGCGGCCCCCGGCGGGGGATGGACGGGAGACGCCAGTGCCGGCTTCGTCAAGACCCTCGGCGTGCTGGAGCTCCTCGCCGCGGTCGGCCTGATCCTGCCGGCCGTGCTCGGCATCGCGCCGGTGCTGGTGCCGGTGACCGCGGTCTGCTGGGTGCTGCTGATGATCGGTGCGATGATCACTCATGGCCGGCGGGGCGAGTACGCGCTGTCGATGCTGAACGTGGTCTATCTCGGCATCGCCGCGTTCATCGCGTGGGGCCGCCTCGGTCCGGAGTCCTTCACCGGCTGACCGGGAGGTCACGGCATGAACAGAGCCGAGGAGTTCCAGCGGCTGCGCCCGCTGTTGTTCTCGATCGCCTACCGGATCCTGGGCAGCGTGAGCGAGGCCGAGGACGCGGTCCAGGAGACCTGGGTACGGTACGCGTCCACGCCGGCCGAGCCCAGGTCGGCCAGGGCCTTCCTGTCGGCGGCGGTGACCCGGATCTCGATCGACGTGCTGCGTTCGGCCCGGGTCCGGCGGGAGGAGTACACCGGCACGTGGCTCCCCGAACCGCTGCTCAACGACCCGTACGAGGACCCGGAGCGGTCGGCGGAGCTGGCCGACTCGGTGTCGATGGCGGCCCTGCTGCTGCTGGAGCGGCTGTCCCCGCTCGAACGGGCGGTCTTCGTGCTGCGGGAGGTGTTCGACTTCGGCTTCTCCGAGGTCGCGGCGGCCGTGGGCCGCTCGGAGGCGGCCTGCCGCCAGCTCGTGGTGCGGGCGCGGCGGCACATGGCCGCCGGCCGGCCCCGCTTCCAGGCGGACCGCGCGGAGCGGGAGGAGCTGGCGTCACGCTTCCTCGACGCCCTGCGCGAGGGCGACGTCGCCGCCCTGCGGAACCTGCTCGCCGCGGACGTGTCCCTGGTCGGCGACAGCGGCGGGAGGGCCCCACGGCTGGCCGGATCCGTCACCGGCGCCGCGAGGGTGGCCCGGCTGCTCGCCGCCGCCTTCCCCCGGATGGCCCGGATCGGCGTGACGGGCGAACCCCATGACATCAACGGCCAGCCGGGCGCGATCTTCCGCGACCCGGACGGCAAGGTGCTCCACGCCCTCGCGCTCGACGTGCTCGACGGGCAGATCCAGACGATCCGCACGGTCATCAACCCGGACAAGCTCGGGCACGTGGGCCCGGTGGCGGACGCCTGGGCGATCGACCGCGCCGTACGCCAGGACACCCGCCCCGCGACCCCGCGCCGCGACTCCTGAGAACGCACCTCATCCGGTCCCGGCCGCACGGCGACGTGTTCAACATGGGCCTTCCCGGCCCGGTCGCGGATGAGTTCAGGGCGCGAGCTCGCCCCCTATGCCCGTCTCATTGCCGTCGGGGTCACGGAAGACCCATTTGCCGACGTCGCCGTGCTGCTCCCTGTCCACCGGTCGCAGCCCGCGCACCGCGATCCGGTCCACCTCGGCCTCCGGATCGTCCACCCAGATGAGGCACACGCCGCCTCCGGCGCGGGCGGCGTCCTCGACGACGTACACGTACCGGTCCTCTGCCAGCCGCCACACCGCCTCGGCCTCGTGGGGCCGGAACGACGGTCCCGCGCCGAGGAGCCTGGTGTACCACTCCACGGCGCTCTTGCAGTCGCGGACCGGGATGCCCGCGAAGATGCCCACTGCCACTGTCGGATCTCCTTTCCGCCCGAGTCGCCGCCCGAAGCGCTCGGTCCAGGCGCAGCGCATATGCCAAGGATGTGCCCATTCAAGATCACGTACATATTGCCGATCGAACCGGCGACGAGAAATGAGTCACCGAAAACCCGTACAAATACGGGCGTACCCTCGCATTTAGACCAACCTGTCGACGAACGATTACCCCGATTCGAGAAATATGCGAGCGACGCAGAGGCGGATGGCCACTCGCATCCCTGATTTCTCCGTATCATGCCTCACGTGTCCCCGCAGCGTTCCTCGATCAAGCTGTCACCTCTCCGGCAGTCGCTGAGTATCGGCTGGGCCCTTATTCCCTTATTGACTTTCGGCCTGGGAACCATCTTCGTCATCGGATCTGCCGCCGCCCGGCTGGAGCGGCAGAAACTCTGGCTCGCGACGAGCGGCTATTTTCTGTACTTCGTGTTCGTCATGATCCTCGCACCCGGGGCAAACCCTCCTCCGGAGGACCAACCACGTGACACCATGGCGATGTCGCTTTACTTCGTGGGCATGTGGGCCGGCGGGACGGTGCACGCGTTCCTCCTTCGCAAGGAAGTCTTCCTTCCCAAGGCAAGGAGCGCGGAGAAGAACGATCACGGCACTTCGCGGAGAAGCCTGACGGACAGATCGCCTGCCCAGGCTTTTACGCCCGAGGCCGGAGCCCGTACCCCGCGGAACGTCCACCATGAACCCGGCGAGAAGGAATCCGCGCGAACTCCCTGGCACAAGGACGCGGCGAAGATCAGCCTCTACGCCTTCCTCACGACGGTGGTCCTGGGAGTGATGGCATTCGGCAGAGATCTCCTCGACTTCACGCTTCAGAGCCCGAAAGCCCCCGTCAGGGACAGCATGGTCGTGGACTCATCTCCTGAGGTCAGGCCCAGCCCGCCGGTGCACTTCCGGGGCGGCCTCAGGGTCGGCCGGGAACCCAAGGACCTGGACCGTGATCCACCGGAGCGTGCGGGCTGGAGCCCTCAGAACGACATCGCCCGATGGTCTCACCCGGTTGTGCAGATGAACAGAGGCGCCCTCATCGCTCCCTGGCTGAGAGACGGCACGCCCCGGTTCGAGGACTGCCGGGAGCCGGCTCGGGCCGAAGGGGTCCGCAGGATCACTCTGGAGCACGGAGGGCGCTACTGCATCAAGACGACCGAGGGCAGGTCCGCCTACTTCTCCGTGACGGAGGTGTCCCGGGAAGGGTTCGCGGGGAACCTGATCGTCTGGGACGAACCCACCTGACCCCGGACGGGTTCGGACGTTCCGGTCATCGCACGGCACCCGCGTGCAGGGCTTCCCGCGTCCACCGGTGCCGGGGTTCGGTGTGCAGGCGCCAGTAGTGCTCGGCGATGTCGTCCGGGTCGAAGTCGGTGCCGGGCGCCACCGGACCGGCCACGGTGACGCTCGCCACGTGCACCCCGGCCGGGCCGTACTCCTGGTCGAGCAGCGTCACCAGGGTGCGGACCCCGGCCTTGCCCAAGGAGAGACTCACGTACTGCGGCTTGGGCTCGGGCATGCCGCCGGTGATGAGAATGGTTCCATGGCCGCGCGCCGCCATGGCGGGTGCGACGTGGGCCGCGGCGTTGAGCGCGCCGACCACGTTCACCGCCCAGGCCTCCATGTGGCCGCGTACCGACAGTTCGCCCGGCGCGTCCGCCTGGATCATCGCGGCGTTGTACACGAGGACGTCCGGCACGCCGTGCTCGCGGACGGCCCCGTCGAGGGCGGCGTTGAGGCCGGCCTGGTCCGTGCTGTCCGCCTTCAGCGTGACGACCGGGACTCCGCTGGGAGCGACCGCCTCGGCCGCGGCACGCAGCGTCCGGTCGCTCCGGGCGATCAGCGCGACCGGCAGCCCTTCCCCGGCGAACCTGCGGGCCACCGCCTGCCCGATCCCCGGCCCCGCACCGATGATCACCGCACCCGACATCCCCGTACTCCTCACCTCTGGATCAGTGACATTCGGGACGGTAAAGCATCACATCAATGTGAAGGTCAAGCGTACGGATCGAACCGCCGTCAGATCAGCAGGAGAGTCTTGCCCAGGGCGCTTCGCGACTCGATCGTGGCGTGCGCCTCCGCGGCACGCTCCAAGGGGAAGGACTGCCCGATGATCGGCAGGATCCGGCCCGCCGCCGCCTCCGCCATCACCCTCTCCGCCCAGCCTCGCATCTTCGGCCCGAAGCCGAAGAGCTGCCCGATCCCGATCACCTCGACGCCGCGCCCGCGCGCCTGGGCGGGATCGACCTCCGTGACCTGACCGCTGGAGGCGCCGTGGACGGAGAACCGGCCGCCGGCCGCCGTCACCTCGAACGCGGCCTGCCCGATCGCGCCGCCGACCCCGTCGAACACCACGTCAGGCCCCGCACCACCGGTCACCTCACGTACCCGCTCCGCCCAGTCCGGGTCCGAGTAGTCGACCACGGCCTCGGCGCCCAGCTCACGGACCAGGTCCAGCTTGCGGGCACCGCGGGCCGCCCCCACGACCCTGGCGCCCGCCGCCCGGGCCAATTGCACCAGCAACGTGCCGACCCCTCCGGCCGCCGCCTCGACCAGCACCCACTCCCCGGCGCCGATCCGAGCTCCTTCGACCAGGCCCAGCGCGGTGCTGCCGTCGGTGTGCAGGGCGATGGCCTCGCGCAGCCCCAGCCCGTCCGGCACCGGGATCAGATTCTCCACCCCGGCCACCGCACGCTCGGCGAAGCCGCCGCTCTGCCCCAGGTCGGCGATGACACGCCGTCCGGACCAGCCCGGCTCCACACCCTCACCGACCGGGCCCACCCGGCCGGCGACCGTACCGCCCGGCACGTACGGCAGGGCGGGCCTGCTGTGCCACTCGTCGACGCCACGCCGGATCTGCGTCTCGACGAAGGTCATGCCCGCGACGGACACGTCGACCACTACCTGTCCCGGCCCGGCCACCGGGTCCGGCGCCTCGCCGGGAACCAGGACCTCGGGCCCTCCGAACCGCGTCACCCACACCACTCGCACGTCAACCGCTCCCCCTGCTTGTCCGGCACCGACGGGAGCACTCTTCACCCTCAACCGAAGTTGAGGTCAACCCGGTGGGGAGCCGCCTATGAGGATCCGGCCGTTCTGGTCGGGGACCTGGCCGAGCTTGTCGACCTCTTCGGTCAGCCCTACCAGCACGGCGCGGAGCTGCACCCGGGTGACGTCGGCGAAGGTCCGCAGGTAGGCGATCTGCCTCTCCAGGTCCTCGGCCTCGGCGCCGTGCACGCCGCCCCGGGAGCGGTAGGCGCCGACCGCCTGGTCCGCGGCCTCCTCCGCCTGCCGCTGCGCCTCCGTAAGGATCGTCTCGTACTGCTGGCGGGCCTCCCTCAGAATCCGCCGCGCGTAGTTCTCAGCCTCCGCGATCTGGACGTCGGCGGTCTGCTGGGCGCGGGACAGGATGTTGATCGCGTCGACGCTGAGGGCCTGCTGGGGAACGACGTGCTCGGCGCTGACGCCGTGCTGCCTGTACCACTGCTTCAGCCGGTCGATGTACGCCCGCAGGTCCGCCTTCTCCTGGTCGCCGGCCGCCAGGTCGTCCGCGACCCGGTACAGGAACGAGCGCACCTCGTCCTCGCTGTAGCCGCGGCGCCCGAGCGTCGTACGCGAGAACTCCTGCTTGCGCACCCGATCCGGGGTGATGGGCCGGCGTTCGTGCGCCGGGCGATCTTCCCGCTGCATCTCTGCCGTCATGACTCCCCACCTTTGTCGCTCGTGAACTCGTCGAAGTGGATCTGCTCGGAGGGCACGCCCGCGTCCAGCAGTCGTCCGACGGTGCCCTGAGCCATCTCCTCGGAACCGCAGACGAACACCCGCTGGCCGCGCCATGCCTGCAACGCGACGTCCACGGCGTTGCCGCGGGTGCCGCGGTAGTACGGATCGTTGGAGACGGCCGGGATCACGGTCAGCCAGGGGTGCTCCGCGGCCAGCTTGGACAGCGCCTCGAGGTCGTACAGCTCCCGGGAGGTCCGGGCGCCGACGACCAGGTCGACCTTCCGTGACGGGCCCTCGTACACCACCTGTTCCACCAGCGCCTTCAGCGGCGCGAGGCCCGTGCCGCCCGCGATGAGGAGCAGGTCGCCGGTGATGTCGGCGGGGAGCGTCAGCCTGTCGCCCACCGGCGCGCCCACGCGCAGGACGTCGCCGCGCCGCGCGCCCATGACGAGGGCGGCGCTCAGCACGCCGCCGTCGACCATGCGTACGTGCAGGTCGACGGTGTTGTCCTGGCGCGGCGCGTTGGCGAAGGAGTAGAAACGCCAGACGCGCGGCCGCATGGGGTGCGAGATCGACGCCGACTGGCCGGGGCGGTAGGCGTACTGGTAGTTCAGTCGTGCCCGGATCACCGCGATGCCGAGGGCGCGGGTCTCGTGGCCGATGATCTCGCCTTCCCACCAGGGCGGGACGGACTTGGACGCGTCGGCGGCGGCGTCCGACATCACCCGGGCCACCAGGCCGTACGCCTGCGTCCAGTCCTCGGCGAGAGCAGGGGTCCACCGTTCGCCCAGGAAGTGCTCCAGGGTGGCGAGCAACGCCCTGCCGACGGCCGGGTAGTGGTCCGCCACCACGGCGAACTTGCGGTGGTCCCGGCCGAGCTGCTCCAGGAACGGGACCACTTCCTCCACCCGGTCGACGTTGCTGACGACGTGCCCGAGCGCGCCGACGAGCCGGTCGCGCTGGCGCGCCATCGAGACCGGGAACAGGTCCCTCGTCTCCGGGTTCATCAGGAACAGGGCCGAGTAGAAGAACAGCGGCACCTGGTCACCCGACTGGGCGACGAGGCGCCAGCTGTCTTTCAGAGCTTGCGCGTCCACTCAGTCGGCCGTCCCCACGGGCTCGGCCACGATGGACGGTTTCACGCTGTCCAAGGTCAGAACGACGTGCCGCAGGACGTCGTCTCCCACCCCGGCCTCCCGCAACACGGAAACGAGGATCTCGCCGACCTTCGCGTAGTGGGCGGCGGTGATGCCGAGGCCGTGGTGCGCCTCTGCCAGGTCTCGGCCCTCGTACGGCTCGGGGCCGCCGAGTACGGAGCACAGCAGCACCACCATGTGCCGCTTCAGCCTCGCCAGGTCGATGCCGGTGAAGTACGGGCTGACGTCGGCGTCGTCGAGGACCCGCACGTAGAACAGGTCGACGACGCCGCGAACAGCCGGCGCGCCGCCGACCTGGTCATAGTAGGACAGCGAGGTTGTCACAGAGCCTCCAAGAGGGCTGTACGTCGCGGGACCGGCTGACAGTGCCCGGGATTCCGTGCGGCCACGACCCTGGCTTGTCCAAGCACGCCCCGTAGGCCACATGAGCCTCACTGTAGGCCATTTTTGACCAAGGTGCCTCACCATTGGTCAACTCCCCTGTCCGATCGCGGCCCGACGTCGGAACCGCGCCTCACGCGCCATCCAGCGATCTGCGCACGGCGGCGTCCACCAGATCGTGGATCTCCTGCTCGCTGAAGATGTCGGGCAGGGTCAGCCGCTCCACCAGTTCGTGTATGAGTTCGGCGTAGCGGGTCTCGTCCTGCACGCCCTCCCGGCTGCGGGCCACGCCATGAACGCCCAGTGAAGCGCACCCACCGCCACGACCAGGGCCGCCACCAGCCCGACCACTGTCCCGAGCCACCGCTTCGACGAGGCGGCGACCACACCGGACAGCAGAACGCTCACCATAGGCAGACCGTTCAGAGCCAGATACCGTCCGTACGTCGACTCCACGTTCCAGCAGACTCCTGTGCCCGGTCACTGCACGCGTTGCAGACCGGGATCTCACGGGTGGTCCGCTCCTGATGAGCCGCGTACGCCGTCAGGCGCTCTGTAGGCCGACACCGTCGTGGACCTCAGGCATCACGCCTCCCGGATGCTGACAGCGGCGCGGCGGTGACGGGGGACCTCGATCTCGTCGAGCAGCGCCACCGCGAAGTCCGCGTACGTGATCCTGCTGTCCGGGTCCGCATGGTCGGCGATCCGGTACCGGCCGGTGCGCGTTCCGGCATGGTCGAAGTCGCCTGCCGGAGTGACGTACGCCCAGTCGAGGGCGCATTCCTGGAGCACGGCGAGACCCGCCGCGTGGCCGAGGTAGAAGGCGCGGTACTCGTTGGGGTAACCGGGCTCGTCCATCAGCGGAGCACCCGATGCCCCGGGCATGATCGATGCCAGGCCGACCACCGCCAGCCGGCGCACGCCCGCCTTCACCAGCCCGGTGGTCAGGGCGCGAGCCGACGCGGTGAAGAACTCGTGAGGCGGCACGGACAGGTCCGCGGCGGCACTGATGGCCGCGTCATGGCCCGCGGCCGCATGTGCGACGCCGGTCTCGTCCGTGACGTCGCCCGCCACCACGCGTACGTCGGTCAGATCGCCGTGGCTGGCGGGGTCACGCACCACGGCGGTGACCCGGTGCCCACGCCGGTGCGCCTCGGCGACGATCTGCCTACCGGCTCTGCCGCCCGCCCCGAAGACCACGATGTTCATGGAGAACCGCCTTTTCACCAGGGCCGGGACCCTGTCCGCCCGACCACTTCACGGACCCTAACGAGGACTGCGGTTACCGTTGGGATACCGGTTATCGTGAGGCCATGAGGGAACCCCTGCCCGCCGACATGTTCGACGAGCTGTGCCCGTCCTCGCTCAATCCGATCCGGTTCGGCGACAAGTGGGCGGCGCTCGTCATCCGTTGCCTTGAGCACGGGCCGCGCCGGTTCTCCGAGCTGCGCGTGCCGCTGAGTCGCGTCACCCCCAAGGTCCTCACCCAGTCGCTGCGCTCCCTCGAACGGGACGGTCTGGTCACACGCACCGTCCACACCGGCGCCGCCCCGCATGTCGAGTACGAGCTGACCCCGCTCGGCCGCAGCATGCTCGCGCCGATGGCGATCGCCTGCGCCTGGGCGCAGGAACACTGGGACGAGCTCCTCGACGCCCGCGAGTCGTACGACGACGGCTCCCGCCTCGGCCGCGCCGGCTGACGCGATGAACCGCGGCCCAGCGCTGCCCCGGCCGCCCGGATCCACCACGAGCGGCTTCCCTCGCTCGGCGGTGACGGGCCTTCGCATCGAACCTCAGCACCGCCGTTCTTGCCCCAGGGGGCTCGCGGCCGGCAAGCCGGTGATCGCGCGCAGGAGCCTCAGAGTGCTCCGACGGTCAGGGCGATGCCGCCCAGCAGCGACGCGCCCAGGACGGCGCTCCGCAGCGCCGCGACCGGCAGCCGGGGCGCCATCCGAGGAGCACACCGGCGAGCGCCGGCAGGTGCTCGCCGGTGAGGAGATCCGGCGTCACGGCCCTGCCGGCCGGTCGAGGGCGTAACGGCGCTGGAACCACACAGCCGTCGCCATCAGCACGGCGGGCACCACGGTGAAGCCCGCGAGCAGCGCGGTCAGGGCGGAGTCCGGCTGCGCCACCCCGTGCCCCTCGGCCGTGGACACGAACCCGCCGACGGCCAGGACGGCGGAGTACAGGTAGGGGCCGATGGCGGTGCCCGTCGCCTCGGTCGCGGTCCACACCCCGGTGTAGGCGCCCGCGCGGGCGGTGCCGCGCGCCTCGGCGGCGGCGACAGCGTCCGGGACCATCGAGAAGGCGAACAGCTGCAGCCCGGCGAAGGCGATGCCGAGCGCCACGACCACGGCGACGGTCGCCGCGACTCCGAGCAGTTCGCCCAGCAGCAGCACGAGGGATCCGACGATGAACACGCCCTGCGACAGCAGCAGCCCGCGCTGCTTGCCGATGCGCCGTGACACCCGCAGCCACAGGGGCCCGGCGACCACGGCCGGGCCGAGGAAGGCGCCCATGAACACGGCGGTGAGCGCGCCGTCCGCGAAGACGTACTCGGTGTAGAAGGGCAGCGCGGCGAGGAAGAGGTGGGTGGTGGTGCCGGTGAACAGGTACGACAGCACCAGTGCTCGGAAGTCGTGGTCGCGCCAGGCGATCCGGATGTCGCCGAGGGCGGTGTGGGCGCGCCCGTCGGGGAGGCGGAAGCCGCAGTTGCCGACGAGCCGCCGGACGCCCGCCAGGGCGACGAGGCACGACACGACCATGGCGCCGGCGAGCAGCAGGGCCATCCGGGAGTAGTCGCCGCGGTCGCCGGACGCCACTAGGGCGGGTGCCGCGACGCCGGCGCCGAGCAGCCCCAGGGTCAGGAAGAGCATCCGGAACATGAAGACGCGGGTGCGCTCGTGGTAGCCGACCCGCAGGTCTGACGGCGTCGTCAGGTACGGCACCTGGAAGCAGGCGAAGAGCAGGTTGCCGGCGATGAACCAGCCGCCGACCCACAGCGCGGCGGCCGGCCCGGACAGCCCTGCCGGGACCGAGAACATCGCGGCCATGGCCGCACCCAGCAGCAGTCCCCAGCGGAGCATGCCGCCCCGGTGTCCGCTGCGCCGCGCCTGCCGGTCGGACAGCGTGCCGAGCAGCGGATGCACGACCACGTCGATGATCTTCGGCAGGAGCAGGGTGAGGCCGGCCAGGAACGGCGAGACACCGAGCGTGTGGGTGAGGAAGTAGAGCAGGAGCAGTCCAGGAACGGTGACCCACACGCCCATCCCGATCGAGCCGGTCGAGTAGGTCACGAGGTCGGCGGCCCGCGCGCGAGGCGTCAGCACCGGCTCCGCGGCGGTCCGGGGAGCCGGCGTGCCCGGCGTCGTGCTCACGGCTTCGGCGCGTGGCGCGCGACGACGCCGGCGGCCAGCTCGGCCCCGTCGAACGCGCCGGAACGGACGCGGCCGGACAGGGTACGGGCGATGATCCGGTCGGTGACCGAGGGCAGGTGCCGCGCCAGGAACAGCTCGACGGCGCCACGACGGGTGGTCGCCAGGTCGCGCCGCGCGCGGCCCAGCGCGGCGCGCATCACCGTGTCGACCACGCCCTCCAGCGGCTCGTAACTGCTCATGCCCTCCAGGGACAGGCCCGCGGCGGCGGTCGAGTCATGGATGGGACTGCGTACCGCCGACGGGTAGACGCAGGTGACGGTGACGTGGGTGCCGATCTCCAGCCGCAGCGCGTCGGCGTACGCGACGAGCGCTCGCTTGGAGGCGCCGTACGCGGCCGCGAGGGGAAGCTGCATGACGGCCATCCGCGAGGAGAGCATGACGACCCGGCCGCGGGACTGGACGAGGGCGTCCACGCAGGCGGCGGTGACGCGCCAGGCGCCGAGCAGGTTGATGTCGAGCTGGCGGCGTACCTCGGCGCCGGGCGGCAGCTCGGCCGGGGCCGGCCCGCCGACGCCGGCGTTGTTGATCAGCAGGTCGAGGCCGCCGAGTTCCGCGATGGCGGCGGCCACGGCGTCGGGCACGCCGGCGTCGTCGGTGATGTCGCAGGCCAGGACCTGGACCGGGTCATCGGCGCGCGGGGCCAGGTCCAGGCCGATGACGTGGGCGCCGAGCCCGGCCAGGCGGGCACTGATCGCCCGGCCGAACGTGCCGGACGCGCCGGTGACGATGACGCGCAGGCCGCGGGCGTCACGGCGGCGGCCGGGCTGGTGGCCGGAGGAGGTTCTGGACGTGCTCACGCGGTGGTCTCCTCACGGCGGGCAGGGGTGAACGGGCGGGCTCCCCGCAGCAGCCGGGCGCGGCCGGCCTTCATCTCGCGGGGCAGAGCGGCGACATAGCGGTCGAAGTCGATCCGCATGATGGGACGCCTGTCACCCCACCGCTCGGTGGCGGCGCGCAGGGCGCGGGCGACGGCGCGCCGCTGCTCCAGGGGCGTGGGCAGGGCGTAGCGGCCGGACAGGTGGGCGGCGACCAGCTTGGCCTGGGCCTCGACGACGGGCAGGGCGGCGCCGGTGGACTGCATGAGCCCCACGAAGGCCAGGCTCGGGTCCTGCAGGTGGAAGACCCGCTGGTACAGCGGCAGCCGCTCCGGGTCGTCGCCTACCCAGCGGGAGGTCAGGAAGGGGATGGTCACGCGGTAGCCGGTGGCCCAGACGATCACGTCGACGGGGTCGGACGTGCCGCCGGTGAAGACGACGCGGTCGCCGTCGAGACGGTCGATGCCGGGCCGTGCGGTCACCTCGCCGTGGGTGAGGCGGTGCAGGATGGTGTCGCTGATCGTGGGATGGTTCTGGAAGAGGCCGCCGGAGGGGGCCGGCAGGCCGTAGCTCTGCGGGGTGCCGACGGCCAGCCGGAGGAGGGTCTCGGCGATGCGCTGGCGCACCCGCCACGGCAGCGCCGACATGGCGGCGCCCGTGGCGTCCGCGGGCCGGCCGAACAGGTACTTCGGCACGATGTGCACGCCATGGCGGGCCGAGAGCAGGACCGGGCCGCAGGCGACGTTCGAGGCGTCGACGGCGATGTCCATGGCGGAGTTGCCCATGCCCACCACCAGCACCCGGCGGTCCCGGAAGATCTCGGGGGTGCGGTAGTCGTGGGCGTGCAGCTGAGTGCCGTCGAACGTGCCGGGGTAGCCGGGCTCGGGCATCCGGGGATCCCAGTTGTGGCCGTTGGCGACCACGACCGCGTCGTAACGGCCGGTCTCTCCGGAATCGGTCGTCACGACCCAGGGGAGTGCTGTGCCCTCGCGCTCCACGCGCCTCACCGTACTGCCGAATCGCAGGTGCGGGGTGAGGCCGAAGGTCTTCGCGTAGTCGGCGAGGTAGCCGGCCATGTGGTCGGCCGACGGGTAGTCCGGCCACTCGGCGGGCATCGGGAAGTCGGCGAACTCGGTGCGGCCCTTGCTGGTGTTGAGGTGCAGCGAGGCATAGGCGGGTGACAGGCCGCTGCTGTTGTCGCGGACCCACAGCCCGCCGGGCCGGTCGCCCTTCTCGTACGTGACGACGTCGAGGCCGACGTCGAGCAGGGCCTTGGTGGCGGCGAGTCCGGCCGCTCCGGCGCCGATCACGGCGACCCGGCACGAGGGGGTCATGGGTGGGTTTCTCCTGGAAAACTCGGCTACGTCGGAGGGCGTGGCGAGCGGGGGCTACGACTCGCCGTGACGGTGGAACCGCCGCGTCATCGCGTCTCCGGCGCCGGGGACGACGGCTTCCTTCTCGCGGAGGGCTTTTGTGGTGGTCTCCAAGGCTACGGCTTGATCGGAGGCCGGACCATGGTGCTCGTCACGTTCTTGCCGCCCCAGGTTGTGACGGATCACAACGTCAGGGCAGGATCGCGGGATGGACTCTGGTGACGACTGGACCCCCGTGGTCGACCTCATCGAACGGGTCGTCGGCGACGCCGACCTGATGTCGTCGGTCGTGGCCGGCGTGCGCACGATGGTGCGAGAGGTCGCCGCCCTGCCGTCGGCCGACATCGCCGGGCACACCCGCGCGCTGCTCGTCGCGGCGACCCGGGCGCTGGCGGCCAGGCGCGGTCCGACGGAGGCGGAGCTGTCGTTCGTCGAGGAGCTCGCCGTGACGCGGGCCCGGCAGGGCGTGCCCGTCGAGGCGGTGCTGGGGGCCATCCACGTGGCCGAGCGGGCCATCTGGTCACGGGCCCGGGAGGTGGCGGGCGCGGCCGGGGTCGGCGCCGAACGCCTGCTGGACGCGCGGGAGCTGTACGACGACTGGGCGGAGGCCGTACGGGCCAGGCTGATCGCCGCTCACCATGCCACGAAGGCCGGGCAGGGCCCGCGAACGCGTGATCGGGAGGCCGCCATCCTGCGCCGGCTGCTCGACGGGGGTTCGGCGGGCGCGCTGGCCGCCGCCGAGGCGGGACTGCCCGTCGCGGGCGGGCTGTGGGTGCTGGCCGCCAGGCCGGGCGAGGCCGCCGTGGGGCTGGAGCGTGCGCTGCGTGATCAACTGCCGGTCCTGTGCGCGGTCGTGGACGGGCTGCTGGTGGGAGTGCTCGGCCGGGAGCCGTCGAGCCGCGTCGCCAGGGCCGGGATGGTGGCCGGGCTCGCCGGCCCCGCCGAGCCCGAGGAACTCGCCGCCGTACGGCATCTCGCGGTCGCCGCGCTGACCGCGGGCGAGTCGGCGGGCCGGACCGGAGTCATCCACGTCGCCCGCGTGCCGGCGCTCGCCGCGGTGGTCGACCGGGCCGACCTGGCGGCGGTGCTGCTCGACCACCACCGGCCGGCGTGGGCGGCGCTCGGCGCGCGGGCCGAGCCTGTGGCCCGTGCGGTGTGCGCCTGGCTGGAGGCCGATCGGGACGTGGACGTGGCGGCCGAGAGGCTGTTCGTCCATCCCAACACCGTGCGCAACCGGCTGCAGCGCTTCGCCGAGGTCACCGGGATCGACCCGTCCGCCACGTTCGGCGGGGTGGACGCCTGGTGGCTGTGCCACGCCTGGCTGGCCCAGGCCTGACTCTCGCGGGTGGAGCGGTTCACCGCCGCCCTCCGGGAGGGCGGCGGCCAAACCGCCGCAGCCGGTCGGGTTCACCTGGCGGTGGCGCTCAGGACGTGCGCGCGCGAGGCCCGCACGTCGCTGCGCAGCGCGGGCAGATCGATGCCGAGGACGTGGCCGTTCCACTTGCGGGGTTCGCCGTTGATGAGGACGGCGCTGATGTTGCCGGGCGTCGGAGCTGCGCCACCTCACCGAGACGGGGCGGGACGTTCGGCCGGGAGTGCCCGTCGCGGCGGCTCGTCCGGCAGCGCCTCACCGGTGGTGGCGCCGACTGTCTGGACGTCCGGCCCGGCCGAGCCCCCGTACGTGGTGATCTTGTATTCGACCGCCATGAGGGAAAGGGTCAGCTCACGGATCCGGCGGCGGATGGCGTCGCGATGTCCGACCAGCACCTCGAGCCGTTCCGGCACCGTGTGCACTCCGGCGTCGACGAGCGCGATGTAGTGCCGCAGGTCACGCATCGGCATACCGGACAGCCGCATCCGGGTGAGGAACACCAGGCGCCGGACCGCTTCGGCGTCGTAGACGCGATGACCATGACCGTCACGGGCCACCTCGACCAGCCCGGCCCGCTCGTAATAGCGCAGCGTGTGGGGCGAGACCCCCAGGTGGCCGGAGACCTCGGCGATCGTCATCGTCTCGGGCAGATCGCCCAGGTCGGCGAGGCGGCGGAGCGCCTCGACCGACAGCGGACCGTCCTCCCCGAGCGCTTCGAGCGCCCTGGTCATCAGATCGTCCGTGGCCATGACCACGAGCCTAGACGGGCCGTACCGACGCGGGGACACCCGCGAAGTCGGCGCTGCGGGCGGTCTCGGCCCACCGCTCGACCTCCTCCAGACCGCGCCGGTAGGCACGCGAGACGCGCTCGACCGCCTCGCGCCCGAGCGGCAGCCGCAGCGGCACCTCCTCGCCGTGCGCGAGGGACACGATGATCTCGGCCGCCCGCGCCGGGTCCCCTTCCTGCCTGCCGTCGACCCCGGCCATGTCCGCACGGACGTTGGCGAGCACGTCACGGTAGGCCGCCGACGGCTCGGCGAACTCGACCACGTCGCCCCGGTTGAAGCCCGTCCTGAACCGGCTGGGCTCGACGAGCATCACCCGGATCCCGAACGGCGCGACCTCCCCGGCCAGGGCCTCGGACCAGCCTTCGAGGGCGAACTTCGAGGCCGAGTACGCCGACACGCCCGGGAACGACGTCCGCCCGCCCTGGCTGCTCATCTGCACGATCGTCCCGGTGCCCCGCTCACGCATCGCAGGCAACGCCGCCCGCACGAGCGCGGCAGGGCCGAACAGGTGCAGCTCCATCAACGCGCGCAACTGCGCGTCACTGACCTCCTCGACCGCTCCGACCACGACCCGGCCCGCGTTGTTGACCAGCACATCAAGCTGACCGAAGCGCTCCAGGGTGTCACGTACGAGATCCGCGGCCGCGGCGACGTCCCGGGCATCGAACGTCGCGATCAGGCAGGTGTCCGGATACTGGGCCTCCAGATCGGCCACACTCTCAGGCCGGCGCACCGCCGCCACCACATGGTCACCCGCCGCGAGCGCCGACTCCGCCAGCGCGCGTCCGAACCCGCGGGACGCGCCCGTGATGATCCAGGTCTGTGTCGTCATGGCGGGGACGGTACGCCTTCGAGCGCGCTCGAACGCAAACCGGCGCGCTGACCATGAATCGCGTCTTCGATGACCTCACGGACGCCTAGGGCTCCCTCAATCTTGTGCCAAGATCGCGGGATGCTGCGACTCACCGATTTCATCATCGACTGCCCGGACACCATGAAGCTGGCGGCCTTCTACTCCGCGGTGACGGGCCGCCCGGTCAAGGAAGGCAGCCACGAGAACTGGGCCGGCATCAAGTTCGGCGAGGTCGAGCTGGCCTTCATCCGGGTGGATGACTATCGCGCTCCGCAGTGGCCCGACAGCGAGCACCCCAAGCAGTTCCACCTCGACTTCGAAGTGGACGAGATCGAGCCCGAGCAGCGCCGCGTCCTCGACCTCGGCGCGACGCTGCGGCAGGACTTCATCGGCCCCGACGGCTACGGCTGGCGGGTCTACACCGACCCGATCGGCCACCCCTTCTGCCTGTGCCGCAACAAGGGCTTCAACTGGACCGGCCAGCATCTGATCTGACCCAAGCGCGACCAGGGCCCGTCTCCGAGCCGTACACCGCAGGAACGTGCCGCACCCCTCCAGAGGGTGTCAGTCGATACCGCGGAGGGCGAAGGTCTCGGCGAACGCGGACATCTCATCTCGCTGCCGTTCCGGTTCCGTCGCAGCGGGGCTGACCACGATGCGGGTCACGCCTTGCGCGGCGAAGGTGTCGACCCGTTCGGCGGACATGTCGATTGACCCCCATCGCGTGTACTCCAACGCGCCAGGGTCGCGACCGGCCGCGACGGCGGCGGCCCGGGCCAGATCCAGTTGGATCGCGCGCTCCTCGGGGGTGAGCGCGCCGCCGGGGAAGTAGCCATCGCCCCGCCGCCCGGCGCGGCGTGCGGCCGCCTGGCTCGCACCTCCGACGTGGATCGGCAGGTGCGTGACCCCATGAGGCTTTGGATAGCTGGTCACTTCGTCGAAGCTGAAGAACTCGCCGGCGAAGCTGACGCCCTCCTCGCCGCCTTCCCAGAGCAGCCGCAACACGTCGATGGCTTCGTCGGCACGGCGTCCGCGCGTGCCGAAGTCGACTCCCACCGCTCTGGCCTCGCCGGGCAGGGTACCCAGCCCGACGGTCAGCAGCCGCATCCGGCCCTTGGACAACACGTCGATGGTCGCCAGGCGCTTGGCCAGGATCACTGGGTGGTGATACGGCAGCAGCAGCACGGCGGTGCCAAGCAGGATGCGCTCGGTGGCCGCCGCGACGAAGCCCAGACAGTCGAGCGGATCGGGGTAGGGCAGGGCCGGCGGGAACTCGAAGGGGCCGAGGGCGGCGCCGGGATACAGCACGATGTGCTCCGGCAGGTACAGCCCTTCGAAGCCGCAGTCCTCGGCATGCTGGGCATAGGCCACGAGTTTGTCCGGGTCGACACCATCGGCCGTGGAGTAGCTGATCGCGAATTTCATGGTGATCCTCAGGGTCGGTATTCGCGAGCAAGCTACAACCCTGTCGTCAGTGTCAGGGCAAGCGCGGAGCCGCCGGAGACGAGACATCACGGCCGATGGCGCCTGTGCTCCACGCCAGGCCCGGCCCGGCCAACACCGGTTCTTCGCGCCCTCGGCCTGGGCATGGCCTGCGTGGCCGACCGCACCGCGGCTGAGGTGGCACGGCGGCTGGGGGCCGTACCGGCCGACGACGAGGATGTGGCAGCGATCATCGATGATCTCGGGCCGCACCTCGACAGGCAGACCGTCGTCGGCGTCACGGAGGTGCCTGGCGGATGCGTCGTCAGCCAACCATGGGGATACGTCCCCCACACACCAGGAGTCGTCAGGCGCTTGTCAGCAGGCACCCTCTGCTACGGCATGTACGACAACCCCAAGGGCGGCCATCACGGGACGGTCTTCCGGGACGGCGTCATGGAGGAAGGAGACACCCACCCCGGTGGTGGCGGCGTATACCCGGACGATCCCACCGAGGAGATCCTCGCCGCCTATCTCTACCACCACCACGCCGTGGCCTACTGCTGTGCCCGTACAAGCTTGCGCCTTACCGACGCCAGAGGGATCACCGGTCCACCCGACATGTGGCTGAGACTCCCCGAACGGGAATGGCGGAACTGATCAAGCGACATGGCAAGGACGCGGCTCCGTGATCTAGGCGATTCCCGCCAAGACATTTGATTACATCGGTAATAGCCATACGAATAGGGCCACAATCAGAGCGAAAAGCAACAGCAGGGCTCGCGCAGCGAGGCAGGAGTGGCTGTAATGGATCAGGATGCACGTGACCTGATGGTACGTCTGCGGGGATCCCGCCAGAAACTCACGCCGGCCCAGCATCACGTCGTCCCAGCTCACACAGCAAATGGCGGCCGCCGTACCAGGAGGGGAACCGCAGCACCTCCCGAACCACTTCGTCGCACAGCGGTGGGGTGCCAGAAATCGAAGTGACGCTGCACTCGTCTAACGTGGCAACCGTGTCTGTGGCACACCGTGTACTGAGACACAGGTATCTGGGCGCGGCAAACCGCGCCGTCAACGGCATAGGAGCAGGACTCATGCCCTCATCGGTGCTCGACATGTCAGTGTCCCTCGACGGGTACGTCGCCACCGCCGACGATTTCCTCGGCGGCGAGGACGGTCATCGGCTGCACAACTGGTTCGCCCCCGGCGGTGAATTCATCGAGCTGTCCGGACCGGTCAAGGAACTGATAGACGAGATGAACGCCTGCGGGGCCGTCGTGGCGGGACGGCGGACCGCCGAACTCATGGACCACTGGGGCGGTGACCACAACGGTCTCCCGATCTTCGTGCCCAGCCACCGGCCACCCGGCCCACCGGCACGCTGGAGTTACCCCCTGGTGACGTACGTGACAGACGGGATCGAAAGCGCGATGGCCCAGGCGAAGGCCGCTGCCGGCGAGCGGCACGTCCACGTGGTCGGCGGCTACACCGGGCAGCGGGCACTCGAGGCCGGGGTGCTGGATGAGATCCAGATCCACCAGGTTCCCGTGCTGCTCGGCCGCGGCCGTCGCCTCTTCGACACCCTGCCGTCCGAGATCGAACTGGAGGTCATCCGGGTGATCGACACACCGGAGGCCACCCATATTCGCTACCGCGTCCGCCGATGAGCCTGGATGCACCGCGTGGTTTGTCGTGATCGATTCTCGGTCTAATTCCTCCGCGAGGACCGTTGCCGCCGGTGAAGCGTTGTTTCCGGGCATGGGGGGAGCCGCTGCGTGCGGGTCGCAGCTTGTCCACATGAGGGAAGATGCGCGAGCGGGCCTCTCTGGACGAGCCGATGCCGGCGATCTCGGGCCAGTACACCCGGCCGCACACTCGTACGTGGGCAACGAAGATCGCCTCATTTGACGCCTGTCTCCGCCAGGGCATCGGCGACCTCACCGAGTCCCATGCCGAGCGCGGCCAACTTGCGGATCTGTAGCAGGCGGCTCAACGCGCTCATGCCGTAGCTTCGATAACCGCCGGCGGTACGCTCCGGCTCGGCAAGCAGCCCGATCCGGTGATAGTGACGAACGGTCCGCGGAGTCACGCCCGCGAGCTTGGCGATTTCGCCTATCAGCAACATGGCGAACAGTAAAACCCCTGCCCTTGCGACAAGGTCAAGCCCGCCACGACCTCCGCACGAGCCGACATCGGCCCGCCCGGCGGCCACTAGCTCTCGAAACGACGAGATCCCGCCCGATCAAGCGATCGGACGGGATCTCGTCAACCGTTCTTGAGCTAACTCAAGAACGGCCCCTGGTTGTGGGGCGTTCACGAGTGTGGTTGAGGAGTGACGATGATGCCCTGGCCAAGATCGCTTCCCAAGCTGCATGTGATCGTTTCCCAGCCGAGCTTCCGGGGCGGACCGTTATGGATGGATGTGCCTGTTCCAGCCAGCGGGCAGCCGTTGGTGCTGAGAACGATCATTAACTGCAGAAGAGTGAAGGAAGACAGCTTCTTGAGCCTGAGCAACCTTCTGTTCTTCCGACGGCGTAAGGACGGGTGACTGTCGCCTGAGGAAGGACCGTACATGGCGGATAGATCGGAGTACGACGCGTTCGTCGAGGCGTCGTGGCACCGCCTGCTCCGCACCGCCTACCTGCTCACCCGTGACTGGGGAGCAGCCGAGGACCTGGTGCAGACGGCGCTGCTGAAGGCGTGGCAGGCCTGGCCGCGCCTGGGCGACGTGCGTGAGGCGTACGTCCGCAAGATCATTGTGAACCTGCACGTCTCCTGGTGGCGGCGCCGCTGGAGACAGGCCGAGCTGACCAGCGGGTCGCCGCCTGACCAGGAGCAGACGGCCGACCATATGGGACAGGCCGACGATCGCGAACTGGTCTGGCAGGCACTCGGCCGCTTGCCTGCCCGGCAACGGGCCGTCGTTGTGCTGCGGTATTTCGAGGACATGACCGAGGCCCAGACCGCTTCGACGCTTGGCTGCAGCGTCGGGACGGTTAAGAGCCAGGCGAGCAGGGCGCTGGCCAGGCTTCGAGTGGACGAGTCGTTCTCGTACGACAGGAGGGGATAGCGCCATGCATATCGACCAGGGAGAACTCCGCGACCTGCTGGACGAGCGCAGCCGCCCCGCGCTCCACCGCCCGATCCCATGGCACTCACTGCGAGCCAGGACGCGCGGCGCTCGGCGGCGCCGGTTGTCGGCCGTCACTGTCGCTGTCACCGCCGCCGTCGCGGTCGTCGCCGCGGGAACGGTTGTCAGCCTGCGCGGGCCGGAGCAAGTCGATCAGCCGATCACTGCGAAAGTGACCGAGAAGCTCCCGATCCAGTACGAGGAGTCCGATGGCACCGTCTACCGCAGGCTCGCCACAGCGACCTTCGACCCGTCGCGCGAGCAATCGAAGACGTTCCAGGTGAAGGTGAGCGGCAAGCCGGTAGCCATCCTGCCTGACTGCCCGTCCCCCAAAGCGGCGCCACCGCATGTCACTGCACGGGTGCCGGGCCTGAACAAGAACTTCACGCTGTCACCGGTGCCCTTTCTGATGAACTCGTGCGAGCGGGGCAAAGCGGTCGACATGCAGCCCTTCCCCGCCGGGACGCGGACGGTGAGAGTCACCGTCAAGCCCTTCCCTGGGGGCACGCCTCCGGGGAAATGGCGGTTCGGCGTGTACGAGTGGACGCCGCCGGCCACGATGAGGACCGCCTCGCCCCCGGTCGAGCCGCCCGCGAAGATGGGGAAGAACTTCAGCCTGGTCGCCAAGGGCAGCACCACCTGGCCCAGCACCCGTGAGGTAACGCTCACCGTGCCGAACAGGGGCCGCGGCCTGGCCATCGTCACCTACTGCGGGGACGGCCTCGCCGAGCGGCTCAGCCAAAAGCTGTGGGTGAACGGGCGCCTGGTCAAGAGCTCCACCGACTGCTCTGCGGGGGCCGGGTACCTCGACATGGGCAAACGGCCGCGCAGTGAAAAGACGACAACGATCAGGGTCCGGCTGGAGACGTCCATCCCCGAGTACCTGCGGCGCCCGGGAACGCTGACAGTGGCCGTTTATGACGGCGACCTATGACGGGGCGTGATCGTGCCACGCGGTAACCGGCTCAGAGGCATGGACGGCACCAGCGTCGTCAGCCGGTGACGGTGGTGGCGAGGCTGCCGGGGCTGCCCGGGGTGAGGAGCTATGCCTACCGGACGACGCAACTGCAGTCACCGGCGCAGTAGACGTGCGCACGAGCTACCAGGTGAAGCTCGAGGAAGGTTCCGACGGTCGCGAACGCCCGAAGGCCTAGCGAATGTCAACGGCTTCCATCGAGTGCCTTCTTTGCTTGATCACGGCGCCATCAAAGCAGGCCGGTATGTGCCTGATGCGTAGTTAGTGTGGATTTGCAACTATTCGGTGAGTGAGTGAGTGAGCCGGAGTGCGGTAAGACACTGGGTCATCGAGCCCGAGGGGGGCGATGGTGCCATCACGATTCGAGTAGACGAGTGTCGCTCAGCTGGTTGAGCGGCCGGGACGACGAGGAAGCCCAGGCGCAGCAAGAGGTCGTGGCGTGGCGCGAGAAGATCGCCGAGGCCGCGGAGCGGCTGGAGCGACTGGCGGTCCGGCGAACCTTGGCCAAGTTGCAGGCCGAAGACGACCCTGACACCACCCGGGTCTTCCCGCACACCTGCTCCGCGGCTCCCAAACCAGGACGAACCCGATTCCGAAACTCCTGAAACGACAAGATCCCGCCTGATCTCGATGATCAGACGGGATCCCGTCAACTTCAGTCCAGCCGTTTCAAGAACGACCCCTGGTGGAGATGAGGGGATTCGAACCCCTGACCCCTTCGATGCGAACGAAGTGCGCTACCGGACTGCGCTACATCCCCAAGACCTCGACCAGATTAGCAAACTCCCGGCAGTCCTCGCGCCACAGTATTCAGTCCCCCACCGCTCGCCGAGGCGGTTCGGCGTACTGGTCGAAGAGGACGTCCCCTTGGGCCCCGGTGAACTCGATGACCTCCGCCTCCCGAGCCGCCAGTTCCTCGGCGCGACGGCGGGCGCGGAGGCGGCGGGCGCGCCGGCGGGCCTGGAGGGCGCGCTGGCGGCGTTCGCGGTCGACCTTGACGGCGATGCGCAGGAACACGAGGTAGAGCAGCATGACGGCGCCTGACGGGGCGACGCCCCACCAGGGCATCATCCGTACCGCGGCTGTGATCACCGAGGCCAGCACCAGCAGGACCGTGAAGAACAGCAACCGCCGGCGGCGCGCTACGATGATCGCCCGGCGCCGGACGCGGAACTGGCGCGGGTCGACGCGTTCGACCTCCACCGGCTCCTCGTCGGGCGCGGTGGTGAGGTCGGGGAGCTGGTGTTCGCCGGTGTAGTGCTCTTCGAGTTCGGCCAGCTCCGCCAGGTTGGACTTGTCGCGGCGCAGCCACATGGGCACCAGCACGCAGAGCCACATGACGACGATGGCGAGGTAGAGCAGGGCGCCGCTCATGGGCACCTCCGGGCAGCACGAAAGCGCCTGTCGGCGTCGGGCGCTCTCATTGTGCTCACGTCACGCACCGTAAGACCGCGTGTCACTGATTGACGAGCATTCGATGCGGTGTGTCGCGAGATCGTCAAACCTCTTCCACGGAGGAACGAGCGCGACGCCACTGTACGAGCAGGCCGCCGGGGACGTCTTCCGCGGTCAGCGCGTAGCAGATGTGGTCGCGCCAGGCTCCGTCGATGTGGAGTTGGCGACGTCGAATGCCTTCTTCCCGGAACCCGAGTTTCTCAACCACTCTACGGCTGGCGTGGTTCTCGGGGCGGATGTTCGCCTCGATCCGGTGCAGGCCGGTGGTGAAGAAGCAGTGGTCGACGGCCATGGCGAGGGCGGTCGGGGTGATGCCGCGGCCGGCGAGCGCGCCGTCGATCCAGTAGCCGACCTGGGCGGAGCGGGCCGAGCCCCAGACGATGGCGCCGACGGTGAGCTGCCCGGCGAAGCGGCCACGGTAGGTGATCACCCAGGGCAGGGCGACGCCCTGCCGGGCCTCGCGGCGCAGGGTGCCGACCATGGCGAGGTACGGGCCGAGCCCGGTGCGGAAGAGAGGGGTCTCGGGGTTGCTGGGTTCCCAGGGGCGCAGCCAGTCGGCGTTGCGCACCCGGGTGTCGCGCCAGACGCGTACGTCGCTCAGCCGGAGCGGCCTGAGGCACACCGGGCCCTCGGTCAGCGTCGCAGGCCAGCCGCGTAGTCGATCCACAGGCTCATCATCCCCCTAACGGGCGCGCTGCCGCCACGGGGTCGGCTGCTGCGGATGGCACGAGTGGGTCAGCGGGGGTGGTCGCCGCCTCGGATCTGGTCGACGGCGTGCCTGAGGACGGGCGCGAGCACGGCGACGCCGTCGCGGACGCCGCCGCGGGAGCCGGGCAGGTTGACGATCAGGGTGTGTCCGGCCTGGCCGGCGAGACCGCGGGAGAGGATGGCGGTGGGCACCTGGTCGCGGTTGGCGGCGCGGATGGTCTCGGCGATGCCGGGGATTTCGCGGGTGATCACGCGGGCGGTCATCTCGGGGGTGAGGTCGGTGGGGGTGAGGCCGGTGCCGCCGGTCGTCACGATCACGTCGTACTCCTGGGCGACGCCGTCGCGCAGGGCGGCCTCGACGGGCTCGCCGTCGGGGACGACGACGGGGCCCTCGACGGTGCAGCCGGCCTCGGTGAGGAGGGAGACCAGCAGGGGGCCCGAGGTGTCGGCGTAGACCCCGGCGGAGGCCCGGTTGGACACGGTCACCACCAGCGCCCTGATCATGGCCGCCGCCACTCGCCGGTCTTGCCGCCCGTCTTCTCCTCGACCCGGAGGTCGGTGATCACCGCGGCCGGGTCGGCCGCCTTGACCATGTCGAACAGCGCCAGCGCCGCCGTCGACACCGCCGTGAGCGCCTCCATCTCCACGCCGGTGCGGTCGGCGGTCTTGACCCGGGCGGTGATCGTCACCCCCCAGTCGGCCACGTCCAGCGTCACCTTGACCCCGTGGAGGGCGATGGGGTGGCAGAGCGGGATGAGGTCGGGCGTCCGCTTGGCGCCCATGATGCCGGCGATGCGGGCCACCCCGAGCGCGTCGCCCTTGGGCACCTCGCCGGACCGCAGCAGCGCCACCACCTCGGGGGACAGCAGCACCCGGCCGGTGGCCGTCGCGGTGCGGGCGCTGACGTCCTTGGCGGACACGTCCACCATGCGCGCGGCGCCGCTCTCGTCGATGTGCGTCAACTCGCTCACAGCCTGATCACCTCCACCTGCTCGCCCGTAGGCACCTCGGTCACGTCCTCCGGCACGATGATGAGCGCGTTCGCGGCGGCCAGGGCGGCGAGCTGGTGTGATCCCTGGCCGTGCACGGGCGCCACGGAGCCGTCGGAGCCGAGCATCCCACGCAGGTACGACCGTTTGCCCGCCGGGGAGCGCAGCGGCGCGGTGGTGCGCGCGGTGACGGTCGCGGGCGGCCCGGCGGTCAGTCCGCGCATCTGGTCGAGCGCCGGCCGGACGAAGAGCGTGAACGAGACGAACGACGAGACGGGGTTGCCCGGCAGCGCGAAGATCGGCACCTGGTCGTCGCCGACGGTGCCGAACCCCTGGGGCATGCCCGGCTGCATGGCGACCTTCTCGAAGCGTACGGTGCCGAGCGGGCTGAGGGCTTCCTTGACCGGCTCGTACGCGCCCATGGACACGCCGCCGCTGGTGACCACCACGTCGGCGCGCAGGAGCTGGGCGTCGAGGCGTTCCAGGAACACGGCCGGGTCGTCGCCCACGGTGGGTGCCCGGAAGCCGTCGGCGCCGGCGGAACGGGCGGCGGCGGTCAGCGTGAAACTGTTGGAGTCCCAGATCTGGCCGTGGCCGAGCGGCTGGCCCGGCTCGACCAGTTCGGCGCCGGTGGCGAGCACCGCGACGCGCGGCCGCGGCCGGGCCAGGACGCGGCGGCGGCCGACGCCGGCGATGATGCCGAGCTGGGCTGGGCCGATGACGGTGCCGGGTTTGAGTACGACCGCGCCGGCCCTGACGTCCTCGCCGGCCAGGCGGATGGCGTTGCCTTCGGCGGCGGTGCGGTCGATGCGGACCGAGACGGTGCCGCCGTCGGTCCACTCGACGGGCACGACGGTGTCGGCGCCCGCGGGCAGCGGGCCGCCGGTCATGATGCGGACGGCGTGGCCGGGGCCGACGGCGCGCAGCCCGTCGGCCCCGGCGGCCACGTCGTCGATCACGGGCAGCGTGACCGGGACGTCCGCGATGTCGATCGCTCGTACGGCATATCCGTCCATGGCGGAGTTGTCGAACGGCGGCAGCGGGACCGGGGAGGTGATCTCCTCGGCGAGTGTGGCGCCGAGTGCCTGTTCGAGCTCCAGCTCCAGCGGGGCGAGGGGGCGCACCGTGGCGAGGATGTCGGCCAGGTGTGCGTCAACCGACTTCATCGAGGAACTCTCGCAACCAGGGCAGGAAGTCCGGCGCCAGGTCGGGCCGGTCCGCCGCGAACCTCACGACGGTGCGCAGATAGTCGAGCTTGTCGCCGGTGTCGTAGCGGCGGCCGCGGAACAGCACGCCGTGGACCGGCCCGCCCGCGTCGGTCTCGCGGCCGGCGAGGGTGCGCAGCGCGTCGGTGAGCTGGATCTCGTCGCCGCGGCCGGGCGGGGTGTTCTCCAGCACGGTGAACACCTCGGGGTCGAGCACGTAGCGCCCGATGATCGCCCAGTTGGAGGGGGCCTCCTCCACCGAGGGCTTCTCCACGAGGTCGACGACCTTGACGACGTCGTCCTCGCCGGTCGCCTCGATGGTCGCCACCCCGTACAGCGAGACCTGCTCTCTGGGTACCTCCATCAGCGCGATGACGCTGCCGCCGAACGTCTTGCGCACCTCGATCATGCGCTGCAGCAGCGGGTCGCGCTGGTCGATGAGGTCATCGCCGAGCAGGCAGGCGAACGGGTGGTCGCCGACGTGCTGCTTGGCGCAGAGGACCGCGTGGCCGAGCCCCTTGGGCTCGCCCTGGCGCACGTAGTGCAGGGTCGCCAGTGAGGCGGGCTCGCGGACCTGGGACAACCGATGTTCGTCGCCCTTGGCCTCCAGCACGTCCTCCAGCTCGTACGCGCGATCGAAATGATCCTCGATCGACCGTTTGTTCTTGCCGGTGACCATCAGCACGTCGAGCAGGCCAGCGGAGGCCGCCTCCTCGACGACATACTGGATGGCGGGCTTGTCGACGATGGGCAACATCTCCTTGGGTGTCGCCTTGGTCGCCGGAAGGAACCGGGTGCCCAGACCCGCGGCGGGCACCACGGCTTTCGTCACAGGGTCGAAGTCAGCCATGCCCATGACCCTAATGGAGGTACCTGTGGACAAGCTGCACCTGCGTCGTGAGCTGCTCGCGGCGCGCGACTCGCTCACCCCCGAGCAACTCCGCTCGAACGCCGTCAAGGTCCGCGAGACCCTCCTCGACCAGCCGTGGGTGCAGATGGCCGGGCTGGTGGCCTGCTACTGGTCGGTCGGCTCAGAGCCGGACACGCACGGGCTGGTGTTCGCGCTGTGGAAGCACGGCGCGACCGTGATGCTGCCGGTCCTGCGCGAGGACGACGACCTCGACTGGGCGGTGTACGACGGACCGGACACCTTGGCGCCGGGCCGGTTCGGGCTGATGGAGCCGGTCGACACGCGGCGCGGCGTCGACGCGATCCGGACGGCCGCGCTGGTCATCACGCCCGCGCTGGCGGTGGACCGGCGCACCGGGGTGCGGCTGGGCCGCGGCGGCGGCTCGTTCGACCGGGCGCTGGCCCGGGTCGGGCCGAACGTGCCCGTCGTCGCGCCGCTGCACGAGGGCGAACTGCGGGACGACGTGCCCGCGGAGCCGCATGACCGCCCGGTCGGCTTTGCGATCACCCCTTCGGGGCTCATTAAACTTAGCTAGACATATGTGACTAGAGGGGTGCGAATGACGCTTGATGTCCTGCTCCTCGTGGGCGCCGTCATCGTCATCGCCGCCATCGTCTCGGTACGCGTCGCGCATCGCAGCGGCCTGCCCAGCCTGCTGGTCTTCCTCGGGTTCGGGCTGGTCCTGGGCGAGGCGGGGTTCGGCATCCCGTTCTCCGACCCGAACCTCGCCAAGGACATCGGCTTCCTCGCGCTGGCGGTGATCCTCGCCGAGGGAGGCCTGACCACCAACTGGAGCCACGTCCGCCGGTCCGTGCCGCTCGCGCTGATCCTCGCCACGGTAGGGGTCGCGGTCAGCATCCTGGCCGTGGCCATCCCGGTCAAGCTCCTGCTCGGCGTCGACACCATCACCGCCCTCATCCTCGGGGCGGTGCTCGCGCCGACGGACGCGGCCGCGGTCTTCTCGGTCCTGCGACGGCTTCCCCTGCCGCCCAGACTCGCGGGGATCCTGGAGGCGGAGTCGGGGTTCAACGACGCCCCGACGGTCCTCGCGGTCGTGCTCCTCAGCGGCGCCGCCCAGCACATGCCCAGCCTCGGCTCGTTCCTCCTGGAAACCGGGAGCGAGCTCGCCATCGGCGCGGCCGTGGGCCTGGCGATCGGCCCGGCGGGCGCGTACGCGCTGCGCCGCATCGCGCTGCCCGTCTCGGGCCTGTACCCCATCGCCGTGCTGGCGCTCACCCTCGTCTCGTACGCGGGCGGGGCCCTCCTGCACGGCTCCGGCTTCCTCGCGATCTACTTGACCGCGCTCATCCTGGGCAACTCGAAACTGCCGCACCGGGCCACCACCAGGGGATTCGCGGAGGGGACCGCATGGCTCGCGCAGATCGGGCTGTTCGTGATGCTGGGCCTGCTGGCCAGCCCGAAGGAGATGCCCTCGGCGATCGTGCCGGGACTCATCGCCGGAACGATCATGGTGGTGGTGGCGCGGCCGCTGTCGGTCCTGGTCAGCGCGTCACTCGGGCGGCTGCTCGGGCAGGGCTGGGTGACCTGGCGGGAGCAGGTCTTCCTGTCGTGGGCCGGGCTGCGCGGCGCCATCCCGATCGTGCTGGCCACGATCCCGTGGGCCGCCGGGGTGGAGGGCTCCAAGACCATCTTCAACGAAGTGTTCGTGATCGTCATCGTGTTCACCCTGCTCCAGGGGCCGACCCTGCCCTGGGCGGCCCGCGTGCTCAAGGTGAGCGCCCCCGGCGAGGCGCACGAACTCGACGTGGAAGCCGCCCCCCTGGAAGAACTGAACGCCGACCTGCTCCAGGTCACCGTGCCGCCCGGGTCGCAGCTGCACGGCGTGGAGATCTTCGAGCTGCGGCTGCCGCGCGACGCCCAGGTCACCCTGGTCGTACGCGAGGGCCGATCGTTCGTGCCCGGCGAGACCACCCGCATCAGGGCCGACGACCAGCTCCTCGTCGTCACCACCGCCGCCACCCGTGAGCAGGTCGAACACCGGTTACGCGCCGTCAGCCGCCGCGGCAAGCTGGCCGGATGGTACGGGGAACGGGGTTTGGAATAGCCGTTTGACCACATCGGTTACCATTAGCAGTCGCAAGGCCCGAGTGCCAAAGCTTGTAAGGAGGAGCGCGTGCCGACCTACCAGTACGCCTGCAACGACTGCGGTGAGCAGCTCGAGGTCGTTCAGAAGTTCAGTGACGACGCGTTGACCGTGTGCCCCGCGTGTGAGGGCAGCCTGCGCAAGGTGTTCTCGGCGGTCGGGATCGTGTTCAAGGGGTCGGGCTTCTACAAGACCGACAACCGCTCGTCGTCGAGCTCGTCCTCGTCCTCGTCATCTTCCTCCAAGTCCGACAGCTCGTCGTCGGCGTCCGAGTCGACGTCGGCCGGCAAGCCGGCCGGCAAGTCCGCCGAGTCGGCGCCCGCCCCCGCCGCCGCGTCCAACTAGCGCACCTGCCGCACGCCCGGGTGGTCGACCGCGACGACCGACCCTCCGCCCCGGCCACCCGCATCGCGTGAAGCCGACGTGCGCCTCGCGACCCGACCCTCAGGCACCCGCCGCCGACCGCCCCAACCGAGCCCCGACCCGGCCAACCACCGCCCCGAACACCTACCGCGGCCGGTCAGCCGTCGCCCCGAACACCTACCGCGGCCGGTCAGCCGCCGCCCCGAGCAACTCCGGCGCGACCCGATCGAGCAACTGCTCCAGCTGCGGATGCGGCCCCCAGTCGGCGATCAGCCGGCTCAACGCCTCACGTGAGATGCGCAGCAACCGCAGCGCGGCCTCCTGCCCCCTCTCGGTGAGCCGCAGCATCTCCCCGTCCGGCGAACGCTCCAGGAACCCGTCGACGACGAGCTGGTCCGCGTACGGCCTGCCCCGCTCCCTGCTGACATGCGCCCGCCCCGCCAGCCCGGCGGCCGAGACCCAGCCCTTGCCGCCCAGCCGGGCGATGATCCACACTCCTTCCGGCCGCATGCCCTCCAGCCCCGCCAGATCGCCCAGCTTCGCGTAGTAGCCCCTGCGCAGGTCGGCGTCGGCCAGCCGGACCAGGCCGCGCTCCACCTCCTCCAGCGAGGACCGCTCCGCGGACGTCGCGCCCAGCCCTTCACCCAGGTCGGTCGCCTTCGTCGTCTCCCTGAGCCGGTACTCGGGGATGAACCAGGAGAACAGGAACGCCACCAGCATGATCGGCGCCGCCACCCGGAACACCAGCGCGATCGAGTCGGCGTACACCTGGAGGAACTCGGCCGCGACGCCGGGCGGCAACCGCTGGATCGTGGTGGGGTCCCGCTGCACCCCGGCGGGATCGAACCCGGGCGGCAGCGGCGTCCTGGCGAGCACCTCGCGCACGTCCTGGGCGAGCCGCCCGGTGAACACCGCCCCGAGCACCGCCACCCCGAACGAGCCGCCGATCGACCGGAAGAACGTGGCCCCCGACGTGGCCACCCCCAGATCCTTGAACGCGACCGCGTTCTGCACCACGATCACCAGCACCTGCATGACCATGCCGATGCCCACCCCGAAGACCAGCAGGTAGAGCCCCAGCGTGAGCATGCTGCTCGTCTGGTCGAGCGTGGACAGGAGGAACATGCCGACGGTCGCGATCCCCGTGCCCGTGATCGGCAGGACGCGGTATTTGCCGGTCCTCGAGATGATCCGCCCGCTCACGATCGACAGCGTCAGCGTGCCGGCCATCATCGGCAGCAGGTAGACGCCCGACAGCGTGGCGCTCACCCCGTGCACCACTTGCAGGTAGAGAGGCAGGTACGTGAGCGCGCCGAACAACGTGAACCCGACCACGAACCCCACGGCCGACGACATCGCGAACGCCCGGTTCCTGAACAACTCCAGAGGCAGCACCGGCTCGCGCGCCCGCCGTTCGGCCACGACCCACCCCGCCAGCAGCGCGACCGACGCCACCGCGAGCCCGACGATCACCGGACTGGCCCACGGGTAGATGGTGCCACCCCAGCTGGCCATCAGCACCAGGCACGAGGTGGCGCCGCCGAGCAGCACCACGCCCGCGTAGTCGACGGTGTGGCGGGTGCGGGAGCGGTCGGAGGGCAGCACCGAGGTGATCACCAGCAGCGCGATGACGCCGAGCGGCAGGTTGACGTAGAAGACCCAGTGCCACGAGAGCTGGTCCACGAACAGACCGCCCAGCAGCGGCCCGACGATGCTCGCCACGGCGAAGACGCCGCCGAAGTAGCCCTGGTATCTTCCCCGGTCGCGGGCCGAGACGACGTCGCCCACGACGGCCTGGGCCAGCACCATCAGCCCGCCGCCGCCGAGCCCCTGCAGGGCGCGGAAGGCGATCAGCTCCCCCATGCTCCCGCTGAGCCCGCACAGCGCCGAGCCGGTCAGGAAGATGACGATGGCGCTGATGAACAGCCGCTTGCGCCCGTACTGGTCGCCCAGCTTGCCCCACAGCGGCGTGGACACCGTCGAGGCGAGGATGTAGGCCGTCACCACCCACGACAGGTGGTCCAGCCCGCCCAGGTCGCCGACGATCGTGGGCAGCGCCGTGGACACGATGGTCTGGTCGAGCGCGGCCAGCAGCATGCCGAGCATGAGCGCGATGATGATCAGCCCGACGTCCCGTTGCCGCATGCGTCGATCGTACGCTCCGTACCGCCTCGATCACACCGGGTGGCCAGGCTTCATCCACAGCCCCAGCCCCTCCCCAGCCCCTCGTCCACAGAACCCGTTACACCCCCGCCTCCCCCCTCCACCCGCCCGCTACTCTCGGCGCCATGGTCATTCGCGCAGACATCGGCGTCCTCGGCGGCTCCGGCTTCTACTCCCTGCTCGACGAGGCGGAGGAGGTGGAGGTCTCCACCCCGTACGGCCCGCCCAGCGACGTCGTCACGGTGGGCCGGATCGGCTCGCGTCCGGTGGCCTTCATCCCCCGCCACGGCCGAGACCACCGGTTCCCCCCTCACCGCATCCCCTACCGCGCCAACCTGTGGGCGCTGCGCTCCCTCGGCGTCCGCCAGGTGCTCGCCCCCAGCGCGGTCGGCTCGCTGAAGCCCGAGCTCGGCCCCGGCGCGATCGTGGTCCCCGACCAGCTCGTCGACCGCACCTCAGGCCGCGTCCAGACCTATTACGACGACGGCGGCGCGGTCCACGTCTCCTTCTCCGACCCCTACTGCCCCTCGGGCCGCGAGGTCGCGGTGGCCGCCGCCCGCGCCGGCGAGTGGCCGACCACCGACGGCGGCACCCTCGTGGTCATCGAGGGCCCCCGCTTCTCCACCCGGGCCGAGTCCCAGTGGTTCCAGCGCAACGGCTGGACCATCGTCGGCATGACCGGCTTCCCCGAGGCGGTGCTGGCCCGCGAGCTGGCCCTCTGCTACACCTCGCTGTCACTGGTGACCGACCTCGACGCCGGCGTGGAGTCCGGCGACGGCGTCACCCATGAAGAGGTGCTCGCGTTCTTCGCCCGCAACGTCGCCCGCATGCGCACCCTCGTGGCCGACACCGTCCAGTCCCTGCCGGAGGAGCGCACATGCTCCTGCGGATCGGCGCTCGACGGCATCACCCTCCCCTTCGAGCTCCCATGATCCGCGCCTGGCTGCGGCGGTGGGAGCGGCGCCGCCGCCTCATCGCCGCCGTCCTGGCCGCGCTCGGCGTCCTGTGCGGCTATCTCGCGCTGCGCCCGCCCGCGGGCCCCGCCGTGCTGGTCGCCGCCCGCGACCTGTCCCCCGGCGTGCTCCGCCCCGGCGACCTGCGCTCCGCGCCCATGCCCGACCCGCCCGACGGCGCTCTCCGCACGGGCGGCACCGGCCGGGTCCTCGCCGCGCCCATGCGCCGCGGCGAGCCGCTCACCGACGCCCGCCTGCTCGACCAGCTGCGCCTGCCTCCGGGCATGGTCGCCACTCCCGTACGCGTCTCCGACCCCGACACGGTGAGCCTGATCTCCCCCGGCTCCCGCATCGGCGTCCTCGCCGCCGGCGACGCCCAGGCCGCCTCCCTCGTGGCCGACGACGTGACCGTGCTGACCATCCCGGCGGCCGAGGACGACCACGGCGCCCTCGTCGTGCTGGCCACCACCCTGACCCAGGCGGAGGCCCTGGCAGGCGCCCAGGCCTCGGGCCACCTGTCCATCACCATCAAACCCGCCTAGACCACCGAGTCGATCTTGGGATCGTACTCCCAGTGCCACGGCTCGAACGGGCTCCTGTAGGCCCAGTCCGGGTGGTACCACCCGTACTTCTTCCCGTACTTCTCCAGCCAGTTGAACTCCGCCGACCTGAACCTCTCCACCCCGCCGCACAGGTCGACGGCCAGCCCCAGCCCGTGATTGCTCTTGCCCGGGACGGCCGCGAACCCCGGCCGCCGGTAGTAGATCGACTGCTGCTCCGCCAGGTTCCGGTACGCGTCGGTCACGCAGATGGGCCTGCCGAACTGCCTGCGGTAGGCCTCGTTCAAGCTGACGAACGCGATGGCCGCGTCCGCCCGCAGGCTGTGCCCCTTCTGCTGCAACGGGCAGAGCATGCTCGTCGGGATCAGCCCGTTCGGATAGTCGTTGGCCGTCGCGGCCCGCAGCGGGTTGCACCCGAGCGCCGCCTTCTCCACCTTGTCGATCTTGATGCCGAGCTTCACCAGCGCCTGGGTCAGCGACTTGACGACCTTGTCGGACTTCTTCCTCAGCAGGTCGATCTCGGCCGCCATCTGCGCCTCGGCCAGCAGGTTCGCCGCCCGCATCTCCTGCGCCTCGGCGGCGAGCCGCTGAGTGTGCAGGGTCAGCGTGCTCGTCTCCTCCACGGCATGCTGGCGGACGGTGACCATGTGGTTGACCATGGCCAACGTCCGCAGAGTGTCGCTGTCGGAGTCGCCCGCCATGAACGACGCCGCCCCGTCGGCGCCCACCGGCTGCTGGTAGAGCATCTCGGCGAGCCGCGACACCGGCTGCCGCACCTGCGCGAGCTGCCGCTCGGCCACCTCAAGGGCGCGCAGCTTCTCCTTGAGCTCCTTCTCGGCGCCGGCGAACTCGCTGCGGCGCTTCTCCAGCGCCCTGGTCGCGTCCTCAAGCTCCTGAGCGGAACGCTGCGCTTCCTTGCGCAGCTCGGTGAGGTTCTTGGGATCCCCGGTTTCCGCGCCGGCGCCGGAGGTGGCCTGGGTGACCGCCCGCTGGGCCCGCTGCCCGGTCTGCTCGGCGGCCTGAGCGTGCCCGGCCACCGGCACGCTCGCCAGGGAGGCCATCGTCATGACAACCGCGATCAGACCTGCTGACCGAGGGGCTGGCACGTTCGACTCCTCCGCTTTGCAAACTCGTGACGCGGGTCCGGCACGCACGTTACTACAGCCCTCCGAGTGCCCGGACCGAACTCTGGAGAGCCGTTATGACACGAACGACGCTTTTGCCCCTCCTAGCCGCCCACTGCCCTCGTCTGTCAGTACGCAGCCGACGGCCCCCCGGTTCTGCGCCAGGCAAGATTCGGGCAACAATGATCCAGTACGCCGACGTACCGCTCCACAGAGCAGCGGCGGAACCACGAGCGGAGCCTCTGACACGGCGGCGCCCCGAGACCTCGGCCTCGCGAAGCCACGAAGCCTGTTACCGCCGACCGGTGGAACTTCGGGACGGCAATCTCTGCGGGGAATCCTCCCGTCGACACCCTCGACGCCGAGACCGGAGGCGCCCAGGACCGCGGGCAATCCCGGCGCTCAGGGACTCCCGGGAATGCTCGGGTTCCGCCCCAGCCGCCGCACCAGTCAATCACGGGGTACGGAACCAGCCGCGACCTTCCGCTGGTGCTCCTGGCACTTCTCCCATAGCCACGTGTCCTTCCACTCCTCAGGACACCCCTCCGCATCCGGCGACTCAATCCGCGCCGGCTCCCTCACCTCGTCATCCCGCGTCCGAGCCCGACGCTGAACACGAGGCTGAACGCGAGACTGAGCCCGGGGCTGAACACGAGGCTGAGCCCGGGACTGAAAGCGAGGCTGAACGCGAGGCGCCACCACAGCCGTCACCACCGGCGCCACTGCGGCGACCGGAGCGGCGACCACCCGCGGCGGCACTCGCGCCGCGAACGCCCGTACCGGATGAGTCGGCACAGGCACGGCCACAGGCCCGAACCCGACCAGCCTCTCCCCCGCCTCGGCCTCCCGCCGCTCGCCCCCCTGCTCGTACCGCCCCACGTCCGCCACCAGCAACCCCCCAGCGAAGATCGCCGGCGCCAGCAGCGCCGCGAACAACACCACCGGCCGCCGCCGCGCCTGCCTCCGTCGCCTCGCATCCACACCAGGGACGGTATCCACGCCGCCCATCAACCACAGTGATCGCTTGCCAGGCCTTTACCGCAGCTCACACCACCCATAACCCGCACTCCCGCAAGTCAGGGGGGTCAGGTGGCACACGGAGCACCGGACTTTCGCTAGGCTTGGTCTGTCCGCCTCCGTAGCTCAGGGGATAGAGCACCGCTCTCCTAAAGCGGGTGCCGCAGGTTCGAATCCTGCCGGGGGCACTCTCTTCGACCAAGGTTTTCACCCGTTGACCTGCGGTTTCTCAGCCGCAGGTCTTTTGCTTTCTTGATCCTCCGTAGGCCGCCCAGGGCACCCATACGCAGCCATAAGACAGAGCTCTGGGGATATACGGGGGATGATCTTGTAGGCATTTCCCGAGGTCAACCGCGCATAGCGAAGGCAGGCTGTCGCCGCAAGGACACCCGCCCTAAGATCGTCATCGTGCAACGCCTCGCACTCTTCGACCTCGATAGAACGCTCATAGACCTTGATGCAGCGTTCCTCCGGTGGGCCGAGGAGTTCGCCGAGCAACGACGATTGAGATCCGAAGGCGTTGCCTGGCTCGTCTCCCTGGATCGAGACGGCTACACGCATCGGGAGGTCTTCTTCGGCAAGGTACGGGAGCACTTCGGGCTGCCGGACCCGGTCGACGAGTTGTGGGCCTCCTACCGCCGACGGATGCCCCACCTCGTGCAGTGCTACCCGGGCGTCCTGGCCGGCTTAGCCGACCTACGCGCCGCCGGATGGCGGGTGGGGATCGTCACCAACGGTATGGCCGACAACCAACTCGGCAAACTCCGGCGAACCGGCCTGGCCAACGCCGTCGACGGCTACGCGGTGTCGGGAGTCGAGGGCATCAGAAAACCCGAGACCGGCCTGTTCGAGATCGCCGCTCGGCGGTGCGGTACCGACCTCGCCACGGGTGGGTGGATGGTCGGCGACCACCTCGTCTCCGACATCGAAGGAGCGCGGACCGCCGGCCTTCGTACGATCTGGATCGATCGAGGAACGTGGCCAGGTCACGCACACCAGGCCGACCACGTGGTTGCCGATGCCACAGAAGCAATAGCCATCATGCGTGGGACGTACACGGCGAGATAACCGATGGCCCTTACGCCACTTCGCTGGTTCGGCTGGGAGGCTCTCAAAATTCACGCTCGCAATTAGTACTCCAGTGACACTTCGCGATCTTGAGGCGTTGGGGTCACATGGCGACGGCCACCGCGAGATCATTCGGAGTTTGTGAAGACAACCAAAGATCATGCGGTGGCCGCGGACCACAGCGTAGACCCTGACGGCTGGATGGTCACCTTCAACGAGCTGATGGCCCGGATCGCCGGCCGGTTCGGCCGCGTCGAACCCCGTCGCGCCGCCGGTGCGTACGTGCGCGGGCTGCTGGCCGACCTCGACCGCAAGAACTGCTGGAACCTGGCCGAGCACGCCGGACTGGCCGGTCCTCAGACGTTGCAGCGGCTGCTGCGCACCGCCCGCTGGGACGCCGACGCCGTCCGCGATGACGTCCGGGACTTCGTTGTCGACCGGCTCGGCCCCCACGGCGTGCTGGTCGTGGATGAGACGGGGTTCGTCAAGAAAGGAGCCGGCTCGGCCGGGGTACAGCGGCAATACAGCGGCACGGCGGGCCGGATCGAGAACTGCCAGATCGGGGTGTTCCTCGCCTACGCCACCCCAGCGGGGCGGGCGCTGCTGGACCGGCGGCTCTACCTGCCCGAGCACACCTGGCTGGCCGATCCCGGCCGCTGTCAGGCGGCCGGCGTCCCCGGCGAGACGGCCTTCGCCACCAAGCCGGCCCTGGCCACCGCCATGGTGCTGGCCGCCCTGGAGGCCGGCGTGCCCGCCCATTGGGTGACCGGCGATGAGGTCTACGGCCAGGACCCGCACCTGCGCGCCGCCCTGGAGGAGCGCCGGATGGGGTACGTGCTGGCGATCGCGGGCAACCGGCGGGTCGACCTCGAGGGTGTGCAGGTGAGCGCGGCCGAGGTCGCCGCGCGCGTGGCCGACCGGCACTGGCATCGCTACCGCGCCGGGCAGGGCGCCAAGGGCCCGCGCTGGTATGCCTGGGCCTGGGCCCGCATCGACCAGAGCGAGCCCTCCGGGTATCGGTGGCTGCTGATCCGCCGCAACCTGACCACCGGCGAGTTGGCGTTCTACCGCTGCTACGCGCCTGTCCGGCAGCCGCTGATGGCCCTGGTCAAGATCGCCGGGGTTCGGTGGGCGGTCGAGGAGTCCTTCCAAGCCGCCAAGGGTCAGGTCGGCCTGGACCACTACCAAGTACGCGATTGGACGGCCTGGCACCGGCACATCACCCTGGCCATGCTCGCCCTGGCCCTGCTGGCGGCCATCGCCGCCGCCCAGCCACCCAGCGATCACGACCAGATTCCGCTGACCCTGCCCGAGATCCGCCGGCTGCTCGCGACCCTCGTGCTGGTCCAGCATCGCTCCATCGCTAACGTTCTGCACTGGTCACGCTGGCGCCGACGCCACCAGGCCACGGCCCGGTACTGCCACTACCAGCGCAGATCCGAACCATGATCGCAAAATGTCACTGGAGTATTAGGCGGCTATCAGACCAATCCCGACGATTCGGTTGCTCCGGCTCCTGAGCCACAGTCCAATGGCGTCACACCTCGATCTCGTGCCCGATCACCGCGCCCGAGGGAGCCGCGCATGACCCGGGAACAAGTGGAACAGGCGTTACGCCGAGCAGAGCAACTCACCGACGAGGCCAAGACCAGCCTCGATCGCGCGTTGGCCCTGATGGCGCAGAACATCTGGACCGGGCCGGCCGCGCAGCGCTTCGGTCAGGAGCTCGCCGGTCAGCGCCAGGTCCTGCTCAGCGCTTGCACGGAGACGGTGAACGAACTTCGAGCGCTGCTCGCCCGTACCCCGGGCGACAGCCCCGGCTGAGCCGTGGGCGGACTCGAAGGCATGGTCCCCGAGGGCGTCCGGGCGCTGAAGGCGGCGATGCACACCGCCGAGACCTCGCTGGGCTCCATCGGCGACGAGTTGTGGGAGCTGCTCCGCGGGGCCTGGTTATCCCCGCTCCCCGCCAACAAGATCCGCCAGGTAGCCGCGTGGGCCGGGCAGCAAGGCCCGGAGATCAACCGGCGATTAGTGCTCCTGGAACGGATGGAGCTCGACAAGCCGGAGCTGTTCGGTAACGGCAAGCCCGTCATGGTCGATGAGGCGTTACTCGCCCCCGGCGCGGTACTTCCCGTCACAGGAGGCTTCTGGGATCGCCTGGGCCAGCAGCTTCAAGCCACCTTCGACCCGAACCTGAACTCCGGCGACCCGGTCATCGAACTCGCCAAGGGCGCCGTCGAGGGCGTGGCCGGGGCAGGCGAGACGGTGCTGAAGTACACCCCCAATCGCATCATCTTCGACTACATGGGGTGGGAACGCGACGCCGGCGACGTCGCCCGAACACTCATCGCAGGCGTTCAGGATCCGCTCGGGTTCGTCAAGTCGGCGGTGGACTGGGACACCTGGGTATCCAACCCCGACCGGGCCTTCGGCCGTCTCATCCCGGACATCCTGGCGGCCCTCGGATCGGGCGGCGCGAGCACGGCGGTCTCAGGCACCACCCGGGCGGCCGGAGCGTTGGGCAAGGCGGCCAAGAGCGTGATAAGGCCCAAGCCCTCAACTTCGGGCTCGCGTCCCACGGAGCGTCTCTCGGCGGAGGACGGCACGCCCGGTGCCTCGAAGAGTAAACCGACGGTGGCGGGCGCGAACCCTCTGGACAATGCCTTACGGCACACCAGTAACGCCGAGGGACGCGCCTGGGCTCGGGACAACATGCCTTTACCGGATCTGCTCCCTAACGAGTTTCACGCCCTAGCGTTCTACGGCGGCAACGGTCACAAGGGGATAAACCGTTTCCTGCGCGCCAAAGCCACCGATCCCGGCATTGCCTGGTCTCCCGCTGTCACCGACCAGATCGCCGCCATGGATCGGGGGATCGCTAGGTCTACACGTCTGCCGTCGGACATTGTCCTGCACCGGGGCGTAGGAAAAGGTTACCTGGAGGCGTTGAATGTTGATACCAAATCAGCCAGAGAGATGGAGGCGCTGGAAGGTCGAGTGATCACCGAAGCAGGATACATGAGTGTGAGCGTGGGGCGGCGAGCCGGCTTCGATGGGGATCTCCGCATGATGTTTCGGGTCCCCAAGGGGCACGAAGCGATCAACATGTTCCCCATCACCAAACTGCACAATGAACGAGAGATTCTCCTACGCCGCGACACCTCGTATATCGTGCGGGCTGTGTACCGTAAGGACGGCCAGTGGTACATGGAAGCGGATGTGGTGCCGAAGGGGTGGACCAAACCGCCCGACTGGCAGGCCAAGCCATCCATGGACGCTGACGTAGGGTGGAAAGGACCCATCGATGACTGACAATCAGAATCCCCGATTTCACGATGTCATTCCCATGTTCGCCTCCGAGAACGACTCCTACGATTTTAAGGCCACCGGCCCCGTGCGGGAGGCTGCGGTCCACGATCAGCGCGGTCAACTGCTCGGGCACGTATGGAGCGACGGGCGCCAGGCTGCGGGCTTCACTCGAGCCGAGAACGCCACACCGGAACTGGCACAAGCAGGGGGGCGCATTCGCCGGATCCTTGCAGACGCCTACAAGGCAGGAGTTCCTGCCGGTGAGCTCTTCGACCCTGCCCTGTTCGCGCCAGAATTCGAGTTGCGAGTCAAGCATTGATGTGCAGTGGCAAGCCGGCAAAGGTAGCGATCGGCGAAGCGGTAAACCGTACAGCGGTCGACTTCGGAGGAAGCCATAAAGGTGGAAATCCAAGATACTGAGCCGATTACACACCAGCTGGAAACAGTCAACTTCACAGACGAATCACGCCTACCGTGCGTCGTAACTCTACAAGAAATCGGCGACGACATCTGCGAACTTCACTTTGACCAGCAGAACGCTCCGCGCCTGGTGTTCCGCTCGCCCGTGGACTTCGAGGACCCGCTGACGGAGTTGAGGCAGGAACTTGAGCGCCAGGGCCTGCTCTTGCTGTGCAACAGGTTCCGCCGGAACGCGTTCGTTTCTTCGATGGCCCGCCAGATGAGCACCGGCCTGTCCTGCTACCTGGTGACCCGTGGCCTGCCCGTCGACCCTGGCAACCTCGTCGACTCCCTCGGCCCTGCCCCCAGAGAGACCGTGGTCCTCGCCAAGGAGGGAGCCAGATACATCGAGGAGTGGATCGCCGGCTTCGACGAGGATGATGACGACGATGATGATGACTATTGGCCGTAGCTTCGATGGCACGGTTGGTTGCGCACACGGAACGCAGGGCGGGACGGCGGGAACAACTCGTCTGATGGTGATCGGTCGGTGAGGATGCCGGGCGGGACCTCTCCCAGCGCGGTGAACTTGGCGTCCTGGCGGAGTTGCTCGGCCAGGCGAACGTTGGCCTCCAAGTCGGCCAGCGCGCGCAGCCCCCGCGAAGGCAGCGGCGCGACACCCGCCGGGAGTGAGGCTTGCTGCAGAGCGAGGCGCAGTCCTGGAACCGCGGCGTGGCCCGAGTCGAGTTCCGCCGTCTCATGCCGGTACGGCTGACCCGTCAGTTCGGCGACCTCCACACCGAGTACTCCAGCGAGTTGGCCGAGCACACTCATGCGGTCCAGCGGCAAGCGCCCGTTTTCGACCTTGGACAGCCACGAGACAGAACGACCGATCTTCTCGGCCAGGGTCGCTTGGTCCCAGCCCTTACGATGACGAGCGCGCGCGATCCGCTGTCCCTGTGTCAGGTTCTCGGTAGCCACCTGTCCGCCCTCCTTATCTCCGTCGGCTGACTCGACGATAAGGCGGGTGACCTGCGTCACCAGCAGAAAAACTGCCAGTGCACGGGCACGCCGATCCGCAGGTCAGCCTTCGACCTGCGGAAACATGCCGTCACGCACCAGTAGCGCAACGTGACAGTGGCGCTACTGGATACCGGCGTGGCGTCTCTCTAGCCTGCTTCACCCCTCAAGATCGCGATCCAGAGCTCTTCGGTTCGACGCCACGTCTCCCACTCGCTTTCAACGACGACCAGGCGGCCGATCGAACGTTCATGACGGCGCACGAAGGCAAGGCCGCCAGCGACGCAGAGCTCGAAGACGACCGGCAGACAATCGCAGGTGTAGGCACGCACACGGACACGAGCGGCGCGAGAAGCACCGGGGTGCCAGTGGACCGGGGTCAGATTGGGGCGCTCCTTGGCGGGGTGGACGCTGTGATAGGCCCCGATCTCGGGCGCGGCTCGTCCGTTCCTCTCGCTGGAGGGCATCGATGAGCGACTGGGAGAATCAAGCCGCGCAGCACGCGCCTGCGTGCCCGTGGCCGAGCGCATGCGCTCTTGCCCCACCCGGAGGGGCTCTGCCCTGCCGCTCATCGATGCCATGCTTTAAGCATAGCCACCCTGTAAGCCCCTGTCTATTCCATGGAGATTCATGGAGCTGCATGATCCGGTGTGAAGGGGCATGAAATGCCCTTCTAGCCTCATCGTGTGGCGAGATATGTCGAGCACACGCGCACCTGGGAGTTTGACGAGGATCGCTCTCGATGGGAGCAGATCCTTGAGGTCCTCGTCGTGCGGATCGACGCGGGCGAGTGGGGACCCAAGTTCAAGATCTCCGAAGTCAAGCTGATGGAGGAGTTCGGAGTCGCTCGCCCCACCATACGCAAGGCCATGCAACGCCTCAGGGCGGCGGACAAGATCTACACCGTGCCCAACTTGGGCAGCTTCGTGAAGAGCGCCGGCGACGGGACCACGGCCAGCGACGCGGAGTGAACACCCGACACTCCACCAAGATCATTTCAGGCCCAGTGTCGACGGATGAGAACTTTCTCTACGTCTTTAAAGGCGGTCCGCTGCGCGGCCCGCCAGCGCGTGAGCGGTTTGCGCGCCCGGCTGCGGCTCTTCGGCCGGTCCGGGCACGCACCGCCCCCGCGCTCAGGAGCCAGAAGACACCGCCGATCAAGGCCGTGACGATCGCTCACTTCGGTTCTCACCATAAGTGCTGGGGGCGATCGGCTGCCGCGGGCCTCCTTCGTCGGCCCTTGCCACCGAATCACACGGCTAAGCTATCTCCATGGTCCCGAGCGCGGCACTTTGCTGTACGAACTGCTGCCGCATCGTGCGACTGACGCTTTAATACACGGACGTAAGAGAAACAACAAGGTTGGACGCGAAGCTCTTGAGACAAGATGCTGAAACTAGCGCCAAATCCGACATGGAACTGCAGCTAATCGGGCCACAGCGTCCGGGGGAGACAGGATTTGCCGCAAGAGCTCGCTTTCATCAATCATGGTTCCGCTACCACCTTTTAGGTCTACCTAGATTCGGCGTTACGACACATCACTCCGGAGGCCGAGCGCTAGGCTGCCTCCTCGCGCTGGAAGACGCAGCCAACGGCTACAACTTCCTATCCGACGCAGCCAAAGAGCTTTACGCAGAGAGGCGGAGGCAAGGATGGGGCCTTGACCCCGTCCGAACAACGACCAATATGACTTCGAGCCAGGCCCTAACCCTCAACATAATGGGCCCTCTAAGGGCCGATAAGCGTTGGGTAACTGCGGTGCTATCTATTCTCCTTAAGGAAGATCTAGATACGGTCGACCAAATAAGTGTTGAATACAATCCGCCCAACAAATTGAAGCTCACGGGAGACAGAACCATAATAGACGGCTGGATAGTCGCCAAGACTGGAACGACGACTCTCTCGACGGTTATAGAAGTAAAATACATCGATAGATTTAATAGCAGATATATCGACGTTGCCACGAGAAAGGAATATCGTCGTCTAGCGGACACCACAGGAACTTGGGACCTTAATACGGACCTAGCCAAAGACCGTGCTATAAATCAACTCCTGCGCTGTCATGGAACAGGAGTTGCTGTAAGCCAAGCAAGTCAGCAGACAAAGACCCCGAAAATTCTCGTCCTCCACCACCCTGAGGACCCGCGTGCCAGGAAAATAGTCCATCTTTACAGGCAGATCCTTCGGGATCCAGATTTGTGCATCCCGGTGTCGCTCGACGCCCTCTTTCAGTTGATGCACCGCACGGCACTTTGCAACCAACAACGCGAGCTGGCAAGCAGTCTCACCACCCGGTATCTCAACTACGCGCTCAGCGAGGATGCCTGGCTATCTTATAAAGCCTCACAGCTACCGCCATCGGTGTAACATCACGGGATGCTGTGGCTTCTCTTCTTCTTCTCGGCCAACCCTACATAGGGCGGACCCGGCTCCGCCAATTCTTCTGGTGGCAGCGCAAAGATACCCGCTATCCATGCCTCAAAATAATGAGTATTACCAGGCAGGAAGGGGATTGCTCCGATCCCAAGCACGTCAAGGGCCTCTTTGAGCCTAGAGGTGCTGAAATCTACGGACTCGGGAACTGAAAGAGGATAAAGCGCCGCACCCTTGACAACCGGCCGGGTCAGAGTCCCACTGCCATGACTTCCAACAACAATAGCATCTCTATATCGATGTAGGGCGTTGATAGCATCGGCAGGAGGCCCCGCACACCCGAATCTCTTACGGAAAGAGGCCGAAGCGTCCAACCGATATTTGGCATCGAATATTATATAGAGATCCGGCCAACCGCTATGACGCAACCGCAATACGATGTCTGGCCTTTGCTCGCCAGTTAGCCCACTATAAGATTCGTTATAAGAAAGGCTGATATCCAGAGTCCCTGACCGACATCCGACCGAGCTTCGCCTAGCTTGACGCATGCGCACTCGGATGCCAGTACTGTCGACTGAAATGATGGATGATAGATCCGCTTGTCCGCCCGCCTGCGTTACGACGATGCGGAGCACTTCGATGAAGCACCACGTCTCATACAGAGCGTGGACATCCATGGTGGAGAATTCGATGGAGCCCTGTTCAATGGTGAGCCCGAGCCTTAGAGTGCTTATGGCTTGATACGCATCGCTATATCCCACACCAGACATGAGAGTTAAAGACGTGAAACCTGGCGGCGGCGCCTGAGTTAGGCCATTAAAAAGAGGCAAATTCAGCAGATCAGATATGGACTGTACAAAGCCTTCCACCTCTTTCATCTCGGCTATAAGGCGGCTTCTGTTCTGTGTCATTGACCGCTGCCGGCTCGCTTCGATCTTAAGGCTGGCCTGCACGTCGGCAAGTTTGGTTCTTATAAGCAACAGCCCCATCCGCAGCCATCGATGCTCCGGAGTGTCTAGTGTCTCCACACTACGGCTGGTCGGCAGCAGATTTTTTGTAGGGCCGATGCCATAAATCTCACTCCAACCGCCACTACCCATCCCACGGCTGACACTTTTACGCGTGTAGCTGTCAGCCTTCTTCACCTTCTCTAGTCTGACATCAGTTCCTTCACGCACAAGAGTGCGATGCGGACGCTGGTTGATGCGGTTTATAGCACCAGACAGGCGATGAATCTCGTGGCGTAGAAGTACTATCCAATCCAATTCGGCCTGATCACCTACGTTCGCCGACTTCCCTTTTTGGTGTGTCGCGCGTAGATACTCGAAGGCCAAGGTACGAGACGCCCTCGATATATCACTCAAAATGTTCTGATAGTCGGACTTGTAGTCTATCTTAGTCGGAAATACTTCCAGGACGAGCTGGACTACTTGGTGACCGACGGTAATAGCTAGGGTAGCGAGACCCACTTGACGCCCGAAATTTAGTGTGCCAGCACACATATCGTCGTCTGGATAAGACACCATCGAACCTAGTAGTAGAGGATCCCGATGACCTAGAACAGGCGTCCTGCCTGGCACCAGAGACTTGACACGTACCCTGTAGGTCGTGTCCTCATAGAGAGGGGGGCCGCCCCAGGTATTAGGCGCTATCTGACTAAGCGTGCCGCGATGATTTGATACGTGAGTGCTGATCGAGCTCGACGAAGATACTACCTGGAGATGGCCTTTATTCGGTCCAACTCCCGACAGTACCCAACGTGTCTGCTCAGGACCGTGGATGTCCACGGTTACAAACGGGGTCGACACTTTCAGGAGCAGAGTATTTGCGCTCATAACTACAGCCAGAAGTTTGTGAAACCGACTTCGTCGAGTCGCCTGCGCATCAATTCGAGACGGTCTGAACAGAATGGATACTGGTTTGATGCACCAGATATGCCTTCCAGTTGTGATTCCGTATCTTCTGCGGCTGGTGAGGCCCAGCGACTGAGCTCTTCCAAGACCATACGAATGGTAGCGCCGCTACCCTGAATCCGTGGCAACACCTTCATGGCAATAGCCACATCTAGAGGACTAACGGTACCCGCATCGTTAGTCACAAAGGAGTCGACATAATCTTTGGCTGCGAGGCAAAACATGGCTATCTCATCTCTTACTCGATAGCCGAACTGAAGTTGTGCCTGCTTGAGAATTTCGTTGACTTCTGTGAGGACTTCTATCGTAAAAGAAACCTCTTCTGAGCCGCAAGATGGATGCCCGCTCAGAGATAGGGCTGTAGGGCGCCATTGGGAGCTAAGCCACTTCTTTTTCTCAACCGCCTCGTCGGCCACGGGCCGGATAGCGGAAAGATCAATGTCTGAGAACTCTATCACGAAGGCTCGATCGAGGACTTTCTTTGAGAAGCCGAAAGTCGTCTCGTCCATGTTAACCGAACCCACAATGCACAGATTGTCTGGAAGGCATACACCCGCCCAGTTACTGTGTTGAGATCCATGAAGTGCCGGAACTAACGGTCCTGACTGGATGCGACCATCTGGACCTGGTTGCCGAGTCTCTAGCTTACTAAGCACCTCAGCAAGGTAGTACTCGACGCGTGCGATGTTCATCTCATCTAGAACGAAGAAGAATTGTGATTCCGGCTCATCCATCGCTAGTTTTGCAGTACGAAGCAGCGCTCCAGGCTGGAAAGATCCGTCCAAACGTTCGTATCCCAGCAGTTCACTGCTGTCATTCCAGTCCGGCCGAACGGGCACGATATCACAGTGAGCTTCGGTTGCTTCTGCGACGAGGGCGGGCAGCTTCGTCTTACCTGTGCCAGAAATTCCGGCGAGAATCACAAAAGGTTTCGTTCTTACAGCCGTGATGAAGGCAGCAATCTGCCATGGCTGAAAGACGAAACCTTTTGCTGCGATGTGCTGGATAACCCTATCTACTTCATCTCCATCCACCTCGGCCAGTTCCTGGGCTGAATCTGTTGTACTCGCGTTTCTTGTCACCGATCCAGTTCGTTGCGATCGCGCGTGCGGCGCAGGAGGGAGATAATCATTCGGATTCGCTTGGAACTCATCGAATGCGATAGTCATGTAAGTTCGTCTTCCTCTTCCATCTCAAGGTCGGATAACTCTAAATTGAGATAATCGTCCCCAAAGGAAAGGTCGTCGAGGCTTGTTTCAAAGAGAGCTTCGATTTCTATCGTGCTCAAACGCAGATCAGTTGTCACTCCATCCATCAGCATGGCTGGGCTGGGCGTGCTCCCAAGCCTCAGCTCTAGGTTGGCGAACCTGAACCACCAAACCGCAAGATCGAAAAGATGTGGTCTATGTCCTGAGAAGTACTTCTGTGCGTGCTTGACGATGAAGAAGGCACGTAGTTCTTGTGCACTTCGCTCTCTGATCGTATAAGTTTTAGGCTTCTGACCAGGAACTAGCACCAACGGCGGGGCGCTACTACGCGATTGCCACCGACCCACTGTATCGGAAGGGCCGTTCGAGGGGAATTTTTTTGTTCGATACCCGCGCGTTGTATCTCTCATCGCACCGAAAGGCACGAAATAAGGGTTGTCATCATCTTCCGAGCTACCGGGGGGGCGTCTCTTGGCAAGCTCTTCGATCGCTCGAATGAAGCTCCCTGAGCGCAATCCGGTAACGACTCCGTCAGGGTAGGGGTCATCGGCCTCTGGGGTTTCAAGTTTTATTGCCATTGCCCGCTTGAAGATAAGATAATCTCCAAGGCTCGATTGCGACGATGAGACGCCAAGACGTCTTACCGCCTGCTGCAGCGTAGTCTTAGAGATATAGAGAGTCATTCAATATCCTCCTCTAGCGCCAGTTGTGCATCGAGTTCCTTGAGCCGGCCAGCTGCCTCCTCACAGTATCCTTCGTGAAGGTCTATGCCAATAGATCGAAAGCCAAACTTTTTGGCGACGTAGGTGGATGTTCCGGAACCGTTGAATGGATCTAGGACAACTCCGCCTGGTGGCGTTGAACCTAGAATTGGTATCCGGACGAGCTCTTCCGAGAAGGTTGCGCGATGTTGGCTCCCGTTGCGTTTTGATGTCGGAAGCGACCAGGTATCAAGAGGTGGCAGTATTTTTTGCTCTCCCTTTTTTGTGGTAGTTATACGTCCAACCGGCGTCCTGTCGAAGTAATACCAACGACTTTTCGTCAGATGAAAGACGTATTCGTGAGATATTGAGCAGCGATCGCGAACTTGATCTGGCACCGGATTAGGTTTGATCCATACGTTATCATTCCGCACGAGCCAGCCTCTATCTTGAAGGGCAATGGTGAGGCGGTGCGGAATCAACAGGAGCTGCTTGGGACGCGCCCATCGTCCATCGCCCGGACGATCTTGAGGTCGCATCCCGAAGCGACGAGCTTGCTGTTTTGCTTCGCCGCTCTTGTGTGCACCCTTACCACTCCAATAGGTGTCACCTATATTAATCCAGAGCGAACCTTCATCGCTCAGGATTTCCCAGCAAAGCTGGAAGATTTCGACGAGATTGTCGATGAACTGCTGGGGGTGCTCCTCTTGCCCAAGTTGGCCGTCAACTTTATAGTCTCGCTGACCGTAGTACGGGGGTGAGGTTACAATGCAATTTACTTTGATCCCTGCATCTATAAGCCTCTGGAGGCCGGCTCGAACCTCGCTATGGATGATTATCGACTTTTCGTCCGTATAGTACGCATCTTTTGTGAGAGCGTCCGAACTGAAGACTTCAGGCGAAGCTACTTCCGGATTTAGAGCACGGTTCGCAGGTGTGTCTTTGAGCCTGCCATCCTTCATGGATGCGCGCCCTGGCGGTATAGGTCCTGTGGGCGCCAGTTGTACATGTTCGGGCACATCGCTGGCACTGGCGCCACCGGTTGCCTCTATCTGGCCCACGTAGAACTCCCTAACTTTCTTATGCGGCCCTGGCCTTGCCCGTTGGGCTGCGGCTGTGCAGCGGCATGCCTCTCTTGAGGTTGCGGGCTCCAGAGTACCGACTCGCGTCCTCAAGGCAGACCGCCTGTGGATAACTGAGCCCCGTCTTGGCCTGTGTGCTCTGAGCCATCAAGACCGTACGTCACGGCCCCGACAATCTCGGGGGTGTCTACAGGACTGGATCTAACTCCATGGTGTGCCATAGTGCAGAGGACTTGATCCCAGCGCAAGGTACCCGGTCGTCCTCCAGGTCACGACTTAGCCGTCCACGGCCTTCAAGATCAGGATGGAGACAGACCAACGGACGAACCCAGTCGATGACCGTCGGCAGGAGCACGCTCTCCATCAGAAGGCCAGTGGCACGTGTCACCCTCAGTGCTCGGAGCCTGTAGACCGGCTTCTAGCCTGGAGCGCTCGTTTCTCCACTGCATGCGCCGCCTCGGCCGCGGCAGGGTCACCGCCGGGGGAGTGCTGTACTTCGGTTCTCGCGTGAGGCGCTGCTGGTTCGACTCTGCCGTCATCAGTTCAGTGTGCGCCATCTCCTGCTCGGTGCCTCGTGACGTGAGTAGGGCCATGGCCCGCTCGGCCGGCACCCTTCCACGATCCGAAGCAGCCGGTCAGACGTTGCTGGAGACCGCAGATGGATCAGGGAGTGGATCCGTGCCGGGCGAGTCCGACTGACGCACACCTATCTATCTAACGCGCGCACGCGCGAGTACCACGAGGATCTACCAACTTGCAAGTGGAGCCCACAACCAACTCAGCAAGCGGGATCTAAGACAAGACGCCGAGGAGCGCTCGGCCGGCGCCCTTCCACGATCCGAAGCAGCCGGTCAGACGTTGCTGGAGACCGCAGGTGGATCAGGGAGTGGATCCGTGCCGGGCGAGTCCGACTGACGCACACCTATCTATCTAACGCGCGCACGCGCGAGTACCACAAGGGTCTACCAACTTGCAAACCGCCCCGCCCCAAGGGGCTTCAGGGCGCCATGCGAGATCTTGTTAATTACCATTCGACTCGGCACCTACTATCTGCATTAAGCCCTATTTTTCAAAGCGCGACTTATCTTCGGCACGCCAATCGCCAACCTGGTTGCGATTCGCTCAAAATGATTTAGCATATATATATCAAAACTGCTGCAATTTGCACGAAACATTCCTCCATCAATATCACAACGTGCATTGCGACTTTAGGGTGGACGTTTGCAACGATGGTTAATTTCTCGAATAATCAGGGAAACTTGGACATTGTTCGCGAACATTGCGACCTTATGCTAGCGACGTCGACTCTTAGCCATTTCACCAAGCTACATGCCGACGGGCCGACGGAACTTAGCAGACACCCAGCCGAGGTCTGCGCTTGCTCTCGTCGCGGATGACAGGATCACCTCTGGTGTGCTATAGGCGCGTGCGCGTGCGCGAGTAGCGCTGTGGGCCGCTGTAGTCAACCGTAAGGGCCTAGCAGGGCTAGAGGGTCTCCCAGACCTGCAGGCGGTTTGCTGGGCTCTATGGGTCGTTGTGGAGCCGCGTAGGCGGTACGCTTGCGATGTTGGGTGAGCCCAACGTGACGGCAAAGCTGTCCGGAAACGGAAACAGCCCCCCCGCTGCTACCGGGGGGGCCGTCATCCATAGCTAGTACGACCCGAGGAGGCCATACGTGCACTTCAGTGTACGCGAAGAGGAGCAGGGGAGCCACGTTGGCAGGTGGAAGGACGCCCAAATGCTTGGTGCGCCGCTCCCTGCACCCGCCGTTCCGTTCCTGCAGCAACCTGTTGTGACCATCTGCGGCCTAGCGCTTCTGCTTGGGCTGTTCGTTGGGGTCGTCCTGCCTGCGATCTGGTCCCGCAAGCCGGCACGTCGTACGGCAGCCTTCAAGGTGATGGATCGCATCCTTAGGTTCATGCGCCCGCGCTAATACGAAGCAACAGCGCCGCAGCTGCCGCGCCCTGAGAGGTCTAAGGCGTTTACTCTGAGAGTGGTTCCCAAGCCGCGATCATGGTATTGGTACACCTGCATCAGGCGTCTGTCGGTACTCGATGCCTCGGGCGTTATTCGGGCATCGAGTACCGCATCAAAGCACTAAGGGCAGGTTGACTTGCTATGGCCTCAGAACGCTAGTGTGGCGCATTCTAGGCCGTAGAACGACGCGACTTCCCGGCACATCGCTTTGCACCTCAGCACGTCCGAGGATGAGCGTGGCCGCCTAGTGCAGCCCCATGTGTGAACGTGAACGTCGACGGTGAGGTGCACGATCAAGCGCTCAACAATGTTCAAGAGCGGTGTCAGCAACAGACAGACGAAGCTCAGCTGGTCGTCTGTTACCCGTGCTAAACGACGTCCAGTCGAACGCCAGCCTCGCGAGGTTCCCTGTCCAACTGGCAGGGGACATGCAAGGGATGATCAAGCAAGGGAGGTTAACCGAATACAGCGTTTCAGCAGGTAGATCTAGGTACACAAGCAGTTGCGTCCACGCTCTCCTAAAGCGGGTGCCGCTGGTTCGATCCTGCCAGGGCGCGCTCACCTGGTAGCCCACCCGACAACCCCGACCAAGCATCAAGCTCAGCGCTTCCGCTTCTTCCGGCGCCCACGGGCCCCCGGCGGCCGAGTAGGGACGAGGCGGAGAGGGTGGCGGCCGATCCTGCGGAGCGGCTCCGCCACCTGCTCGCGCAGTTCCCGCATCCCCACCACATCAGGATGCCCCGACGCCAGGATCGCCTCCATGAACTCGTAAGCGTCCCCTCCTCCCATCCTCCTGAGCTGCTCGACCAGCTCTTCAGGCCCAGCGAGCTCCAGCACCGAAAGGAAGTTCTCCGCTCCCAGCAGCAGGTTCTCCCGGTCGCTCAACGCCCCAGGCTGCATCTCCCCGGCGTCGATGAGCTGCGTCCACACGGCGGGCCCGAGAACAGGGTCGTGCCGTAGGTCCTGCAGGAGCCGCCTTCTGGGAAGGGCGTCGGCCAGCACCCGCAGCATCGCCCCCACCCGCGTACGGAACGGGCATTCCCGTACGGCCTGCACCAACGTCTCGATGTCCTGCCCCGGCTGGGCCAGCCACCCGTGGAGCTCCGCGACGGCGTCCTCCGGTGGGTAGTGCTGGGCGAGCACTCCGAGCAGCTCGGCCGGCGGGGCGGTGGCCAGTTCGCCGACGAGGGGGGCGTCGCGGCCGTCGGCGAGGAGGCGGTCGCGGACGCCGCGCATGCCGAGCGGGGTGAGGCGGACCAGCGGGAGGTCGGGCTCGGCGAGGGCGGTGCGCAGGCGTTCGACCGCGTCCGGTGGCAGGGGCTGGTCGTCGTGGTCGAGGTCGCTCGCGTAGAGGGGGTCGGCGGGGCCGCGGCTGAGTTCCACGGCCCCGAGATCGGAGAGGATCTCGAACATGCGCCCCAGGTCCCGGGCGACCTCGCGGCGCCAGAAATCGAGCAGGCGCTTCTCCTGGTCGAGTACGAAGTATTCCTGGCAGGCCAGCCATACCGTCTCTTCGAGCCGGATCACCGGCATCTCGTCCATCCCGTACATGGAGTTGAGCACGTCCGGCAGGATCTCGTCGAAGACCTCGGCCAGGATGGGCTCGGGCCGCCAGGTCGCGACGGGCACGGTGACCACGCGTCCCAGCTCCGGCAGCACCTCGAACGCGCGCCGCCACAGCGTCTCCGGGTCGCGCAGCAGGGGTGCGGCCTTGGCCACGCGGAGGAGCCGGCCCTTGCTGGTGCGGGTGAGGCGCAGCTTCTTGGCCCAGGCGAGCAGCAGGTTGAGTTGCGGCAGGTCGGCGGCGCTGCGGACGCGCAGCTGCTCTTCGCCGGTGCCGAGCAGGGCCGACACCTCGAGGGCGTCGGCGACGCGGAGGTTGCCGGCGTCGGTGAGGGCGCGGCCGTCCTTGCCCAGCCAGTCGGCCAGGGTGATGAACCGCTGGACGGTCCGGCTGCGGCGGGCGGCCTCCGTCAGCTCGGCCGCCGGGGGCAGGGTGACGGGCGGCTGGGGGAAGGCGCGTTCCTCCTCGATGCCGCCGTACACCAGTCGATTCTGCATGATCTTGTCGAGCACCTGCTCGTCGTACGGGACGCGACCGGCGTCGAGTTCGCGTTTGAACCGCTCGAACGCCCCCGGGACGGTGAGATCGAATCCCTGGTCGATGGCCGTGTACGCCCAGAACGTCGCCATCCCGCGCAGCGTGGGGTCGTCGAGGGCGGCCGCGTACTCGGCCCGCGTCCCGGCGATGATCTCCTCCGCCTCGCCGACCGTGACGCCGCGCGGGTCGCGCAGGCCCGTGACGTCGAGATAGCGCAGGTACGTGAGCAGCACCTCCGGGGCGAGGTCGAGCTTCTCCCGCGGTGCCGTCACCTTGTACGGCACGTACCGCAGCAGGAAGAACCTGATGCACGCGCCGTCCCAGTACGCCAGCCGGCCGTCGCGGCTCTCGTGCCGCGCGTCGACGGCGGCGGACAGCAGCAGGCCGTCGACCGGATGCCCGTGATCCTCCGCCCAGGCGACGCATCGACGGATCAGCAGGTCCTTGGCGGCCTCGAATTCCTCGGCCTCTTCAGGTTCGAACCAGGTACGCACGGTCCAACCCTCCCATCCCCGCAGGGTCGCCGTCTCGCCGGTCATGGGAAAGCCCGGGCGTTCGTCGCGGGTACGGGTCGAACCCGTCAGTGATGGGGCCGTGGCGTTCCGAGCCGGAAACGCTCACTCCACCCGCTGAACGTTTCCGGTCACGGACGCCTGGACCAGGCGGAGAAGCGGGGCGGGTTCCGGCTCGCCCCGCTTCCGAATGTCAGCGGTGGATCCGAATGGAGCCCTTGTCACCGGCCGGCGGTTCGGCGTGATCGAGGTCGTACGAGGCCCCATCGCGGTTGTCGTAGACGATCTCGCCGTCCGGGTGGGAGCCGTCGGACAGGCGCCAGACGACGAGCCGGAACCCGTCGGGTTCATCGGTCAGGTAGGCGACGAAGCCGTGGTCGCCCGAGGCTCCCTTGACGGCCGCGCCGCCCTGGGGGGTGACGACCAGCCATTCCAGCGCTGTGGACGAGATCGCGATGTCGGGCAGGTCCGCCTTGAGCCGCCCTTGGCCGGGAGCCGGGCCCTCGTCGTGCGGTCCGTACTTCGGGTTGAGCGCGAACCGGCCGCCCTCGAACGCGCCCGACCCCGTCACGAACCCGGCCTCGGGGTCGTAGACGACCACCATGACCTCGGCCGTGTCCGTGGCGCCGTCGTCGTCGGCGACCTTCACCTTGATGGTGTACATGCCCGGCGCGGTGAAGGTGTGCGCGCGGTCGCACGATCCGTCGGCGGCGTACCGGTCGGTGCTGCCGTCGTCCCAGTCGACCTCGCAGGTGTGGCTGTCGTTGGCGCCCGTGTCGGTGAATTCTGCGGTGAGCGGCACCTGCGTACCGGCCCTGAACACCTGCCAGGGGCGCGGCCCGGTAAGCGTGAGCACCGGGGCGGCGTTGGCGATCCTCACCAGGGCGGTATCGCGGACCGGTGGATTGACCCCGTCGTCGGCCGTCAACTCAGCGGCGTAGAGGCCGTCGTCGGTGCAGGTGATCGTGGTCCGGAGGGCTTGCGGAGCGGAGAACGAGCAGCCGGCGCCCGGGTCGGTCCGGTCGAGCGGCGTGTACGTCCACTGCGTGGTGACGCCGTCCTCACGGTCGAGGACGGAGCCGGCCAGTTCGACGGCCTGCCCCTCGTCGCCCGTGACGTTGGGACCCGCGTCCACGTCGGGCGGGAGGTTCACCGGGTCGGTGCCGCCTCCGCCGCCTCCGCCGGGCGTGGACAGGTCAACGGTGATGTCGGCCCAGAGCGGGTCGTGGTCGGAGTGGAGCGCGTACGTGACGTCGGCGTCCCGTACGTGAATGTCCGGCGAGACGAAGAGGTAGTCGATCTTCTTGCGGGTGAAGATGTTGCCGTGCGTGGACTCGCCCGACCGGCAGGGGATGACGACCGGAAAGGGCGTCTCGATGATGATCCGTTCCGTGATCACGTTGCGGCACGGGCTGTCGACCTCTTTGAACTCGCCGTTCGCGCCGGAGCCGTAGCCGGAGTGGTAGAAGCTGTCCAGGGCGTCCTCACCCGGTTCGGCGTTGATGTCGCCGCCCAGGAACTTGGTGTAGCCGGCGTACTCGGTGTCGAGGATCTTCTTGGCCTGCGCCGCCTCGCCCTCCCGGGCCTCCGTGTCCTCGTCGGAACCGCCGGGCGTGAGGTGGGCGCTGCAGATGACGAACTTCCTGGCCGCCGAGGCCACGCAGAGCATTTCCCGCCGCTCGAAGCCGGCGGGGCTGCCCAGGCTGTAGCCTGCGGGGCGGGTGTCGATCCCCAGGTCGTCGCGGTAGATGATCGCGTTCCCGAAGGGGCTCGGGTGCTTGCAGTTGGCCGGCGTGCCGCCTCCGCTGAGGATCACATCGAACTGCACGCTGTAGGCGGGGAGCTGGTCGTCCAGCCTCTCCAGCCAGTCCTCGCAGCCTTCCTGGATGGTGATGAAGGCGGGGTTGCGATCCTGGATGCTGCGCACCAAGGCGTCGGGCGCCTCGTCACCCTTGTGTCCGTGGTCGTCGTTGCCGCCCGCCATGTTGAACTGGCCGATCTGTATCTCCACGACCTCGGCTTGCGCAGGCAGGGCACCGAACGTGGCCATGACCATCATGGCGGCCAGGACCGTCACCAGAACGCCGCGTAACTCTCCGGGCATATCGCTTCCTCTCGTGGGTTTCGGGCTTATGACATCCCGGTTCCCCTCGGTTGGCAAGCCTTCTGCCTACGTCTGCGGACGGCTTCGGTAATGCTAATGCCTGCCCAGCGTCGCGAGACTCGGAATATGTTGACGTTCTGTGCAAAATAACTCGACTGATAGTTATGAGTGCGTTTCTTCTGT